>NZ_JAXIVS010000013.1 GCF_034259325.1 Hyalangium ruber | reverse complement strand
TCTTCAGCCCACAGGCGAACGCCGCCACCAGCAGCATCAGCAGCCCGTGGTGCTCGTACCTCTTGCCTCGCGCCTGCCTCGGGTCCACCAACTGCTGGCTCCACTCCAACTCGGCCCAGCGCAGCGCTCGCCGCCGTTGTCCTGGCACTCCTCTCATGCTCCACTGCTCCCGGCTCCTGCGCCTTCTTCCAGCGGAAGCCACTTGGGGGGATGGGGCTCGCCTGCTCCATCCCTCCGCCTTCTTCCCCGGGGCGCTGTAACTCACCTGTTCCCTACAGGGAACCGGACAGGTAGGATGCCTGCTCGCCTACCTCCAACGACACCCAAGGGGCGCGATCAGGATCCGGCACACCATCGAGCGGTGAGCACCAGGACAGGCCTCCTCCAGCACAAGTGCCCGACCCCGCTCACCTTCTGGTCTCCGCAGCCCCTGACTATGAATCAGGCCTGGCGGGCTGCCTTGGATGCTTTGTGCAGACGCTCGGCGGACGGGGACCCGATGTCGATCCAGGCGAGCAGCACTCCGGTGGGATCGCGCACGGAGATGGGCGCCTCGTCGGTGGAGGAGATACCGCCCTTGCTGAAGGAGATCCCTTCCTCATAGGAGAGGCAGTAGGCCAGGGTGCGCGTGAGCAGGTAGCGCATGCTCTCGGACGGGTGGCGTGCCAGGCGCAGATCGAGGGGCTGATACACGCCGCGATCCACGTCCGAGAGGTTCACCTGCACGTGGTACATGGTCGCGGAGAGTGCCATGGGGACTTGCTGTACTTCCGCGCCTCGCGTCGCGCAAGGCCACCCCCGCGCCGGCCAGGGTCAGAACGCCAGACGCAGCCCGAGGTTACCCTGGCGCTAGATCTGTGAGACTTCCCGGGCCAGAGTCGCGGATGATGATCGACCTCGAGAAGCTTGCCGCCGTTCCCAGTCCCACTCCGCTCCGCAGCGCTGAAGTCGAGCGTGGGATTGCCGATTCCGTCGCCTACCTCGGTTCGGATGCCGCGCAGCGCAGCGTTGAGCTCGATCCGTACTGGCCCAAGTGGCACTCCCCATGGTGGCACATGTTGCTGCTCCACGAACTTGGCGAAGCACGCCAAATCCCGGCGCGCGCCTCCAAGGCATTAGCCGCCAGGGTCGATCGCCTCTTGCACTTCTTCCCGATCCACCCGAGCGATGCCCCGGGCGCCGACCTGCAGCGCGACAGTGCTTGTCATTGCGCCCTCGGCACGATGTACCCGGTGCTGGCCGCGTGCGGCATCGACGTCGAGCGTGCGCTGCCCTGGGTCAGGCCCTGGTTCGTGCGGTACCAGATGGCCGATGGCGGCCTTAATTGCGACACCACCGCATACCTCCAGACCGGCGAGTGCCCGAGCTCGATGGTCGGAACTGTCGCGCCGCTCGAGGCCATGCTGCTCGGCGGAGGCGGGACGAGCGAGCAGCGCGCCTTCGTCGCTCGCGTCGGGGGCTTCATGATCGATCGTGCCCTCATCCACGGCTCGCGGACCCTGCACAACGCCGAGGAACGCGGCGCGGCGGTGGCCTGGCGCGCACTCACGTTCCCGCGCTTCTACTTCTACGACGTGCTGCGCGGGCTTGCAGTCCTGGTGCGGTGGGCCGAGGCAACCGAGCAGCGGCTACCCGAGGCTGCGGTCGCGACCGTCGTCAATGCCCTCGTCGAGCGCTGGCCCGACGGCGTCGTGCGCGTCGAGCGCCAGGCCCATGCCGGGATGACCACGATCCTCCCGACGGTCGATCACTCGCCCAGCCCGGGCGCACCGGCCTCGATGTTCCCGCTGCTCGACACGGCGAGCAGAATCGGCGAGCCGTCCGAGGCGCTGATGCGTCAGTGGTCCGACGTCCGCGCCGGCTTGCTCCGGCTCGCCCGCGCGGGGCGCCTCGTCTCCTAGGCTCTGGCTGACGGACCCATCCGAGCCGAATCGCAGCAGACAGACAGACTCGTGGAAGGGCATGGGCTAGCTGCTGAACCACATGTTGGAGGAGCCGCTCACCGAGGCGTACATGAAGCCCTGTCCGTCTCCGCCCACGGTTGTTCCGCCCGAGGAGACGCTCCACGGCCCGCCGACCCCACCCCCTGCCAGCGACATGGCCTGTGCCTGCACTCGCGCCTGCAACTGCGCCTGAAGGTTGCCGAGCAGCTGGCCACCTTCGATGCCGTAGTTCGTCCGCGCGTCGATCCAGTAGCGCCCAGGGAACACCGCCGGCCAGATGCGCTTGAGTCCCGCGACATCCGCTGAGTGCAGTTCACGGCCATTGACGAAGAAGCCGGTATCTCCGTTCGAGGCATCCGCGCGCAGCGGCCCACCGATCGGGAGATCCGCGGGGATGACTCCAACCCCAGGCCCTCCCTCGACTCCCCAGGCTCCCGAGGAGTGGTCGTACCAGTAGCGCCCATTCTGGAATCGCGTGTGGTAGGTGCGCTCCAGCGCCTGTAGCTGGGCATCGCTCAAGCGCACCCCGTTGACGACGAAGCTCCGGGAGCAGGGCCCTTGTGGCAGCGGAACCTGGCCTCGGGATGCGACCTTGCGCCCGGGCAACCGGGCGGCGGTCTGTTCGAGCAGCTGGCCCACCCTGTCCGCCTGTTGCTTCACGTAGCTCGACTGGAGCGGTCCCATGCTGGAGACATCGAGGACGAGCCGCGTGGTCATGGGCCCCGTGCCAAAGAACATGACGGTCACCGTGACCGGAGCGGTCAGGGACACGTTCTGGCGCTCCTCCACGAAGGCCACCCAGGTCGAGCTCTCGCTCGTGATTCGCCATCCCAGGTGTCGAGCGACCATTCGACAGATGGGCAGGCATGCCTCCCACGGGAGGTTCCAGAGGGCTGCTGCGCGATGACGAGGCATGGGGCTCTCCTTGCGGAGGGGTTCGGTGCGAGGACACACGTCCCCCCGTTGAAGGAGTCGATCCCAGCCGGATGTGACGCGAGCCCACGGCATCCGTCTGCGACGCTCACCCGAGGCTCAGCGGGCCCTCCAGGCTTTCGTCCCGGCTCGGGCTCAGGAATGTGGCCAGCAGCTCGTGGATCCGCGCGTCCCCGTTCGCGAGGGCGTAGGGATGCACGCGTCTCTTGGCCAGGGCAGGGAAGAGCCGCTCCACGGTATCGCCCTGTCCGACGATCAGGGCGTGGCGTCCCAGGGCATCGGCCAGGCCCAGCTCCAGTGCCACGTTGGCGTTGTAGCCCGTCAGATCCACGACCACGTGGGAGGCCCGACAGAGTTCCTCCCAGATGGAGTGGTTGATGCGCGGATCCTGGACGCGATCGCCTCGGATGTACTGGACACCCCGCTGTTGGCACTCCTGCTCGGTGAGCCGCATGGCGTCAGCGGACCAGTGCTCGCGAAAGGGCATGACGTGGAAGCAGCGGCGCTCTCCGGGCGAGGGATAGCGCCCCACCCAGGCAGGGTGGATGAGTCGGAGCGCCCCTTCGCGGGAGTGCTCCAGGACTGTCTCCAGGAGGCCGCGGGCTTCCAGGGCACCGGGGTTCTGCTGCTCGCCGAGCGCGTGCAGCCTTCCCAGCGTCCGCCAGTCGCCACGTCCCTGGCCGAGCCGCCGCAACGCGTAGGCCACCGTCCCCTGGATGGCGCTCTGCCCGACGTTTCGCTGCTGGCCGTAGAGCCTCTCATCCAGCGCCTCGCCCAGACGGCGGATGTCCCCGCCATCCCCCCGAAGTTCGACGGGAGGGACATCCACATCGAAGGGGAGCCGCTGCCCGAGCGTGGCCACGATGAGAGCAGGACGGCCCAGGGCGAACGCCAGACCGAGGTCGTAGCAGACGGAGGCCAGCTCCGGCCCGGGCGGTACCGTCAGATCGAAGATGGCGATGTTGCTGGCACAGAGCTGGTTCCATCGCTCCTGGCCGGAGTCCTGGTTGCTGGCGAAGGGGAAGAGCTTCAGCCCACGCTCGGCACAGACCGGTTGGATCAGCCGGAGCACGTCCGCGCCGCCCGAGAAGCACACCGTGTTGGGATCCCTCGGCTTGGGAGGCGAGTCCCAGAAGGGCTCCGCGATCATGAGGTGGGTCCGCAGCACGTACGTGCGCACGTCCAAGGCGAGCCGGCGAAGCACCTCGCGCTCGTAGGCGAGCGCCGCGCGGTCATCGCTCATGCGCGGCGAGTGGAGCGCCGCGTCGGCGTGGCCCACGCGCGTGTAGAGGTTCATCAGCTCCTGCTTGTCCTCGGGCGACGCCCGGGCATCCACCAGCTCCACGGTCAGATGGCGCCGGAGTTCGGCTGCCACGGCGGAGAGGCGCTCGGCGCGTGAGCCTGCGGGGAGTGGGGGGGCCCGGATGGCTGTGCGAGTCCAACGAGGTGACACGCTCGAGGAGCGTACGCATGTGCCGCAGGCTGGCCTGGGGATCGCTGGAAGGGGTGAGGAGCCTGTGCTGGGCCTCCTCCACCACCGACGCGAGCACCTGTTGGCGATCCGGGCTCAGCTGTCCCGCATCCCCAAGCTCGCGGAGCTGCTTTCTCAGCTCCTCCATTCCCTGCGCGAGGGCGCCTTGCTCCGAGTCAGAGCGTGTTTCCGGGAGCACGGGAGCGGGCGCGCGTTGGGGTGTCCCCTGGACGTTGAACAGGAACAGCCCGTTCTGGGCGAAGATGTCCCCATGGGCATTCAGCCAATAACGCCCGGGAACCGCATCGCCGTATGTGGCGATGAGCTGCATGAACTCGGTGGGGTGGAGCGCCCGCCCGTTGACCACGACAGCCGTCTGTCCTCCCGAGGCGTTGAACGGCAGGGGCCCCCCCAGCCTCAGCCCTGGAGCGATCGGCCGGGGGAAGGCCGGTCCTCCCCACGCCCCCCAGAGGCCCGAGAGCGGGTCGTACCAATAATCACCGCTCCCCAAAAGTGTTCCACAGGCGGCCTCGAAGGCCTGGCTGGCCTCCGGACCGAGGTGGACCGCATTGACCGTGAGGCCTTTCGTGCCCGCCATGGTCATGCCCCCGCGGCCACGCAGAGCAGGTACAGGCCGATCAAGGAGGTCCCGACGATGAGCCATAGGCGCCCCACCGCCTGCTTCTCAGGAGACCCCGAGGCCAGGTAGATGGCGCCCAGGATGATTCCCAGCAGCGGCACGAACAGCGTGCCAATGATGACGAGGGCTTTCACGGCCGGGTCCACCGCCGCCTTGTCATAAGAGGAGGACACCGGAATAGGGGTGAACGGGGTTGCCACCACTGGCGGCCCTCCCACCGGGGCGGGTTGGCTGAAGGCCGACGGCGCCTCCGGCGGCTCGGGGAGGCTTGGGCTGAGGGCCTGGCCGCACTGGCTACAGAAGCGTGAACCGGGGGCGTTCTCCACTCCGCATTGAAAACAGACAGACATGGTGACCTCTCTTTTGCTCAGCGCGAGGGTGCCTCCGGGCGTGTAGGGATGCGCCTGGCCTGGCAGGGACCGAGCACCGAGCGACGAACGGTGGCGCTACAATCGACACTGCTTCCCCTGGCCAGAGTCGCGACGCGGCATTCGTGACGCCGACGCACGCTCGAGCCCCTATCCTTACTTATGCGCAACACTCACCTGGAGCGGAGTCTCATGCGCCGATGCTTGTCCCTGCCGTTTTCATTGCTGGTGGTCCTGTCCTGCGCATCACCGCGCGGTGGCCAGGTCCAGGAAGCTTCGAAGTCCCACGGTCCGCTGGCCCAGAAGCTGGCCCCTGTCGGTGATTTCTTCCGCCAGGCCGTGGCCAGGCAGAAGCTTCCTGGCGCCCTCGTGTTCGTGGAGCGGCTCGACGGCAGTGAGCGCTATCTGGAGACCTTCGGCTCCATGGAACGTGAGCGCGGCCGGTCCTTTGATGAGAAGACGCTGATCCGCATCGCCTCGATGACCAAGCCCATCACCAGCACCGCGGTGATGATGCTCGTGGAAGAGGGGAAGATCGACCTCGACGCCCCGCTGGGCAGGTACCTGCCCGAGTGGGCTCACCCCACCGTGCTGGGCGAGGTCTCCCCCGATGGAAGCTACAGTACGCGCCCCGCCCGGCAGCCGCTGACCGTCCGGAGCCTCCTGACGCACACCTCGGGCTTGAGCTACCGCTTCATGGGCCCACCCCTGGCGGATATCTACGCACGGGCCGGCGTCAGTGATGGTGTCGGCCACACGGAGGGCACGCTCGCGGAGCAGTCCCAGAAACTCGCCGCGTTGCCGCTGCTCCACGAGCCGGGCGAGCACTACACCTATAGCCTGAGTACGGACATCCTCGGCCGCGTCATCGAAGCCGTCTCGGGCAGGCCGCTCGACAAGTTCCTGGAGGAGCGCATCTTCGAGCCGCTCGGCATGCAGGACACCTTCTTCTATCCCCCCGAGAACCGTGTTGACGAGGTGGCCGTGCTCTACCGCCTCGGTCCGGAGAGAACGCTGGAGCGCGTACCTGTCACGGGCAGGAATTTGAGCGACGGGGATGCCGTGTACGCGTC
The DNA here is from genome assembly GCF_034259325.1 of Hyalangium ruber. Classification (NCBI taxonomy): domain Bacteria; kingdom Pseudomonadati; phylum Myxococcota; class Myxococcia; order Myxococcales; family Archangiaceae; genus Hyalangium; species Hyalangium rubrum. The sequence continues at coordinate 331,724 of NZ_JAXIVS010000013.1, read as the reverse complement.
GGATGTGCAGACGGCCGGGCCGCGGACGTACGTCTCCGGCGGCGGAGGCTTGCTCTCCACGGTGAGTGACTACGCCATCTTCTTGCGGATGATCGCCAACAAGGGGGGACACAAGGACCAGCGCCTCCTGTCACCCGCCTCCGTGGACCTGATGACGACCAACCAGATTGGCCGCTTGCGAGCCAACTTCTTTGACTCGGGCTTCGGCCTGGGATTCGCCGTCAATGATGACCCCGCGCGAGCGAAAGCCCTCGGCCCGGTGGGCACCTACTTCTGGGTGGGGATCTTCAGCTCCCGGTTCTGGGTGGACCCAGGCTCGAAGCTGATCGGCATCTGCACCTCCCAGTTCTGGGACCTTGACGACGAGACCATCGATCAGTGCCCCGCCCAGGTCTACCAGGCGTTGTCGCGGCAGTAGCTCAGGTGAGTCACGCGGCTGTGCTAGCTTCGCATCCCCCTTGGCGCGGAGATTCTCGTGCGACACCTTGCTTCGCTGTCTTCGGTTGGTCTGGTGGTACTGGCCTTGCTCGGAGGCGCGAGCGGCTGCAGCTCCGACTCCCCCGCGCCTCCCCCTATCGAGGAGACGCCCGACGAGGAGACGCCCGACGAGGAGACACCCGACGAGGAGACACCCAAGGGCACGAAGTTGCCCGGGCTCAAGGGGCCGGTGGAGGTCATCGTGGATGATCGCGCGATGCCGCACATCTACGCGTCGTCGCAGCACGACGCGGCGCTGATGCAGGGCTACCTCATGGCGCGCGACCGGTTCCCGCAGATGGAGATCCTCAAGCGGAACGTCACCGGGCGCATGGCCGAGCTTCTGGGCACCGTGTCTGCGTCCGCGTTGGAGGGTGACGTCGCCGCGCGGGTGATCGGCTACAAGCGCGTAGCCGATCGGATCTACGCCTCTCTCCCCGCGGACGCGCCGGAGAAGGCCGTGCTCGACGGGTTCGCCGCGGGCGTGAACGTGTACATCGCGGAGGTGCGCAGCGGGACGTCGAAGCTGCCCCAGGGCGCGGAGCTGCTGGAGTCCCTGGTGAGCAACCCCGCGGCCTTCACCGATTGGACACCCCAGGACTCTCTGGCCATCGGGCGGTATCTGTCCTACGCACTGTCGTACTCGGCGGAGGCTGACGTCGCGCTGACCCAGGCGATGGCTGCTTCGGCCGCGGCCTTCCCCCAGGGAAATCCGCGCGCGGGGATCTTCCGCGATCTCTGGTCGTTCGCCCCGGCGCGCGAGGTGTTCACGCGGGAGGGGCTCTCGTCCGAGGGACGGAGCGCGGAGAGCCTGACAAGAGGAGCGAAGGCCCACCAGAGGGGCCTGTCACAGGCAATGCTGCCGAGTAGCACGGTGCTCTCGAATGCGCAGGGGTTCTTCGACGCGGCGAGGCGGCTGCGAGGGGTGCTCGGCGACGAGAGCCGGGGCGCGAACAACTGGGTGGTGTCGGGGGCGAAGACGGCCTCGGGGGCGCCGCTGCTGGCCAATGATCCCCACCTGTCGCTGCCCAGCCCTCCGCTCTTCTGGTACTCGCATCTGAACACGAAGAAGGCGGGAGGAAACCTGGACGCCGAGGGCATCTCGCTGGTCGGCGTGCCCGGCGTCATGCTGGGGTTCAATGACCGCATTGCGTGGGGGAGCACGACGGCGAACCACGACGTGACGGACGTGTACGAGGAGACGATCACGGAGGGGACGAACGGGGCGCCGGCCACGGTGCGCTTCAAGGGCCAGCAGGTGCCGATCGAGATCATCACGGAGACGATCAAGGTCTCGGGCAAGCCGGACGTGGTGCTCAAGCTGGAGAACGTCCCGCACCACGGAATCATCCTTCCGAAGATCGAGGGCGGCGCAGTGGTCCCGCGGACGGCGAGCAGCGCGCTGTCCGTGCGGTGGACGGGTGACGAGGTGTCGAACGAGATCGCGGCCTTCCTGGGGCTGAACACGGCGACGAACGCAGCGGAGGCGCGCGCGGCGCTCACGAAGTTCAAGGTGGGCGCGCAGAGCTTCGTGGTGGCGACGCGGGAAGGGGAGATCTTCTGGTCGACCCAGTCCCGGCTGCCAGTGCGGGATCCTCGGGCGCTGACGTATGACGCGGTGACGCAGACAGGGCTGTCACCCGCGATGGTGCTGCCGGGCGACGGGAGCTACGAGTGGATGGGAGACGTGGAGGACCGCGACCTTCCGCAGGACGCGAACCCGGCGAAGGGTTTCATCGCCACGGCCAACAATGATCTCGTGGGCACGACGAAGGACGGCAACCCGTTCAACGACGCGCGCTACCTCGGGTGGGACTACGATCTCGGCCACCGCATCTCCCGGATCACCGAGAGGCTCCAGTCGCTCGCGGACAGGGGAGGGGTGACGCCGCAGGACATGATCTCCGTTCAAGGCGACCACCGCTCGCCGCTGGGGGCCCTGCTGGCGCCGAAGTTCGTGGCCGCGGCGCGGCGGGTGCAGGAGGAGCGGTCTCAGCCGGGCACGCACCCCGACCTGGCGGGGCTGGTCCAGCGGACCTCGGCGGCGGAGCTGGACACGCTCAGGCAGGTAGCGAACCGGCTGGCGGCGTGGACGTACGAGACGCCACCGGGCGTGAACATCGGGGACGGCGAGCCGGCCGCGGCGGAGGTCTCGGACTCCATCGCGACGGCGCTGTTCAATGCCTCGATGCTGCGGCTCGTGAAGCTCGCATTCGATGATGAGATCGCTGCCATCGGGCGGCGTCCGGACAGCGGGAAGCTGGCGAGGACGCTGCAGTTCGCCATCCTGGAGCCGACCCGGTTGGCGACGTACAACGCCACGCGGGGCGATACGGTGCTGTGGGACGACCTCTCGACGACGAATGTGGCCGAGACTCGGGATGAGCGCATCGCGGTCGCGATGATGCTGGGAGCAGGTTACCTGCGGGATCGGCTCGGGGCGGACCCGGAGCAGTGGCGGTGGGGCAAACTGCACACGCTCACGCTGGCGTCGCTGGTTCCGTCAACCACCGGTGAGAGCGCGGTGACGCTCCCCGCGCCCGGTTCCGCGATGTTCCCGACCGGGTACCCGCGTCCAGGTGACAACTTCGGGGTGGATGCCTCGAACTTTGGGATGTCGAACGCGGAGAAGTTCTCCTACGAGAACGGCCCGGTACAGCGGCTGGTGGTGGAGATGACCCCCGAAGGGCCGCGAGCGTGGAACGCGCTGCCGGGTGGGCAGGTCTTCGATCCGCAGAGCACCCACCACGCGGACGAAATTGAGCTCTGGCGGCGGAACAAGGCACCGAGCCTGTATTTCACGGACGAGGAATTGAGCGGACACAAGGTCTCGAGCAACTCGTTCGTGCCGTAATGAGAGTCCCTGGAATCCTGGTGGCGATCGCGCTCCTGGGCCTCGGGGTCTGGAGGTCTCTCGCCCCTTCCGAAGCCCCTGCGCCGCTCGCCAGCGTCTCTCCAGGTGCATCCGCCTCGCTTGCGGCCTCGCCGGGCGCACTGCCAGCCGCGAGCGGCGGGGCGGAGGCCGTGCTCCCCGAGGCGGAGGAGATCAAGGCCCAGCTGCTGGCGGCCAAGGCCCAGCTCGCACTGGGTCAGGCCTACGAGCGCGCCGCCGCGCATGGAGACTTCGCCCTGGCTCCTGGCCGCATCTTGCGCAGCCTCCTCGCGAAGCGCTGCGGGCTGGTCCAGCGCCATGCGAGTGCGGGCGTGTGCCGTGAGCTCCTGTTCTCGCACTTGAAGGAGCGGCTGGGCCTGCCGGAGGACACCTCCCAGGCTCGGTTCTGGGAGATGCTGGAGCAGGTGGATGCCGCCTATGAGCGGCTCGTCGTCGCGGACCCCGCCGCCGCTCGGGACGAGGCCTTCCGCGCCGCCTACGGGCGCTTCCGGGAGGCCCGCCGCGCCATCGTCGGGCCAGAGCTCGACCGGCACCTCTTCGGGCTCGCGGACGAGGTGCTCCTGCTGCCCTTCGAGGTGGACGACCTGCTGCGCGACGCGCGCGCCTCCGCCGAGCAGAAGCTCGCTGCCTACGAGAGCACGCTCCAGCGCATCGAGCGCGAGCACGGGGTACGGCTCGCCTCCGTGGTGGAGCCGGTGGAGTTGGCGAAGCATGCGCTGCGGATCCAGGAGACCGCCGGCCCCCTGGGCCCTGAACAGCAGCGGGCTGTGCTCGAGCGCTACGCGGGCACCGAGGTCGCCCAGCGCTACCTGGAGCACCAGCGTGAGCAACAGGACCGGAGCGAGCGCCTGCGCGCCTTCAACCAGGAGCGCGATCAGCTGCTGGAGCAGCTCTCCCGCGAGGGACTCACCCCGGAGCAGCGCCGCCAGCGGATGGCCGAGCTCGATCCGCCCCTCTTCGAGAAGTACCGCCTGCGGTAATCCCTACCGTCGTCACGAAGGAGCCAGCCGATGGAGTGTCGCAAGAGGCAGTGGAGCCACAGCGTGCTTGCCGCCGCGCTGGTGCTGATGTTCGCCAGCCAGGCGCAGGCCGAGGGCACACCCGCGTTCGACGCCTATTACTCGAACCACCCCAAGGAGTGGTTCGACGCCGCGACCGAGTTCGAGTACTTCAACCCCTCCATCACCCGCTCCTGGCAGCTCAACGAGACGTGTAACGACGCCGGGTTCTTCTCGGTGGCCTCCTACAACATCTTCCACAACGTGCCCTTCATCACCGACTTCGGCGACGAGATGGAGCAGAGCCTCGGCAAGGTGAGCAAGTGCGCCGACGTGCTGCTGTACCAAGAGGCCTGGGACTACGACGACATCATCCAGGACGGTCCCAAGGCGGACCTGGCTGCCCGCGGCTACAGCATGCTGACGCCCAGCGGCTTCTACTGTGACGACTCCGGCGAGGGCGCCATCGAGAACGACTGCAGCGGCCTGGTGATCTTCTACAAGAGCGGCACCACGCTGGTCCGGGAGCTCACGTTCCAGGCGTTCACCACGGTGAACGGCGCCGACGTACACAAGGAGAAGGGCGTGTGGGGCGCGATCTTCGCCAAGGAGGGCCGCTACTACTACGTCTTCAATACGCACTTCACCTATGGCAGCAACAGCCACCTCGATGGGGATGCCACCTCCGACACCTCGCGCATCTCCAACATGGTGCAATCGCTGGCCTACATTCGCGACCGGGTACACGCCAACAAGGCCAGCTATCCGCCCGCGCTCGTCCTCTTCAGCGGGGACTTCAACGCCGACTTCGCCAGCAACAACAGCTACTCCAAGGGCTACCAGCTCCTCGGCCAGGCCAACGCGCAGGCCTCCTTCTACGAGCCTTATGACTACCGGCTCGGGGGCGGCACCATGGGCGGCTGGGAGACCCCGGGCTTCCGGTCCAACTGGACCGGCACCTCTGTCGACACCGGCCCGAATGGCATGGCCACTGGCGCCGTGGGCGACTTCGACACCGTGCTGGTAGGGAAGCCGTCTGCCTTCGGCTCGTGCATGCCGACCAGTATCTCGTACAGTGGATGGGCTCCCGCGTGGCGAACGCTCGATAGCAACCAGCCCAAGTGGCCCTTCTTCACCCACTCGGACCACTATGGCCGCTGGCTGCGGGTGAAGCCCGGCTGTTAGGACCGGCGGATGAGCCCACAGGCGCTCCCTTCTGTTGGACGGAACTGCCTGTGGGCGGGGGCGGGTGCCTTGCTGGTGGGGCTCTCCGCCCACCTGATCCTCGTCTTCCCCGCCAACTTGCTCGGCCTCGTGGGCGGGTTCGCTTGTTACTTCCGCGCCCTGAGCCGCAGCGAGACACCGCGCGCGGCGGGGCTCGCGGGTGCCGTGTTCGGCGTGCTCCTCGCGGCCACCAGCCTGTACTGGCTCACCGATGTGCTCTACGTGCTCACGCTCGGCGAGCGCATCGTCGGCGCCGCCGTGGTGGGTGGGTTCCTGCTGCTGATCGCGCTGCCATACGGCTTGTGGGGCCTCGTGACAGGGTTCCTGCCACGCGGTGCCACCTCCCGTTGGCTCTTTCTGCACGCGCCGGGATTGCTGCTGGCTCAGGCGCTCATCCACGACGCCTGGCTTGGCTTTCCCTGGCTGCACCACGGCTACTGGCTGGCCTTGGGTCCCTTCGGTGACTGGCTGAGCTTGCTGGGGGCCTGGGGCTCGGGATTGCTCCTGCTCCACATCGCCGCGTGCCTGGGGCTCTGGAGCCAGACCCCGAGGGCTCCTCAGCACGCGCTGGCCTCCGTGGCCGTGTTCTGCATGGCCCTCCTGTTCCCGGCGAGCCCCGCTCCGAGCCCACCTCCCCAGACCCTCCAGGTCGCGATCGTCAGCGTCGAGCCGAACCAGGTGAGCGACAGCGCGCGGGATGATCTCGGCCTGCTCTCCCGCTACGTCATGGCCACCCGGGAGGCCCAGGCCGACTGGACGTTCTGGCCCGAGTCCGTCATCCGCGACGGTGAGGCGACGCTTGCCCCACTTGGATCAACCCTGGCCCTGCGCGGCGGCAAGGTCTTCGCCGGTGCGCTGCTCGCGGCACCCTTGGGCCGGTACAACGCCCTCGTCGAGCTGCCGAGCGGCAGGCCCGTCTACTACAAGCAGAAGCGTGTCCCGTTCTCGGAGTACCTGCCCGGTGAGCCCTTCCGCCAGCTCTTCGGAGCGCTCGGCGTCAACACCCTCAAGACGGACGTGGCCCTGTGGCCTCAGCCCCAGACTGCCCCCGAGGTCAGCGGCGTCACCCTGCACCCTCTGCTCTGCTACGAGGTCGCCTTCACCGAGCTGATCCAGCCCGGTCCCCAGCCCACGGTGCTGCTCAACGCCGGGAACGAGAGCTGGTTCCACAGCGCTGTCATGCACCGCATGACGCTGGCCATGGGCGCGGCCCGCTCACGCGAGTACGGCGTCCCGCTCGTGCGCTCCGTGGTGGGGGGCTACAGCGGCGTATTCGATCCCGCGCGAGCCCCTTCATGGGAGGCGTCGTTAGCCCCGCTCCACCGGGCCCAGCTGCGCCCCCGTCCCGCGGCGACACTGTACAGCCAGTGGCGCCGTCTGTTCCCCTGAGTCGTCAGAGCCGCGGGGGCATTCTCGCGATGCTCGTACTTCACGTTCATAGCGGACACCGCCAGATCATTCTGATGGCGCGCCTCTCCCACCTTGTTTATCTGCCTCCAACGCGGTGCCCCTTTCAGTCCCTGTCTTGGAGCGAGTCCCATGCGAACCTTGTCGATGACCCTCTTGCTCGCCGCCCTCCTGTGGAGTTGTAGCGGCAAGACCCCCAATCCCTCGGATGACAAGCCGCAAACCCCCGAGGACCCGGTGCCGCCCGACGACGCGCTTCCCAGCGGCCCCCCTGTCCCAACGGGCCCTCCCAACGTGCCCGAGTTTCAGCCGGCCTTCGCCGGTCAGACGCGCGCTCCGGCCATCCAGACGAAGACGGCCTTGCAGGTCACCGAGATCGCCTTGGGCTTCAGGAATCCCTGGGCCATCGCATTCCTCCCCGACCAGCGCATGCTGGTGACGGAGAAGCCCACCGGCGCGCTCTACATCGTCACGCCCCAGGGCGCGAAGTCTCCCGCCGTCGCGGGACTGCCGTCCGTGGACGGCCGTGGACAAGGCGGTCTGCTCGACGTGGAGGTGGGCCCCGACTACGCCCAGAGCAGCCTCATCTACTGGACCTATTACGAGCCACGCCAGGGCGGCAATGGTCTGGCGGTGGCACGCGCCAAGCTCGTGGAGGGTGCGCAGCCGCGCGTGGAGGGCGTGCAGGTCATCTTCCGCATGATGCCCACGCTCGAGTCGACCCTGCATGCGGGAGGGCGGTTGGTGTTCACCCCCGACGGTAAGCTGTTCGTCACGCTGGGCGAGCGGTCCATCCTCGAGGGCAGGGTGCAGGCGCGCGATGTGCGGAGCCATTTCGGCAAGGTCGTCCGCATCAACCCCGACGGCTCGGTGCCGCAGGACAACCCGTATGTGAACACCGCAGGAGCCAAGCCGGAGATCTGGTCGGTGGGGCACCGCAACATCCTGGCGGCGGCGCTCGACCGCCAGCAGCGGCTGTGGACGGTGGAGATGGGGCCGCGCGGGGGAGACGAGCTCAACCGCCCCGAGGCGGGGAAGGACTATGGCTGGCCCACCATCGGCTATGGCGAGGAGTACTCGGGCGCGCCCATCCACGAGAGCCCGCAGGGCCCGGGCATGGAGCAGCCCGTGTACTACTGGGATCCGGTGATCTCGCCCTCGGGGATGACCATCTACACCGGGGAGCTCTTCCCCGAGTGGCGCGACAATGTCTTCATTGGAAGCTTGTCCGGCCAGGCGCTGGTGCGGCTGATGATGAGGAATGACCGCGTGGTGGGCGAGGAGCGGCTGCTCACGGACTTGCGCGCGCGCATCCGTGAGGTGGTGCAGGGCCCCGAGGGAGCGCTCTACCTGCTCACCGACGCCACCAACGGCAAGCTGCTCAAGATCACCCCGCGCTGAGTCGGCCTGGAACGCTTCCGATTCTCTATGCTCAACCCAGGAGGAGATCCTCATGAAGGCGCCAGCGGGTTCCGTGCGCACGACAGGTAAGGCGAAGCCGAAGGCCAAGAGCACGTCGCGCCCAAGCAAGCCACGCAAGTCGGCCACCCGGTCCAAGTCCCCGCCGAAGGCAGGCGCGACCGGGCAATCCGCTTCCCAGCTCATCGACCAGCGGATCCTCGAGCTGGGGGGATGGCGCGGGGAGACCCTGGCCCGCATGCGGGCACTGATCCTGGACGCCGACCCCGAGATGACCGAGGAGTGGAAGTGGGGCACTCCGGTCTGGTCGCACCACGGGATTGTCTGCACCGGGGAGGCGTACACGAAGGTCGTGAAGCTTACGTTCGCCCGGGGGGCCGGGCTCCCAGACCCATCGCGCCTCTTCAATTCCAGCTTGGAAGGCAACACGCGAAGGGCGATCGACATCCGAGAAGGGGAGAAGGTCGACGCGCGCGCGTTCAAGGCACTCGTAAAGGCCGCGGTGGCCCAGAATGGCTCGCCGGCGAAGAAACGGTAGGGCCTGAGGTCAGCTCCCCGCCGCATCCTCCACGAGGCTCTCTCGTGCAAGCGCCGCTTCGATCGTCTCTCCGTCGAGGGTGACATAGAGCTGACCGTCGGTGCGCGTCAGCTCCAGCTTGGTGGCGCGGCCTACCTTCGCCTCGAGCGCATCGAGGAACGCGGGGCTGAACCGCCACACCTCGATGTCCTCGACTTTGTGGATGGCCTTGGTCGCCGCCTCGCGGCGCAGCAGCGCGAGTTCTACGTGGGTGAAGAGCGCCACCCGGCGGGCTGCCTTGGATGCTTTGTGCAGACGCTCGGCGGACGGGGACCCGATGTCGATCCACGCGAGCAGCACTCCGGTGGGATCGCGCACGGAGATGGGCGCCTCGTCGGTGGAGGAGATACCGCCCTTGCTGAAGGAGATCCCCTCCTCATAGGAGAGGCAGTAGGCCAGGGTGCGCGTGAGCAGGTAGCGCATGCTCTCGGACGGGTGGCGTGCCAGGCGCAGATCGAGGGGCTGATACACGCCGCGATCCACGTCCGAGAGGTTCACCTGCACGTGGTACATGGTCGCGGAGAGTGCCATGGGGCCTTGCTGTACTTCCGCGCCCCGCGTCGCGCAAGCCACCCCCGCGCCGGCCAGGGTCAGAACGCCAGACGCAGCCCGAGGTGCCACCCCGGGCGCGCGGCCCGCGCGACGCCGGTCCCGCGTACACCGCCGAGGCGTGCCCCCGTGTCCGGCACGAAGTGGAACTGCGCGGCGGGGAGGCCCGCCTGCACGGCGGGAACTGGCAACGCGGCGCTCCTGGCCGACGTGGGCCCGGACGCGTGGGCCATAGATGCCGACGTACCCTAGCGCTAGATCCGCGAGGCTTCCCGGGCCAGAGTCGCGGATGATGATCGACCTCGAGAAGCTTGCCGCCGTTCCCAGTCCCACTCCGCTCCGCAGCGCTGAAGTCGAGCGTGGGATTGCTGATTCCGTCGCCTACCTCGGTTCGGACGCTGCGCAGCGCAGCATTGAGCTCGATCCGTACTGGCCCAAGTGGCACTCCCCATGGTGGCACATGCTGCTGCTCCACGAACTCGGCGAAGCACGCCAAATCCCGGCGCGCGCCTCCGAGGCGTTAGCCGCCAGGGTTGATCGCCTCTTGCACTTCTTCCCGATCCACGCGAGCGATGCTCCGGGCGTCGATCTGCAGCGCGACAGTGCTTGTCATTGCGCCCTCGGCACGATTTACCCGGTGCTGGCCGCGTGCGGCATCGACGTCGAGCGTGCGCTGCCCTGGGTCAGGCCCTGGTTCGTGCGGTACCAGATGGCCGATGGCGGCCTCAATTGTGACACCACCGCATACCTCCAAACTGGCGAGTGCCCGAGCTCGATGGTCGGGACTGTCGCTCCGCTCGAGGCCATGCTGATCGGCGGAGCCGGGGCGAGCGAGCAGCGCGCCTTCGTCGCTCGCGCCGGGGGCTTCATGCTCAAGCGAGCCCTCATCCACGGCTCGCAGACCATGCACAACGCCGAGGAGCGCGGCGCGGCGGTGGCCTGGCGCGCGCTCACGTTCCCGCGCTTCTACTTCTACGACGTGCTGCGCGGGCTTGCAGTCCTGGTGCGGTGGGCCGAGGCAACCGAGCAGCGACTGCCCGAGGCTGCGGTCGCGACCGTCGTCAATGCCCTCGTCGAGCGCTGGCCCGACGGCGTCGTGCGCGTCGAGCGCCAGGCCCATGCCGGGATGACCACGATCCTCCCGACGGTCGATCACTCGCCCAGCCCGGGCGCACTGGCCTCGACGTTCCCGCTGCTCGACGCGACGAGCAGGATCGGCGAGCCGTCCGAGGCGCTGATGCGGCAGTGGTCCGACGCCCGCGCCGGCTTGCTCCGGCTCGCCCACGCGGGGCGCCTCGTCTCCTAGGCTCTGTCTGGCACAGCAAGGTGGGGCCTCGGCTCAGGACATCCGAGGAACGGTCGAGGCGACGGCCCGAGGCAGGCGCGCCCGGTCCACGTACCCGTGCCTGGCGAACCACTCCACGGCATCCGTGAAGGTTTCTTCGAGGGGCCGGAAGCGGATGCCCAGCATCCGCTCGGCCTTGGAGGCGTCGAAGGCCGTGTTCGTCCGCTCGCGGCGCAGCGTGCGGAAGCCCTGCCAGCTCACCAGCACCGGGCGCCCGGAGAGCCTTGCCCAGGCCTCGTTCAGCAGTGCCAGCGTTCCCAGCAGCCCATCCGGGACCTGCCGCTTCGGCGCCGGCAGTCCCGTTACCGACGAGAGCACCGCGAGCGCTTCACCCACGTGCAGGTCCCTGCCCGCCGCCAGGTAGCGCTCGCCTCGCTGTCCCTTCTCGGCGGCGGCCACCAGCGCGGCGGCCACGTCCCGCGCGTCCACATAGGAGAAGCGCGTGTTGATGACGCCGGGCAACCGGCCGTGCAGGAAGTCCAGCACGAGCTGTCCCGCCGTCGTGGGGCCTGAATCGCCCGGTCCGTTCATGAAGCCTGGCAGCACCAGCGAGGCGTGCAGGTCCGGGTAGCGCTCCAGGGCGGCGTCCACCTCCCGGTCCGCGAGGATTTTCGAACGATAATAGGCATCCGGCTCGTGCTCCGCGTCACGCCGCATCGTCTCGTTGATGAGCGGGTGACCCGGACGGGGCGCCAGCACAGCGATGGAGCTGGTGTGTACCACTCGCCGCACGCCTTGCTGGTACGCCGCCTCCAGCAGTGCGCGCGTACCCTCCACGTTGATGCGCATCAACCCCGCGGCGTGGCTGCCGCCCTTGTAGCTGTCCCGGAAGTACGCGGCGGTATGGAAGAGCACGTCCGACTCCCGCATCGCGGGCGCGAAGGACTCGACGTCCTCCAGGTGGCCTTCGACGAGCTCCACCGGCACACCGGCCAGCAGCTTCCGCGCCCTCTCGGGCGAGCGTATCAGCGCCTTCACCTTCACGCCTCGAGACGCGAGCAGGCGAACCAGGTTGTTTCCGAGCAGTCCGGTGGAGCCGGTGACGAATGCCGTCTTCATGGGAGGAGTCTCCGTGCATGGGGGAGCCCGGCGTGGGCTGCCCTCGTGAGCACCCTGGGTATCGCCCCTGTTGCACTCCACGCCACTTGGGCAAACTGGTGTTGCATTCATGCAAGGGCCTCCGAATGAACTGGGATGATCTCCGCTACCTCCTCACCGTGGAGCGGGCCGGCTCGCTGTCCGCGGCGGCTCGCGCGCTGGGCGTCGTCACCTCCACCGTGGGCCGCCGCATGACGGCGCTGGAGCGGCGCCTGGGCACCCGGCTGCTCGCCCGTGTCCCCGAAGGCGTCCGGCTGACGCCCGAGGGCCGAGCGCTGGTGCGCACCGCCGCGGCCATCGAGTCCCAGCTCCACAGCGCCGAGCGTGGGCTGAAGCACGAGGAGGGGCAGCTCGAGGGGCCGGTGCGCCTGACCACCGGAGACGGCTTCGTCGCGTTCCTCAATCCCTGGCTGGCGCGCTTCCGGGAGCGCCACCCAGGGGTGCGCGTGGAGCTGTCCACGGACACACGGCTGCTGGACCTGGCGCGCCAGGAGGCGGACCTGGGCGTGCGCACGGTACGACCCAAGGGCAACTCCCTGGTGGCGCGCAAGGCGGGGCAGCTCGCCTGGAGGCTCTACGCCAGCGCTCGTTACCTGGAGCGCGCCGCGCCCCTGCGCTCACCGGGAGATCTGGCCCATCACCAGGTGGTGGGCTTCGACGCGGCACTCTCGCGCATGCCGCAGCTGCGCTGGTTGGAGGAGTGGGGCGCCGGGCGCTTCGCCTTTCGCAGCAACGCGGCCGTGGCCGTGGCGGGCGCGGTGGCCGCCCATCAGGGGGTGGCGGCGCTGCCTTGCGCGCTGGCCTTTCTCCACCCGGAGCTGCGGCCCGTCCTCCCGGAGGTGGAGCTGCCCCTGGAAGACGTCTGGCTCGTGGCCTCGCGCGAGGCCCGCAAGGTGCCGCGGGTACGCGCGTTGATGGGCTTTCTCGCCGAGCGGTTCGAGGAATCACGCTCCATCATGCTGGGCGTGCGCTGATTGCAAAGCTTCTCGGGGTGAAGACGGTCCCCTCGGTCAGGGCTGGGAACAGGGCCCGCAGTCCATGCAGTTGTCCATCGCCATGCCCGTGCCGCAGCTCTCGGTGACCTGACAGACACCATCACCGCAGACATAGATGTCCGTGTTGCGGATGCGCGTGGTGAGCGGGCGGTAGGTGATGCCGTTGTAGGTACACTCGCTGTAGTAGGGCGAGTTCTTGCTCTGCTTGCAGCCCAGCTGTGCGCATGTGCCCGCGCGAACGATGGCGGGGCAGGCCGGATCCAACCCGGACTGCTGATGCGACCACCCACAGCGGCGCGGGGAACTCAGGTACTCCGCCATCTCGCTCTGATCGTTGGCGGCATAGATGCCCTCTCCCGTGAAGAGGTTGCCGAAGAAGCAGGCCTCGCGGATGACGTACGCGCGATCCTCGTCCTTCGAGAACGAGAGCGGCTGCGCATTGCCTTTCAGCCCCGTGATGGAGATGGGGATGTGGTAGCCGTAGGTGTTGACGTGCGCGGCCAGGCACGCGGAGACCACCTGCTGCTCCGCCACCGTGGCGGGCGTCCCCTGAGCCCAGGCGGGAGCCACCCCGAGCCCTCCCTGCCACGCATAGGTGAGGCCCGTGGTGGAGCTGGTATAGGTCCGCACCTCTCCCGCGGGCACGGCGCAGCGGACCAGGTAGCGCATCACCTCGTCATGCGCCGGGGCATTCGCCTCGAACCAGCTCACGAAGGTGCTCGTCGCCAGGCCGTTGACGCTCAGGCCGTTGACGCTCAGGCCGTTGACGCTCAGGCCGTTGACGCTCAGGCCGTTGACGCTCAGGCTGTTCATCCCTTCAATCGCCTGCGGCTGTCTCGTGAGCTCCGCCCCGTCCTCTTGTGGAGAAAGGCCGGCGCCAGGTTCCCAGCCACAAGCACTGGCCGCCAGCACCAGTGCCAGGGTGAGGCCGAGCCTCCTGAGAGCCGCGCCCGGAGCGCGTGAAGCCATGTACGGCCACGACAAGGTCCTGGGGGGCAGACCCATGCGAGCACCTTCAGGCTGGGGTTCGAGAGCAGAGGCCGGAGGGGACGACACTCGGCCTCATTGGAGCCAAGAATATTCAGTCAACGCTGGAAGGCCGATGCAGCCACGGTACGAGCTGTGTGTTCGAACGAGAACGGTGGCTTCGAGCGCATCAAGGGAGCGATGGTCGACTGGCAGCGGCTCTTGGACAGAAGCGTGGATGGATCTGGAAGAGCTGCTGATGGACGAGGTGTAGGCACGTCTACACGGGCTGCTGACGAGGGGAAGGTGCTACGCTGTGAGACTGGGGAGCGGGCGGACGTGTCCGCTCCCGAGGGCTCGCCCATGCAGATACGCGCCCACATCGACCATGCGGACCTCCCGGCCCAGGCCACCGTCCTGCGGGCCACCGCGCGCGAAGCGCTGTCCGAGCTGTTCGAGGTGGTGATCGAGTTCGCGTGCGACACCCCGGATCTCGATCTGGCCGCGCTCATCGGCACGGCGGGCGCGCTGACGTTCGAGCCCGTCGTCTCGGATGGGAGCCTGGAGCCGCGCAGCTTCCACGGCGTGGTCGAGGAGGCCGAGTACCTGCACAAGCTCGCGGCGCACGGCTTCGTCTACCGCCTGCGCCTGCGCCCCTCGCTCCACGGGCTGGCGTACCGGAGCCGCAGCCGGATCTTCCAGGAGAAGAGCGCCGTCGAGATCATCCAGGCCGTGCTCGAGGGCGCGGGCCTGCCCGACGAGTCCACCGAGTGGCAGCTCTCGATGGACTACGTGAAGCGCGAGTACTGCACCCAGTGGAAGGAGAGCGAGCTGAACTTTGTCCTCCGGCTGCTCGAGGACGAGGGCATCTTCTTCTGGTTCGAGCACGGCCCCACCTCGCACGTGCTGAAGCTGGCCGACTCCTCCATTGCCTATCAGCCCATTTCGGGCCCGCCGCAGCTCGCGTTCACCCGCCGCTCCCTGGCCGAGGCCGAGACGGAGCGCGTGGCCGAGCTCGTCTTCTCCTCGCGGCTCGTGCAGGACCAGTTCAGCACGCGGGACTGGAACTGGCAGACGCCCTCGGAGCCCCTGCAGGCGGAGGAGGGCGCCAGCGAGGGGACGTCCCGGCGGTACGAATACCCCGGCTACTTCCTGGGACCGGCGGACGGCACCCGGCGCGCGGGCAATCGGCTCAGTGAGTTGGTGCAGGAGCGCATGGTGCTCGAGGGCCGCAGTAACAGCCTCCGGTTGCAGGCGGGGCGTACCTTCACCGTGCTCGACGCCGTGCCCGGCTACCTCAGCCAGGAGTACCTGCTGCTCCAGGTGGTTCACGACTACGAGGTGGTCCGCACGGAGACAGGGGAGACGCCCACCTATGGCACCCGCCTGCGCGCCATCCCCGCTGCCGGCGCCGACTTCCGGCCGCCGCGCCGCACCCCGCGCCCTCGTGCCTGGGGCAAGGAGAGCGCCGTCGTCACGGGGCCTCCGGGCGAGGAGATCCACGTCGATGAGTTCGGGCGCATCAAGGTCCACTTCTACTGGGACCGCGAGGGCGCCGTGGACGAGAAGGCCTCGTGCTGGTTACGCGTGCAGCAGCAGAACACCAGCGGCAGCATGATCCTGCCCCGCGTGGGGTGGGAGGTGAGCGTGGGCTTCCTGAACGGAGACCCGGATCGCCCCATCGTCCTGCAGAAGATCTACAACCAGGAGACGATGCCGCCGTACAGCCTGCCGGACGAGCGAACCCAGTCCTCGCTCCAGTCGGCCACCTCGCCCGGAGGCGGGAGCACCAACGAGGTGCGGCTCCAGGATGGCAACGGGGGCATGGAGTTCTTCATCCACTCCTCCAAGGACCTGAAGTTCGTCGCCGGGAATAACCTCACCGAGGAGGTGACCAACGACGCCAAGGAGGAAGTGGGCGTGCAGCTCACCACCCTGGTGGGCGGTGGCGAGACGGTCGACGTGGGCGCCAACCAGGGGCTGAGTGTCACGGGCAGCGCCGTGCTGGAGACCACCGGCTCGAAGGAGGTCCAGGTCAGCGCCGTGGACGACTGGGGCGTTACCGGCAACCTCACCCAGAAGGTGGATGGGGCGCGCACCGAGACGATCGGCGGCATCATGAACGTGCTCGCCAACCACGTGCTGGAGAGCTTCAACGCGAGCTGTGACCGGAGCGTGGGCGCGGCGTTCTCCATCAACAGCGCCACCGCCATCGTCGAGACGGTGGGCGCCGCCAAGACCGAGACGGTGGGCGGCGCGAAGATCGAGCTGCTCGGAGGCCCCAAGGCCGAGGACATCGGCGCCGCCAAGGCGCTCACCACGGGCGTGGCCCAATTCAAGACTGGGGAGGACGTGCTCCTGGAGGCCATGGGCGCGGTGGCCATCACCTCGGCGGGCCCGATTACCGAGAACGTGGGCAAGGACTTCGCGCTCTCAGCCCGCACGGTGCAGATCACCGCTCCCGGTGGCGCGAAGATGAAGGGTGGCGGCAAGGTGTTCGAGCTGTCGGGCTCGACAATCACCGTGGACGCCGAGGGCCTCAAGGGCGGCGTCCAAGTGAAGCTCAAGGGCAAGATCAACTACAAGGGTTAGAGGACTCCGTGAGCGCGCGCCGCCTGAGCCTGGAGCTGTCCTTGGAAGGGTTCGACCCCAGCGTCTTCCGTGTGCTGAAGGTGGAGGCCACCGAGGCGCTCTCCGAGGTCTGCTCCGTCCAGCTCGAGGCGGAGACGGCGGAGTTGCTGGAGCTGGACCCGCTGCTGGGCACGAAGGCTTCGCTGTGGATCCGCTTCGAGCAGGACAGCGATGACCGGCCCTTCCACGGGGTGGTGACGGAGGCTTCGCTGGAGGCGATCCGGCAGGACGCCTTCCGGCTGCACGTGGTCATCTCCGCGCCCCTGGAGCTGCTCAAGCTGGGGCGTAACTCGCGCATCTTCCAGGAGAAGAGCGTCCAGGACATCGTCTCGAGCGTGTTGGACGAGGCGGGGCTTGCCGACGGCTACAGCTGGGAGCTGTCTGAGCCTCCCGCGCCCCGCCTCAACGTCGTGCAGTACAACGAGAGCGACTACGCCTTCGTGTCGCGCCTGCTCCACGCCGAGGGCATCGCCTTCGCCGTACACAACGACACGGACAGCGCGCGGATCCTCTTCTTCGATGACAGCACCCGGCTCAAGCCCATCCCCGGCGACAACCTGCTGACGGACCGCGACAGCAGCAGCATGGACGAGGACGTCATCATCGACCTGCGGGACCGCCAGCGCATGGCCTCCGACCAGGTGTTCTTGCGCGACTATGACTTCAAGCGCCCCGCGAGCGATCTGTCGGCGACCCAGAGCGGCGACGGAGCCTCGGGGCGCGAGGTGTACGCGCACCCCGGTGACTTCCTGGAGGCGGGGGTCGGCCGCACGCTCTCCAAGCGCCTGCTGCAGCGGCTTCGCGTGGGGACGCGGGTGCTCCGAGGAGAGAGCTCGTGCCCGCGCATGGAGCCCGGTCGGACGTACTCCGTGACGGGGCATGCCCGTGCCGAGGCCAACCTCGACATCCTCATCACCCGGGTGGTGCATCGGGTTTCCAGCGAGGCCGGCGCCGACGGCAAGGGGCTGTACTCGAACGAGGTGACGGGCATTCCCTTCGAGGTGCCGTACCGCCCCGTCGAGGCCCCTCCCAAGCCGCTCATCGGTGGCACGCAGCTGGCGTTCGTCACCGGTCCCTCGGGAGAGGAGATCCACACCGACTCGTTCGGCCGGGTGAAGGTGCGCTTCCCGTGGGACCGTTCCGGCCTCACGGATGACCGCAGCTCCACGTGGCTGCGCGTGGGTCAGTTGCCGCTCAGCGGCTCCATGATCATCCCCCGCGTGGAGTTCGAGATCCTCGTGGACTTCGAGCTGGGGGACATCGATCGGCCCTTCGTCGCCGGGCACCTCTACAACGCCGAGCTGGGGCCTCCCTATGCGCTGCCGGGCGGCGCCACGCGCAGCTCCATCCAGAGCGCCACCACGGGCGGCGGGCCGGGCGCCAACGAGCTGCGCTTCGAGGACTCCGCGGGCGCCGAGGAGATCTTCTTCAACGCCTCGAAGGACTTCACGCTGCTGGTGGACAACGACGCGGCGATGACCGTGGCCAACCAGGAGAGCTGTTCGGTGGGCGTGGGCAACGTGCTGAGCGTGGGCGGCAACCACTACGCCAACGTCTCCGGCAGCCGGACGCTCTCCGTGGGCGCCAACCAGAACGTCAACGTCGGGGGCAACTACTCGGACGGGGTGGGGGGAGACCTGAGCCTCACTATCGGCGGCGCGCGCATGGTGAAGGTGGGCGGAGACCTCGCAGAGAACATCGCGGGCTCGCTGGATCGCACCGTGGCCGCGCTCCAGGTGGTAACGGGGATCGCCGGCTACACGCGCAAGGTGGTGGGGGCCTCCTCGACGAACGTCGGCGCCGCCTGGCTGGAGCTGGCGGGCAAGAGCCGCCTCGTCTCCGTGTCCACCACGTTCACCGAGACGATCGGCGCCCTCAAGTTCATCAAGGCCAAGCAGATGTCCGTCTCGTGCGGCGCCGCCTATGTGATGACCGCTGGCGCCGAGCAGATCAAATGTGGAGGCAGCCGGACCGACTCCGCCAAGGGCGCCGTGGCCCTCACCGCCGGCGGCGGCCTGAAGGTCAAGGCCACCAACATCACCTTCTCGGCGCAGACCCGGCTCGTGGTCCGGGGCGGAGGCTGCACGTTGGAGTTGCTCGCCAGTGGGATGATCACCATCAAGGCTCCCACCGTCATCGTGAAGAACAACAAGGTGCTCAACCAGGTGCTGCACAAGAGCAACTGAGGCCCTCCGCCCCATGAGCGAACCGCGACAGGCCGTGACCGCCACCGCCATCATCCCCGGACAGAACGGGGAGCTGGTCGTGCATGCCCTGCGCGGGGAGGAGGAGGTGTCTCGGCGCTTCGTGTTCGAGCTCGATCTCTCCACGCCGGAGCTCGAGCTGGAGGAGGCGCGCGGCGGCAACGTCCACGTGGTGCTCGAGGACACCTTCGGGCAGATGCGCGACGTGGACGGCGTGGTGGAGCGCATCGACGTCATCGCCTCGGACGATCCCGACCGGCCCGTGCGCTACCGGCTCACGCTGGTACCCCAGCCGTGGCTGATCTCCTATCGGTACGGCTTCCGCATCTTCCAGGAGATGGCGGTGCCGGACATCGTGAAGGCCCTCTTCAAGGACGCGGGGTTGGAGGAGCGCCTGTTCCGCTGGCGCCTGGAGGGTACGTACCCGAAGCGCGAGTACTGCGTTCAGTACGACGAGTCCGAGTGGGACTTCGTGTGCCGGCTCCTCGAAGAGGAGGGCATCTGGTTCGCCTTCGAGCACAGCGCCGAGGGGCATGTGATGGTGCTCTCCGACGCCAGCGGCACGGCGGAGACGCTGGAGCCGGCCTCGCTCCCGTTCCGCTATGACGTGGCCCATGGCGGTGACGCCGTGGCGGTGTGGGACTGGCGCGGCGGCGTGCGCGCCAGCGTCTCCAAGGTGAGCCTGGACGACTACGACATGCTGCAGCCCTCCAAGAAGCTGGCCGCCGAGAAGGAGGCCGAGGATACGGTCTCCTCGGAGTGGTACGAGGCCCCCGGCCGCTACACCCAGCCGGCGGACGGCAAGCGGCTCGCCCAGCGGCGGCTGGAGGAGCTTCGCGGGCGACGCCAGACCGCCCAGGCGCGCACCAACGCCATCGCCCTGGCGCCGGGCCGGCGCGTATCCCTGGAGGGACACCCGTTCGCGGATGGCGAGTACTTCGTCAGCGGGGCGCGCCTGCACGTGCGCTTCCACGCCTCGGACCTGGCGGGGCCGCTGGTGGACAAGGGCGAGGCCCGCTGTGAGGTGGCCTTCGACGTCGTGCCCGTGGCGCAGGTGTTCCGGCCTCGGCGTGACACTCCGCGGCCTCGGATCTTCGGGCTCCAGACTGCCCGCGTCACGGGCCCCGCGGGCCAGGAGATCCACTGCGACGAGCACGGCCGGGTGAAGGTCCAGTTCCACTGGGATCGCGACGGCAAGATGGACGACAAGTCGTCCTGCTGGATCCGCGTCTCCCAGGCGCACACCACCGGCTCGGTCATGATCCCCCGCATCGGGTGGGAGGTGCTCGTCGAGTTCGTCGAGGGCGACCCGGACCGCCCCGTCTGCATGGGGCGCGTGTACAACCCGCTCAACCCTCCGGACTACAGCCTGCCGGCGCAGAAGACGGTGTCCGGGCACCGCTCCAACTCGTCTCCCGGCGCGGGCGGCTCGAACGAGGTCAGCTTCGACGACTCGTCGGACAACCAGCGCGTCTACATCAATGGCGCCCACGACATCAGCATCAAGGTCGCCAACAACAAGAAGGCGAAGATCGCCCAGAACCAGAACCGCACGGTCGGCGCGGATCGCACCCTGTCCGTCGGCGCGAACGAGACGGTGTCGGTCCAGGGCATCCACAACGCCGCCGTGGGCGGCAGCCAGACGGTGAACGTGGGGGCCACGCGCGCGGTCAAGGTCAGCGGTGGGGTGACCGAGGAGATCACCGGCGGGGTCTCCATGAGCGTGGGCGGCATGGAGAACATGCAGATCGGCAGCCCCGCCGCCGCCGTGCTCGAGATCATCGCCTCGGAGGCCATCGCCGCCGCGACCAGTGCCGCCGCCATGGCCGCGAGCCGGGCCGAGGCGGCTCTGCTCGGGCCCCTGGCGCCTGCCGTGAATGCCGCGAGAGACGCCATCGGCACCGCTGCGGAGTTCGCGGGCCCGGCCGCGGCGCTGCTGGGGGGCGACAACCCGGCGGTCGCGGTCTTTGGATCGACCGTCGGGCAGCTCGCCGAGGCCTCGGATGACATGTCCGCTGCCTCCATGGCCGGAGGCATGGCACAGGCCGTGGCGAGTGGCGCGCTGGCTCAGGCTGGCCTGACTCCTCCCTCTGGCGGAGGAGGCGGAGGCGGCGGTGGAGGAGGGGGAGGCGGTGGTGGTGGGGGTGGCGGCGGTGGTGGGGGTGGCGGCTCTGGCACCTGGGGGACCACGGTCGACGGCGCGGTCACCGAGAGCATCGGGGCGCTGGCGGTCATCAACTCCGCGACCGGGGTGTCCTTCGCCGTCGGCGGCAGCTCCACGGAGTCAGTGGGCGCCGCGCGCATCGAGCTGGTCGGCGGCGGCAAGAACGAGCAGATCGGCGCGGCGAAGCTGGAGACGGTGGGGGCCTACATCGTGAACGTGTCCAAGGCCCTCTCCATCGACGCCAAGGGAGCCGTGGCGATCAACGTGGCCAGCCAGAGCCAGGACATCTCCGGAGGCCACTCCATCAGCGCGGGCGCCGCGGGCGTGGTGACGGCCAGCACCGTCAACCTCGAGGCCTCGGGGAAGATCACGCTGTCGTGCGGCGCGGCGGAGGTCGTCATCGACTCCAGCGGCGTGGCCATCAAGGGCGCGTTGGGCGTCACCATCGAGGGTTCCTCGGAGATCAAGATGAACCCGCCGGCCATCATGCCGGGCTGAACAGGGAGACATGACCATGCAGGCACTCAAGAGTCTGGAGCCTGAAGAGACCGAGTCCCCGACGGAGCCCCAGCGGCAGGTACGCCTGGCGCCGAAGCCCTCGGTGACGCTGCCCGCCATGAGCCTCGGGCGACTGGTGGCGCGGGAAGGGGAGGGGTGGCGGGTGCGCATCGGCGCGGCGGAGCACGTGCTGCCGGTGGATGCCTCGGTGGATCCGGCGCTCCTCGATGAGGCGCTGGCCTCGGGGGCCCGGGTCGTCGTGGACGGCTCGGAGACACCGATCATCGCGGGCCTGCTCGCCACCCAGCGCGCGCTGCCGATCGATCGCCAGGGCGCGGTGAACGCGCGCGTGCGCAGCTTCTCCGTCACGGCCGAGGAGAAGGCGCTGCTGCGCGTCCCTGGAGCCTTCCTGCAGATCATGCCGGCCGAGGTCGAGCTGTATGCCGACCGCGTGCTCACTCGGGCGCGGGAGATGGCCAAGATCCTCGCCACCCTCATCAAGCTGAACTAGGAGCCGCGCCCATGAGCGTCACCGCGCTAGGCCTGACCGTCGTTGGAGAGAAGAGCAAGCACCAGGTGGTGCCCATGGCGCCCAACATGTGCCACACGCCCGCGGCGCCCAGCCCCCTGCCCATGCCGTATCCGATCATGGGCGACTCGGGCTCGCTGAGCGTCAAGTGCAGCAACATCGAGATCGAGAGCAAGAAGGTCCACAGCTCGTTCTGCAAGACGGGGAACATGAAGGGCAACGAGCCCGGCGTCGCGCTCACCAAGGACATCACCGTGGCGGGCGTGAACCGTGGCGTGGCATGGGGCCTGCCCGTGCCCGCCGTCACCGTCCACTTCGAGGGCAAGCCCGTCTGCGTGACGGGCAACGTGGGCTTCGGGGACTCCCGGTAAGGATGCGGGCGTGAGCGGGCGGGTGGGCATTCAGACGGTCCAGGCGCTGCTCGACGAGGCGCTGCTGGGGCTGCGCGCGGTGGCGGATCCCGCACTGCCGGTCCGCCAGGCCGAGGAGCAGCTCGCGCTGGCCCTGCGAGAGGTCTACGAGGCGAGCGCGGCGCGTGGGGATTGGGCGACCCAGCGCGAGAGCCTCAAGGCCATGGCCGCTCACCTCCATATGGCGGCCACGCTCCTGGCGCAGGTGCCCACGGCGGACCCCGGCGGGATCGCCGAGCTGGATCTGATCCAGCAGGCCATGAAGGCGGCGATCCGGGCCGTGGGCGAGCCGCTCGCGGAGGACGAAGCGCGGCCCGAGGAGCGCGCGGGAGTCCGCGAGCCCGTGCGCGCCAGCCTCCGGGAGCCTCGGCTGCTCGATCCCGAACGGGAGGTGCTGCTGCCCGCCATCCCCCTGCCGGAGCTGCCCGAGCCCGAGGCGTCGCCTCCTCCCGCTCCCGAGGCGCCACCGCCGGTGACGACGCCGGCGCAGCTCGACGCGCTACTGGCGGCGGCGCAGGCCCGGCTGGCGGCTTTCGAGGCCGCTGGCGAGGACACTCCCAAGGAAGCTCCAGCGGAAGAAGACAGACCCGCCGCCACGGATGACGAGGCCCTGCACTTCCACTTCGGCACCGCGAAGCAGGAGCAGGAGGTGCTGCTGGGCCATGCGCGCACGTGCATGGAGGACCTGGGGATGTTCGGCCTCATGCGCCGGCCCCATCCGCTGACCGCTTGGTGGAACGGTGAGCGCACGGAGCGGCGGCTGGTGCGCCGCGTGGATGCCATCGTCGCCTGTGGCCCCCAGGTGCTGCCGCGGCTGGTGAAGATGCTGGAAGAGCGGCCGGAGCCCGATCCGGAGCTGACCTGGGCCAACCTGTTCCTCTTCGGCTCGCTGGCGGGGCAGGACGCGCTCGATCAGGCGCTGCGCATCATTAGAACGGTGGAGCTCGATGATCCCAAGATGGCCGAGGCCGTGACCGACGCGCTGGCTCTCGCGCCGCACCCGGGAATCGAGGGGGCCGTGCGACCATGGCTGGCGGCTGAAGGGGTTGCCCGGAGAGCCATCGGCCTGCGCGTGCTGGCGCGGCGAGGGGCACTCTCGGCGGCCGAGGCGATACGCGGCCTGGAGGATCCGGAGCTGGAGGTGGTGCGAGCCGCCAGCCAGGGACTGGGGACCACGCAGGGCGATGCTCCTCACGAGGCGCTCACCTACGCACTGCGTCACGAGGATGAGGAGGTCGTCCGCGCGGCGCTGGAGAGCGCTCTACTGAGGCGCAGCGAGACGGGCCTGGAGCGCGCCTACGCCCTGACTCAGGAGGGGAGGGGAGGGTTCGCGGACGCCGCCCTCTTCCTGGCCGTGGCCTCGGACGAGAACGGGGCGGAGGCATTTCGCGCGGCGCTGGCGGCGGGAGGAGCGCCCACGGTGCTGCGGGCGCTCGGCTGGTTCGGCAGCCTC
The DNA here is from genome assembly GCF_034259325.1 of Hyalangium ruber. Lineage (NCBI taxonomy): Bacteria > Pseudomonadati > Myxococcota > Myxococcia > Myxococcales > Archangiaceae > Hyalangium > Hyalangium rubrum. Next base: position 307,887 of record NZ_JAXIVS010000013.1, on the reverse strand, counting down.
GAGTTCATGGACGCGCTGCTGAAGCACCTCGCGGGAGAGGAGCCCGAAGCGAAGGCCGCGGCGTTGGAGGCACTGCAGCGGCTCACGGGCGCTTCCCTGACGGAGGACCTGCCGGACCCCGAGTACCCGCGTGAGGCACAGCCCTTCCTGCGCGCCTTCGAGCCGCCCCGGCTCGTGCCGGACCTCACGGACAAGGCTCCGATCTGGTCGGCGTGGTGGTCGAAGCACGACCGCAACGCCAAGGCGGGCACGCGCTACCGATTCGGGCACGTCTGGAGTCCACGGATCTCCTTGTGGGAGTTGGAGTCCCAGGACGCGCTCCCCGCGCAGCGGCGGCTGGCCCACGTGGAGCTGGCCGTGCGCACGGGCGGAGCCATCCCGCTGGATCGCGGGGACTTCGTCGCGCGACAGCTCACCCAGCTGGAGGCATGGAAGACACACGTGGAGGCCGGGGCCCGGCGGAGCAAGGCCGACGGCTGGGCGACGCGGTATGCGAGGTGAGGTGACGTGAACACGCCCGAGCTGCACAACGCCACGAGCTCCACGGTGGCCCTGGTCCCCCAGCTGGGAATGGACGGGGGCAACCTGGTGGTGGTCCTCATCAAGGAGCTGTTCTCGATCGAGCCGGGCAGCGCACGGGTGACGCGCGTCGGTGGCGCGGAGGTGCGCTACGCCGACGAGCCCTGGGACAAGGACAAGCCCGAGGCCTCCAGCGTGAAGCTCCCGGCGGACGTGTGCATCCGCAAGCCCTCCACGGACGTGGTGGTGGTGGGCCACGCCATGAGCAAGGGCGGCGAGCCGGTGAAGCAGCTCGACGTCCACGTGGAGGTGGGGCCCGTCGCCAAGAGCCTGCGCGTGTTCGGAACCCGCGTCTGGTACAAGGGCGCCCTCGGGCTGACGCTCGGTCCGCCCGAGCCCTTCACGAGCCTGCCCCTGCGCTGGGAGTACGCCTACGGCGGCGTGGACGCGAGCGATCCCAGCAAGCCGCCGCTGGAGGAGCCCCGCAACCCCCTGGGCCGTGGCGTCACGCGCGACTCGAATGCCCTGGTTCATCAGCTTGGCCCGCAGATCGAGGATCCGGCCGATCTGATCTCCACGGTGCGGACGAAACCCGCGCCCGCGGGGGTAGGGGCGCTGGGGCGCCACTGGGAGCCTCGCCGGCGCTACACCGGGACAATGGACGAGCGGTGGATGAAGGAGCGCATGCCGCTGCTACCCCTGGACTTCGACGAGCGCCACCACCAGCTCGCCACGCCCGCGCTGATCTGCCCCGAGTACCTCAAGGGGAGCGAGATGGTGCGCCTGCTCAACCTCTCGGCCGAGGGGCTGTATCAGTTCGCCCTGCCCAAGCTGCACTTCGGCGTGAGCGCCCGCACGGATCGCACCAACACCGAGTACCGGCCGGTGCTGGACACAGTGCTGCTGCGGCCCTCGGACGAGCAGACGCTGGAGCTGACGTGGCGCACCGTGGTGCCCGTGCCCCGGCCCTCGCGCCGCCTGGAGTACATCCAGGTCGTCGAGAAGGAGCCGGTGTGAGCGCGCCGCTCCCTCCTGAGTCCGCCCACTTCGGAGGCCGCTTCGGCGCGGCCCCCGTCATCGTCGGGACGGCCGCGTGGAACGGGCTGGCCTTCTCGCCCTACCAGACGTGGGCCTTCCGGCGCGCGGAGCTGTCCGCCTTCTCCGAGACGCCGTTCCGCGCGCCCAACGGCAAGAAGGTGACGATGGCGCCCATCCGCACCCTGCCCACGAGGGACTCCGGGGCCGCCCGCCTCGCGCCCATCGCCACCCGAACGCTCACCCAACTGCTGGACTCCCTGGGCGAGCTGCCCCCGAACGCCACCGTGGCGCTGGTGATCTGCCTGCCCGAGCGGCTGGGGGACAAGGCCTTCCGGGAACAGCGCCTCCAGGTGGAGCGGGCGCTGGTGAAGCCGTTGGAGGAGCGGGGGTTGAAGCCCCTGGTCCACGTCGAGCCCCGGGGACACGCCTCGCTCGCCTTCGCCCTGCTGGAGGCGGGCGCGGTGCTGCGCAATCGACAGGTCGACGTGGCGCTCGTGGGAGGAGTGGACACCTCCTACGATCCCGAGGTGGTGGAGACGCTCATCGCCCAGCAGCGCCTCTTCGACGGCGAGAACCTGAATGCCGCCCTGGCAGGGGAGGGCGCGGCGTTCTTCGCGCTGGCCCGTCCCGAGGTGGCGAAGCGGGCGCGCTGGCCCGTGCTGGCGCGGCTCGACACGGTGGCCACCGATCGCGAGCCGGCCAGGTGGGACAACGAGGTTCCCTGCATGGCCACGGGCCTCACCCGCGCGGGTCGGGTGGTGTCCGAGCGCCTGCGCGAGGAGCAGCGCACCCTGGATTGGTGGCTCTCGGACATGACGGCCGAGGAGCTGCGCATCCACGAGTTCCAGCTCGCCTGGCCGCGGGTGGCGCACGACGTGATGCCGCCGACGGCCGCGCTGGAGTTCCTCTCGGAGTGCCTGGGCGATCTCGGAGCCGCCGCCATGCCCACGGGCCTCGCCATCGCCGTGGAGGGCATGTTGCGCGGCGATCCAGGAGCCGCCACCTGCCTGCTCACGGGCTCCAGCGCGAGCGGGGATCGCGGCGTGGTGCTCATCTCCCGGGAGGAGTGAGCCCCCGCGTCAGCGCAGGTCCTCGGGGTAGACGAGGCGCCGCAGCCACTGCGCCGTCTTCTTCTCCTCGTGGAAGCCGCCCCAGTACTCGGGCGCCTCCTTCACGAAGTAGGGCTCCAGCACCCGAGCCACCTCCGCGTAGGCGGCGGGGTAGCTCAGCGCGTTGACATCTCCCAGCGTGGGCGCGGCACCCGCCTGGATGAGCGTGGCCCGCCGCAGCGCATGGACCCGAGTGCCCTCCGTCCACCGCTGCGCCTGGAGGGCCGGCACGTCCAGCCCGATCCGCTCGGCGAGGCCATCTCCCACGAGCGTCAGCCAGTTGCTGCCAGGCAACCCGTCGGCGGCGAACCAGCACATGGGATCCGGATCCTGGATATCGAGCCCCAGGAAGCGCTTGCTCCAGCGAAGCAGGCTCCAGAACGCGGTGGGCTTGAGCCACTCGTTCCAGGTGCCCATGTAGCCACCCACGCCACAAAGCACGGGCCAGCGCTCGCCGATCTCGTTCGCCAGCCGCAGCAGATCCTTCGGGTCATGCCGCTCGGGCAGCAGCAGTTGGAGGAAGCCCCGCCGCCCCCGGGCCGCATCCATCTCCTTATATAGGAAGCCCAGTCCGGGAGCCCCGAGCTCGTCCGCCAGACGGAAGGTGAACAAGTGGCGAACGCGCTCCTCGGACCAGGGCACGGGCAGCGACTCCAGGATGCTCTCGGCCGCCTCCGGCGTGAAGCGGTGCCACGCATCGAGCGTCGAGGTGGTGTACCAGGACAGCGCCTCCCTCGGCGCCAGCTGCAGGTAGCACTCGAGCAGGGCCCGGGCGCCTTCGCTCGCCCAGACGAAAGGCTCGTCCAGGTACAGCGTCAGCCCCAGCGCGCAGCGAGTCACGCTCACCTCGGGACTGTCCGCGAGCACGTCGACCCCTGGGCCACGCGACTCTCGCATCCTCAAATCCCTCCCGATGTCGGCACATTGGCTCCTGGCAACCCCTCGAAGGCTGTAGGACTATCAGCCGTGGATTCACGGAGGCGCAAGAGGCCTCCGCGAGCAGGAGGGTCGCCGATGGATATCGCGCAGGTCGCAGAGACCGCCGAAGGCTTCTTGCAGGACTACCTCGAGAAGAACAGCCACTTCACGCCGGATGCGGAGATCGACGTGGACGATCCGGCGACCCTGCGCATCTTCTTCTTCCGCGCGGTGCCACACCCCTCGCTGCCCGACACGATCATGTACATGTTCGTCTTCGGTCGAAAGCTCCGCAAAGAGGACCCTGAAGTCACTCAGCGCGTCGAGCAGAGCATGGCGGCGCTGAAGCAGGCGCACCCCGAGGTCAACCAGTTCAAGGCCCACCTCAACGTCAAGCGCGCCACGGGGGCCTGAGCTTCCATGAAGCTGGCACACGAGTTCCGGCAGGCCAGCGGACCCTCGGCCTGGGACTGCCACTTCCTGGCCGATCGCTGGGAAGGCCCGGGCTGGGTGGAGGACCATGCCGAGTCCTGGGTGGGACAGGTGGTGAACGGGCAGGTCTTCACGCTGCTGGGCCAGGTCGGGTGGCTCACCGGTCTGTGGCGCTCGCCTTCCGGGAGCGTGTACGTGGCCGAGGGCAGCCACCTCCGGGGAGGGATGCACATCAACCGGGCCGAGGATCCGCTCCACCCGGACTGGAAGTTCCACGCGCTGCCCTTCCTGGCCATGGGGGTGTGGGGCCTGGACGATCAGTTCGTGCTGGCGTGGGGCCCCAAGGTCGGCCAGCGGGAGTCCGCGCTGTTCTGCTGGGACGGCAAGCGGTGGCAGGAGTGGGACTCGCCGGGCGAGATCATCGCGATGCACGGGCTGGCTCGCGACTTCATCTATGCCGTCGGGCGAAACGGCCTCATCGCGTGGTGGAACGGCGGGAAGTGGAACACCGTCCCTTCCTTCACGCAGGCCGTGCTCACGGGCATCCACGCGGTCTCCGAGGACGAGGTGTATGCCTGCGGGGACAATGGGGTGATGGAGGGCTCGGTGTACGGCTGGTCCGAGGTGGTGGAGTCCCCGGGCATGGTGACGGACGTGGCGAAGTACGCCGGAACCGTCTGGCTCGCGGGGGAGGAGGACGGACTGTTGCGGCTCCAGGGCCCCACGCTCGAAGAGGCGGATGCCTCGCTGAGGGCCAGCGCGTTCGACGTGCGCGAGCGGCTGCTGGTGACGAGCCCGGAGTGCCTGGCGGACTCCCAGGATGGGAAGAAGTTCCGGCGCCTTCCCCTGGAGGGCTTCATCTCCCGCCTCAGTGATCGACCCCCGCTCTGGTAGGAGTCCCAGGTGAGTGACGCCCCAACTCCCGCGCCGCATACACCCGCCAACTACCTCGAAGGGGGCGGGAGCACCTTCTTCTCGCGGCACTGCCAGCAGCTGCTCATCAACGCCAAGCTGAACCCGGACTGGTTCGGCTCGTACTCGCACGTGGATCGGCTCTGCGGCAACGCCCGCGAGAAGTGCCAGCGCTGGGACAGCGCCACCCAGCCCGAGCGGGACTCGGGCACCGCCAGCGACGGCTCCCCGCTGCACCGGCCCACGCCCGGGGACCGGTACCTCGCCTCCTGCCAGTCCGGCCACATGGTGCGTGACTCGAACTTCCGTGAGACCGGGCGCTCCACGGATGGCTTGAACCGCAGTGCGCGTGGCGATCCCTGCCGCAACCTCGTGGACGGCTACATCAGCCACGAGGCGCCGGCGGTGCCCCAGCAAGGCCGAGCCGCCAACCCTCGCCACGAGCATGGGCGGCACACGGGCCTGGAGAACTCGAACACCGCCGATCGGCGGCAGCACAACTACGAGAACGGCCGCCCGGAGGAGCACTACCGCCAGCGGGACCGCCACGCGGACGAGGACAGCCGCACCTCGAGCTACGTCAGCGATCACCAGAAGAAGTGGCGCGGCGCGGAGCGGGAGGCTCGCAATCAGCCCCCCGGCGCGGGTGCCTCCAGCGGAGCCGGGGCCGGAGGCTCGGCGGCCAGCGCCGGGGGCCCCGGAGGCGCCGCGGGCTCGGGCCTGGGCAATGTGTCATCCCCCACCTGCGCCCCGGGCGAGGTGGTGGACGGGAACACCGCCGCCAAGTGCATCAACAACTGGCGCAAGAAGGCCGAGGAGCAGATGAAGCGCGACGTGGCGGACGCGACGGATGACAACGCCGCCGCCGCCACGCCCCCCGCCAACTTCCCGGGCCGGCATGCGCCGCCTCCGTCCCATCAAGCCCAGTACCAGTCGCACCTGGACCAGCGGGTGCTCACCGCCCGCGCGGCCTACAACGCCGCCAAGGGCACCTCGGGAGCGTCGGCGGCGAAAGGCGCGCTCATGAGGGCCTCCGCCAACGCCAACGAGTTCCGCAACGCCGGGTGCCTCGCCGAGCAGGGCGCGCGGCTGCGCGGCGATCCCGGTGCCGGGCCTCCCCGGACTCGCGGCCGCGCGCGATAGCGAAATAACAGAGGCCGGCACGCAGCGCGCACCGGCCTCCGGTGAAGCTCCAACTTCCACCTGAAGCGACTCAGGCGTTGGCCGTCTTCTCCTGGCCAAGGTTGATGTTCTGCTTGTTCAGGTAGCCCATGGCCTTGTCCTTGACCTGGGTACGCAGATCCACGCCGGGCGTGGGCGCCAGCATCAGGGCCACCACACTGCCCACGGCCGCGCCGATGATGAACGCGCCCAGACCGCCCAGGCTGCTCTTCACCGGCTTGGTGGTGGTGAGACCGATATGGCGCAGCACGTCATCGGCGTCGAAGTCATCCCACTTGTCCTTGGCGAACCGTGGAATGTCGTTGATGATCTTCTCCGCCAGCAGCTTCCGGTACAGGCCGCTCTTGGCAGCCCACTTCGCCTTCTTCGCGAACAGCATGTTTCCCTCCTGGGCCAGAACACTCGGGGGGCGCCGAGCCCCTCTGCGTCACCGCCCCCCGATGCTTTCTCAAGGTAGGCAGGGGTGCTCTGCCCGGCATCCCTGTGAAAAATCTTTCCCAGCGAGTGAGCAGGCGAGCGCGAGAAGGCCTGCTTGCGGTCATTCCCCCCGAGGAGAGAGCAGCCAGCCAAGCGCCTTTCTGGTATGTGGCCCCCCGCCATGTCCTACGACCAGAAGCTGCTCGAGAAGATCGCCGAGGTAGAGAAGGGCGGCGCGCAGAAGTACCACGCGAAGAACCAGGAGGCGGGCAAGCTGTTCGCGCGTGAGCGCATCCGGCTGCTGGTGGACCCGGACTCCTTCATCGAGGACGCGAAGCTCGCCAACAACGCCGACGCCGAGCTGCCCTCCGATGGCGTCATCATCGGCGTGGGCAAGGTGGCCGGCCGCACCGTGGCCATCATGGCCAACGACTCCACGGTGAAGGCGGGGAGCTGGGGCGCCCGCACGGTGGAGAAGATCCTCCGCATCCAGGAGACGGCCCGCACCCTGCGCTGCCCGCTGTTCTATCTGGTGGACTCGGCCGGCGCCCGCATCACCGACCAGGTGGAGATGTTCCCTGGCCGACGCGGCGCCGGGCGCATCTTCTACAACGAAGTCCACATGTCCGGCTTCGTGCCGCAGATCTGCCTGCTCTTCGGCCCCTCGGCGGCCGGCGGCGCGTACATCCCCGCCTTCTGCGATCTGGTCATCATGGTGGACGGCAACGCCTCCATGTACCTGGGCAGCCCGCGCATGGCGGAGATGGTCATTGGCGAGAAGGTGACGCTGGAGGAGATGGGCGGGGCGAAGATGCACTGCTCGGTGTCCGGCTGCGGCGACGTGCTGGTGAAGACGGAGCCGGAGGCCATCGAGGCGGCCAAGAAGTACCTGAGCTTCTTCCCGGAGAACTTCAGCCAGCTCCCGCCCCAGAAGGACGCCCTGGCGCCCAAGGCCAGCGGCAAGCGGGTGGACGAGATCATCCCCGCCGACCAGAACAAGCCCTTCGACATGCACGCTCTGATTGCCGAGCTGATCGACGAGGGGAGCTGGTTCGAGGTGAAGAAGCTGTTCGCCCAGGAGATCATCACCGGCCTGGCGCGCATCGGCGGCCGGGCGGTGGGCATCGTCGCCAACCAGCCCAAGTACAAGGGCGGGGTGCTCTTCGTGGACTCGGCGGACAAGGCCGCGCGCTTCATCTGGCTGTGCGACGCCTTCAACATCCCGCTGCTCTACCTGGCGGACGTGCCCGGCTTCATGATCGGCACCAAGGTGGAGCGCGCGGGCATCATCCGCGCCGGCGCGAAGATGATCTCCGCGGTGTCCGAGGCCAGCGTGCCGAAGATCTGTGTGGTGGTGCGCAAGGCGTACGGCGCCGGCCTCTACGCCATGTCCGGCCCGGGCTTCGCCCCCGACGCCACGCTGGCGCTGCCTCAGGCGATGATCGCCGTCATGGGCCCCGAGGCCGCCGTCAACGCCGTGTACTTCAACAAGATCCAGGAGAAGCCCGAGGAGGAGCGCGCCGCCTACGTGCAGAAGCTCCGCGACGAGTACCGGGCCGACGTGGACATCTACAAGCTGGCCAGCGAGCTGGTGGTGGACGAGATCGTCCCCGGTGACCGGCTGCGTCATGAGCTGACGACGCGCTTCGAGGTCTACGCCCGCCGCACCCAGCCCCGGAGTGAGAAGAAGCACGGCGTGTACCCGGTCTGAGGCCAGCCGAGCGTCCAGCTCTGGACGCTCTCCCGGGCCACCATGAGCGTGGCCCGGACAGTGTGAGAAGCGTAACTTGCATTCCCCCCCGGCGTGGCCACATGGCCGGGTACTCTCTGCGCTTAGATACCGTCGACCATGGACCTCGAACTTCCCGAAAGCCACCGCGCCCTCAAGGCCGCTCTCAAGGACTTCTGCGAGCGGAAGGTGAAGACCCAAGCCCGCGAATGGGACAAGGAGGAGAAGTTCCCCATGGAGGTGGTGCGCGAGCTGGGGCAGCTCGGCGTCATGGGCATGCTGGTGGCCGAGGAGTATGGCGGCGCGGCGATGGACAGCCTGGCCGTGGCGGTGGCGGTGGAGGAGATCGCCCGCTACGACGGCTCGTTGGCCCTGACCGTGGCCTCGCACAACGGTCTGGGCACCAGCCACATCCGCGTGTTCGGCAACGATGCGCAGAAGCGCAAGTACCTGCCCAAGCTGGCCACCGGTGAGTTCCTGGGCGCGTGGGGCCTGACCGAGCCCGGCTCCGGCTCGGACGCCGCCGGCATGAAGACCACCGCCGTGCGCAAGGGCGACACGTGGGTGCTCAACGGCTCGAAGATGTTCATCACCCAGGGCACCGTGGGCGATGTGTTCGTGGTGCTGGCCGTCACCTCGGCGGAGAAGAAGCAGAAGGGCATCACCGCCTTCATCCTCGAGAAGGGGATGCCGGGCTTCAGCCAGCGCTCCATCCACGGCAAGCTGGGCATGCGCTCCTCGGACACGGCGGAGCTCATCCTCGAGGGCGTGGAGGTGCCGGACTCGCAGCGGCTGGGCGAGGTGGACCGCGGCTTCATCGACACGCTGAAGATCCTCGACAAGGGCCGCATCACCATCGGCGCGCTGGCGGTGGGCCTGGGCCGGGGTGCGCTGGAGGAGTCGGTGCGCTACGCCCGGGAGCGCACCGCCTTTGGCCAGCCCATCGCCGAGTTCCAGGGCCTGCGCTGGATGTTCGCGGACATGAAGACGGAGATGGATGCGGCGCGACTGCTCGTCCACCGCGCGGCGTACCTGGCGGACGCGGGCCAGCCGTACACGCAGCAGGCCTCCATGGCGAAGCTCTTCGCTTCGGAGGCGGCCATGCGCGCCTGCAACAAGGCGGTGCAGATCCACGGTGGCTACGGCTACACCCGCGAGTTCCCCGTCGAGCGCTACCTGCGCGACGCCAAGCTGTGTGAGATCGGCGAGGGCACCAGCGAGGTGCAGCGCTCCATCATCGCCCGAGAGATCTTCAAGGCCTGACGGATGACGACCTCCCGGCTCGAGCAGCTCGGACTGCGCGTGGAGAAGGGCACCGCCGGCGACCAGGCGGTGCTGGAGCTGGGGGAGGGCTCCGCCCTGGAGAACCCACTCACCCACCAGCCCATCCCGAGCGTGACGTTTCAGGTCTCGGGGGATCAGCTGGTCCCCGTGGCGCCTCCGGCCGTGGTGGGGCTGCCCTCCATCTGGCTCGAGGGCGTGGAGAGCGCCGAGGCGCTGACGCAGCGCATCAGCGACGACTTCGATGAGTCCCTGTTCCACCTGGAGCGCCGCTCGGCGCAGCTCCAAGCCTTGGGACTGAGCCCCAGCGTGGACCCGGAGACGCTGGCGCTGACCGCGGAGCTGAAGGCCGGAGCCATGTCCTTCACCTTGGCGGCGAACCGGGAGGGGCACTTCCAGGTCGAGCAGGTGCGGAAGGCCGAGGAGGTACTGACGGTCGGAGCGGGGCACCGCTTCGAGCTGTCCGAGTTCCGAGAGCTCTCGGGGCTGAGCAGCTACCTGCTGGCGCTGGTGGACGAGGCCCTGTCCCGCTCGCAGGCGGCGATCCCCGCCAGCAAGGGGCTGGTGAGCTACGGGGAGCTGGCCGAGGCCTTCGGGTCCCAGGCGCTGGTGCCTCCGCGCAGCAGCCTGGAGGTGCTGGTGCAGCTGTCGGTGAACGGCGAGCCCTACCGCTTCGCCGCCGCCCGGCTGGCCGGCCGCACGTTCCGGGGCCTGCTGGCGGGCGCCAAGGGCAAGGTGTGGTCGGAGCGATTCGATCTGGATGATTTCCCCGGCGTCGTCCGCCTGGTGGCGGACCTGCTGAAGGTCCCCGCGGAGGCCGTGAAGGCCGTGGGCGTGGACGCGCCACAGGAGTGAGCTTGGCAACGGCGACGCAACTCTCGCAGCGAGTCATCGACGGTGACATCCGGGCCGCCTCGCGGCTCATGCGCAACATCGATGACGGGGTTTCCACCGCGCAGGCGGACCTGCAGGCCCTGTTTCCACGCACGGGTCACGCCTACATCATCGGCATCACCGGCTCGCCGGGCGCGGGCAAGTCCACGCTGACGGACCGGCTCATCGCCAGGTTCCGCAAGCAGGGCAAGCGGGTGGGCGTGCTGGCGGTGGACCCGACCAGCCCCTTCACCGGCGGCGCCATCCTGGGCGATCGCATCCGCATGCAGGAGCACGCCACGGATCCGGGCGTCTTCATCCGCTCGCTGGCCACGCGCGGCAATCTGGGCGGCCTGTCGCGCGCCACCGGCGACTGCATCCGCGTCATGGACGCCATGGGGCAGGACGTCGTCCTCGTGGAGACAGTGGGCGTGGGGCAGGACGAGATCGACATCGCCCAGATGGCGCACACCACCGTGGTGGTGACGGTGCCGGGCATGGGCGATGACGTGCAGGCCATCAAGGCCGGCATCCTCGAGGTGGCCGACATCTTCGCGGTGAACAAGTCGGACCTGGACGGCGCGGACCGCATGGTGCGCGAGCTGCGGATGATGCTGGAGCTGCGCCACGCGGTGAAAGCCGCGCCCATGGACCACGACGCGCACCACCGCATGGTGCGGGCCAAGGCCGAGGGGCGCCACGTGGAGGAGGAGCAGGGCCCGCGCGAGTGGGAGCCGCCCATCCTCAAGGTGGTGGCCGCCAAGGACACGGGCGTGGACGAGCTGGTGGAGGCGGTGGCGCAGCACCGCGCCTTCCTGGACGAGACGGGCCTGCGCAAGGACAAGGAGCGGGCCCGGGCCGCCATGCAGTTCATCGCCCTGCTGCGGGAGCGACTGCTGCGCGGGGCGCTGGCGAGACTCGAGCGGGAGCGCGGCCGGCTGGACGAGGTGGCCGGGCGCATCGCCGAGCGGAAGGCCGATCCGTACGCGCTCGCCGAGGAACTGGCGAGCCAGCTCTCGGAGTAGGCGCGTGGAGAAGCCGAGCCTTCAGGAGCGAGTGCAGACATTGGAGGGGCGGCTGGGCGTGGCCTTCCTCCGCAAGGACCTGGGCCTGGCGGCGCTCACCCACAAGAGCTACGCCAACGAGCACCGGGACTCCGGGATGCAGGACAACGAGCGGCTGGAGTTCCTCGGGGACGCGGTGGTGGACCTGGCCATCAGCCACCGGCTCATGGAGCGCTTCCCCAACGCCTCCGAGGGCGAGCTGTCCAAGCTGCGCGCCCTCATCGTCAATGAGGAGGGGCTGGCGCGCATCGCCCGGGCGCTGAACCTGGGCGAGTTGCTGCTGCTGGGCCGGGGCGAGGAGATGACGGGCGGCCGGGAGAAGAGCTCGGTGCTGGCGGACGCCATGGAGGCCGTCATCGGCGCGCTGTACCTGGGCACGGGCATGGACGCGGTGATGACGCTGGTGGACCGGCACTTCTCCGATGCCCTGGAGGGTGTGGCCCAGGGCCGCAGCGGCCTGGACTACAAGACGAAGCTCCAGGAGGACGTGCAGAACCGGCTCAAGCTCTCGCCGCGCTACCGGGTGGTGTCCGAAGCGGGGCCGGACCACGAGAAGACCTTCGAGGTGGAGGTCAGCATCGGCTCGGAGCTGTACGCGCGCGCCAGCGGCCGCAGCAAGAAGGAGGCGGAGCAGGCCGCCGCCCGCGCCACCCTGGAGATGCTTCGCAAGGACGACACCCCCCAGTGAAACCCCTTGGTCGGGGGGGAGGGTGGCGAATAAGGTCGCCCGCCATGTCCCGCCTCCTCGCGACCACGCTCCTCCTGGCCGCCACCCTTGCCAGCGGCGCCGCTCCCGCTGGCAAGTGGATGAAGAAGGCCCAGAAGGGCAAGGACCTCTACGCCACCTTCAAGACGAGCCAGGGCGACATCGTCGTCCGGCTCTTCCCCAAGGAGGCCCCCAAGACGGTGGCGACCTTCGTGGGGCTGGCCGCGGGCGAGAAGCTCTGGAAGCACTCGGTGACGGGCGAGAAGTCCAAGCAGCCGCTCTATCCCGGCACCGTGTTCCACCGCGTCATCCCCGAGTTCATGATTCAGGGCGGGGACCCCACCGGCACCGGCCGGGGGCACCCGGGCTTCCGCTTCGATGACGAGTTCCAGAGCGGGCGCACCTTCGACAAGCCAGGGCTGCTGGCCATGGCCAACGCGGGGCCGAACACCAACGGCAGCCAGTTCTTCATCACCACCTCCACGCCCACGTACCTGAACGGCAAGCACACGATTTTTGGCGAGGTGGTGCAGGGCTATGAGGTGGCGGTGGCGATCTCCCAGGTCCCCCGGGATGACAAGGACCGGCCGCTCACCCCGGTGACGCTCACGAAGATCGAGCTGAGCGACAAGCCGCCCAAGGACCTGAAGCAGTAGACCCCTTCACGAGCATTTCCGGAGCACCACCATGGGCATGATGGACGAGGCGCGCGAAGGTAGGGAACTGTACGCCACCTTCGACACCACCGAGGGGCAGTTCGTCGTGAAGCTGTTCCCCCAGGACGCCCCGAAGACGGTGGAGAACTTCGTCGGGCTGGCCACGGGCGAGAAGGAGTGGAAACACCCCCAGACGTTCGAGCGCAAGGTCGGCACCCCGCTCTACGACGGGACGATCTTCCACCGGTGTATCCCCGAGTTCATGGTCCAGGGGGGAGACCCACTCGGCCGGGGGAACGGTGGCCCGGGCTACCGCTTCGAGGATGAGTTCCAGAGCGGCAGGCGTTTCGACAAGCCGGGGCTGCTGGCCATGGCCAACGCGGGGCCCAACACCAACGGCAGCCAGTTCTTCATCACCGTGGTGCCCACCCCCCACCTCAATAACCGACACACGATCTTCGGCGAGGTGGTAAGCGGGTATGAGGTCGTGGACCGTATCGCCAATGAGCTTCCGAAGGACCCGAACGACCGGCCCACGGAGGATGTGAGAATCAACAAGGTCACGATTTCGACGTCGTCACCGCGGTAACCCGCCTGCCCGTCAGGCGGGCAGGGGAGTGCATGCAGACCGAGCAGTTTCACGGAGTCCTCCCTTGGGAGGGCTCCCAGACCACCTTCAGAACGATGGCTTCGAAGAAATACCGCAGCGGCTTTGCCGCGCTCATCGGGCGACCCAATGTGGGCAAGAGCACCCTGCTCAACCAGCTCACCGGCGAGAAGATCGCCATCGTCTCGCCCAAGCCTCAGACCACCCGAAACCGCATCCTGGGCGTGGTAACGCGTCCGGAGGGGCAGGTGGCCTTCATCGACACCCCGGGCATCCACCAGGCCAAGGGCGAGCTTAACCGCTACATGGTGGAGACGGCCCTCCAGGCCGCCGAGGAGGTGGATCTCGTCCTCTTCGTCATCGAGTCGGTGCCCGGCGAGAAGCCGGAGATCGGCCCGGGCAACCGGATGATCCTCGAGCGGCTGCAGCGCATCGGCAAGCCGACCTTCCTGGTCATCAACAAGATCGACGCCATTCCGAAGGCGCTGGTGCTGCCGCTCATCGAGCGCTACCGCAACGAGTTTCCGTTCGCGGAGGTGGTGCCCATCTCCGCCCGGGAGGGCGACGGGGTGGACCGGCTCTTCCAGGCGGTGCTGGGGCACCTGCCCGAGGGCGATCCCGTCTTCGACGAGGACATGCTCACCGACCAGCAGGAGCGCACGCTGGTGGCCGAGTACATCCGCGAGCAGGTGCTGCGCCACTGCCGCCAGGAGATTCCGTACTCCACGGCGGTGCTGGTGGACGTGTTCGACGAGTCCGAGCGCGAGCCGCTGCCGGACGCGCCTCCGAGTGGCCTCGCGGGGCTCATCCGGATCGCCGCCTCCATCTACGTGGAGCGCGACAGCCAGAAGGCCATCATCATTGGCAAGCAGGGACAGATGTTGAAGACCATCGGGACGGACGCGCGCAAGGCCATCCAGCGGTTGCTGGGGGCGCACGTGTACCTCTCGCTCCGAGTCCGGGTGGAGCCTCGCTGGAGCGAGAGCGCCGCCGGCCTCAAGAAGCTGGGATACGAGTGATGAAACCGCTGGTCGCCATCGTCGGCCGCCCCAACGTGGGCAAGTCCACGCTCTTCAACCGCCTCGTGAAGCGCCGCCTGGCGCTCGTGGAGGACGTGCCCGGAGTGACCCGGGATCGCCACTACGCCGACGCGGAGTGGGGAGACCGGGCCTTCACCCTCATCGACACGGGCGGCTTCGTGCCCGGCGAGAAGGACTCGCTGCTCAAGCAGGTGCGCGAGCAGGCGCAGCTGGCCGTGGAGGAGTGTGACGCCATCCTCTTCGTCACCGACGGGCGCGCCGGCCTCACGGCGGCGGACCAGGCGGTGGCGGAGCTCTTGCGCAAGAGCGGCAAGCCCGTGGTGGTGGCCGCCAACAAGCTCGACAGCGAGTCGGTGCAGGTCCAGGCGCTCTCCGGGGAGTTCTTCCGCATGGGCCTGGGCGATGTGCTGCCCCTGTCGGCCGAGCACGCCCTGGGCGTGAACGGGCTGGTGGAGGCGCTGCTCGACAAGCTGCCGCCCAAGAAGGAGGGCGAGGACGCCGAGAAGAAGGACGACGATGCCATTGGCATCGCCATCATCGGCCGGCCGAACGTGGGCAAGAGCACCCTGGTCAACGCCCTGCTGAAGGAGAAGCGGGTGGTGGCCAGCGAGGTGCCGGGCACCACGCGAGACCCGATCGACTCGACGCTCGAGTACAAGGGCAAGAAGGTCGTCCTCACGGACACCGCCGGCATCCGCCGCAAGAGCTCGATCGCCCACCGGGTGGAGAAGTTCTCGGTGGTGGCGGCGCTCAAGGTGATGGAGCGCAGCGACGTGGCGGTGCTCCTCATGGACGCCACCGAGCCGGCCGTGGACCAGGACGCCAAGCTGGCGGGCCTGGCCGAGGAGAAGGGCCGCGCCCTGGTCATCGTCATCAACAAGTGGGACCTCATCGGCACGGACCAGCGTCGCCAGGAGGCCTTCCGCGAGGCGCTCAAGCACTCGCTGAAGTTCGTGGGCTATGCCCCCATCGTCTTCACCTCGGCCCTGACGGGCTCCAAGGTGGAGAAGGTGTTGGACATCGCCGTGGAGCTGGCCGAGCAGTTCCGCTACCGGGCGCCCACCCCCCAGCTCAACCGGCTGCTGGAGCACATGGTGGACGCCAACCCGGCCCCCATCGTCGCCGGCAAGCCCCTGCGCTTGTACTACATCGCCCAGGTGGGCACGGCGCCGCCGACCTTCGCCCTCACCTGCAACTACCCCCAGCGCGTGCCGGACATGTACAAGCGCTACATCACCAACCAGCTCCGCAAGACGTTCGATTTGCGGGTGCCCCTGCGCCTGCTCTTCAAGGAGCGGCCGGGCCAGGCCAAGCGCGTGGCTCGCAAGCGCCTCACCCTCAAGTCCAAGCCCAAGTCCAAGTCCGGCAAGCGCTGAGGCGGCTTCGCGTTGACACCCCCGGCTGGCGCTCCGTACATTGCGCCGCCTTTCGTCCCAGAGAAGAAGAGGAATACGCGGTGGCCAACCCTGAGAAGATGACCCAGCGGGAGCTCAAGCAGCCCGACGCCTTCCAACGTGTGGGGGAGGATGCCCGAGAGTGGCTCATCGAGCGCCAGTCCGCCGTCCTCACCATCGTGGTGCTGCTGCTGATCGGCGGGGCGATCGCGGCCGTGGTGAGCTACTTCTCCGACAAGGGCGAAGTCGAGGCCGCCAAGCAGCTGGGCCTGGCGCTCGAGCCGCTCGAGCGGCCGGTGGTGCCCCCCGTCGAGGGCGTGCAGCCCACGCCGCCCCCGGGTGAGAAGCCCCCCTACGAGTCCGTGCGCAAGCAGGACGAGGCGCTGGAGGAGGCGCTCAACAAGTTCCGCACCGACCACGCCAAGACGCAGTCGGCGACGACCGCGGCCCTGCCGCTGGGCAAGGCCCAGTACCGGTTGGGCAAGCACGCGGAGGCCATTGCCTCCTTCGACGCGTTCCTCCAGGGCGCGGCCGATAAGGATCCGCTGCGCGCCGATGCCCTCGAGGGCCGCGGCTACGCCTATGAGGCGCAGCAGAAGTACGACGAGGCGCTCAAGGCTTTCGAGGACATGTCCAAGGCGAGCGTCGGCGGCTACCTGGCCGGCATGGGCGAGTACCACCGCGCCCGCATCCTGATTGCCCAGGGCAAGAAGGAAGAGGCGGCCGGCCTGCTGGTGAAGATCCCCGTGGACCACGCGAACAGCGCGGCGGCCCGGCTCTCCACGGAGCGCACGGCGCTGCTGGCGGCCGAGGGTGTGAAGATCCCCGCGCCTCCCGCGCCTCCCAGCGCGACCGGGCAGGACGGGGGGGCATGAAGCGGCACGCGTGGAAGCGGTGGGTCGGGGCGGCGGCGGCGACCGGGTTTCTGGGCGCGTGCAGCGCCGTGCCCCTGTACGGCAACCCCGTCAGCGCCGATCTCAAGCAGCCTCCGGCCAACCTCTTCGAGGTGGACTGGTGGACGCCGCTCGTCGAGCCGCCCGCCTGGGAGTATGAGCCCCGGGAGCTCGCCACCCCGGCGGTGGATCCCGACTCCGGTCGGGTGATTGCGCTCACCCGGGATGGGTACATCCGCGGGGTGTCCGCCGGCGGCAAGGTGGAGTGGTCCTTCAAGACGGGCAACCGCTTCACGGCCGGCGCGCTGGTACACGAGGGCATCGCCTACGTGCCCGCGGGCGACGGCTTCCTGTACGCGCTGGATGCGCGCAAGGGCGAGCTGAAGTGGAAGTACCAGGCCGGCGAGGCGCTGGGCACCACGCCCGTGCTGGCGGGCGGCTTCGTGCTGGTGGCCTCGGAGGCCGACACGCTCTTCGCGGTGGAGCGGGAGACGGGCAAGTGGGCCTGGCAGTACCGCCGCGATCCCCCCTCGGGCTTCACCATCCAGGGCTTCTCCACGCCGGTGGTGAAGGACGGCACGGTGTACCTGGGCTTCTCGGACGGGTACCTGGTGGCGCTCGACGCCGACAAGGGGACCGCGAAGTGGGAGCGCTCTCTGGCGGGCGGTGCCACCGAGTTCCTGGACGTGGACGCCACCCCCGTGGTGGATGACGCGGGCCGGCTCTATGTCACCTCGTACCAGGGCGGGCTGTTTGCCCTGAGCACCGAGACGGGCGAGGTGGAGTGGAATTACGCGGTGAGCGGGCTCACGTCGCTGACCTCCCGGGGCGAATTGCTCTTCGCGACGGGGGAAGGCCGGCTGGATGCCTACCTGTCGGAGAACGGGCGGCTCCTCTGGTCGCTCAATCTCGGGGAAC
Source organism: Hyalangium ruber (assembly GCF_034259325.1). Taxonomy (NCBI): domain Bacteria; kingdom Pseudomonadati; phylum Myxococcota; class Myxococcia; order Myxococcales; family Archangiaceae; genus Hyalangium; species Hyalangium rubrum. The sequence continues at coordinate 290,199 of NZ_JAXIVS010000013.1, read as the reverse complement.
GGGCCGGGCGGGCTCCGGTGTTTGCCCGGGGAATGCTTTTGGTCCCCAACCACCGCTCGCTGCTCTTCGTGGATCCGCGCACGGGCCAGTCCCGCATGGCGTGGAACCCGGGCGACGGCATCAGCGCCGCGCCGCGCGTGGAGGGCTCCACCGCGTACATCCTGTCCAACAACGGCTACCTGTACGCGCTGCACCTGCGCGGGGGCGGCGGTTGACGGGAAGGGTGGTCAAGACGGTCCGGGTGGTGGCGGCGTTGATTCCCCAGCCCGGTGATGGCGCGCGGTTCCTGGTCCAGCAGCGGCTCCCGGGTGGCAGCAGGGCGCTGCTCTGGGAGTTCCCCGGTGGCAAGGTGGAGCCGGGTGAGACGGAGCAGGCCGCGCTGGCCCGCGAGTGCCGCGAGGAGCTGGACGTGGAGCTCGACGTGGGCCGGCGGCTCTGGGAAGGCCGGCACACGTACCCGGACCTTACGGTGGAGCTGGTGCTTTACGGGGCCCGGATGGTGTCCGGTGAGCCCAAGCCGCTGGGCGCGCATGCGCTGCGGTTCATGACTCCGGCGGAGATGCAGGCGCTGCCGTTCTGCGAGGCGGACATTCCGCTGCTCGAGGACCTGGTGGCGGGAAGGCTGGAGCTGTCGGCGTGATGTTGTTCAGGACGTTCCAGCAGATTCCCGGTGTCGGGCCGTTTCGGGAGAAGGAGCTGTGGTCTCAGGGCATCAAGACCTGGGACGACTTTCCGGCGGCTGGTACGGGTGCTCCGGCCCTGAGCCGAAAAGCGGATGAGCTGGCCCGCGAGGTCCTGGGCAAGTCCCGCGAGGCGCTGGAGCGGCGGGATCTGCGCGCGCTGGCGCAGTTGATTCCGTCCCGGGAGCACTGGCGGATGTACCCGGACTTCGCCCAGGACGCGCTGTTCTTCGACATCGAGACGGACGGCAAGCAGGACAACGCGCCCACGGTGGTGAGCCTGTTCGACAGCGAGGGCCTGCACGTCTTCATCAAGGGCCGGAACATGGACGCGCTGCCGGAGGCGATGGCGGCGAAGCGGCTGTGGGTGTCGTTCAACGGCACGTGCTTCGACGCGCCGGTGCTGCGCGATTACTTTGGCGAGTCGCGGTTCCCGGTGCCGGAGGCGCATGTGGATCTGCGCTTCGTGACGAAGCGGCTGCGCATGAGCGGCGGGCTGAAGGAGATCGAGGACAACCTGGGCGTGGGCCGGCCGCCGCACCTCAAGGGCGTGAACGGGTGGGACGCGGTGCTGCTGTGGCGCGCGTACCTGGCGCGGGGCGACGTGGAGGCCCTGCGGTTCCTGGTCGAGTACAACCTCTATGACGCGTTCCAGCTCCGGACGTTGATGGACGTGGCGTACAACCGTGGCGCGGATGAGCTGAACCAGGACGTGCCCCGGCTGCCGGTGTTCGATCGGGGCGAGGTGCTGTACGACGTGAGCAAGATCATCCTGGAGTTGGGCCCCACGGAGCGGGACATGCAGACGCTCGCGCGGGTGCGCAGCCAGGATCGGGATCTGCGCGACGGCTGAGCCGGGGTTGGGCCAGAATGGGGCCATTCTGGAGGGTCCCATGAGCCAGCCGTCGAATCCGGGCAGTCCCACGCCGGGGAGTTCTGGAGGCGAACTCCCGCCCACGCAGAAGCCCCGCGGCAAGCCGGTGGTGTTGATCGCGGCCCTGGTGGTGCTGGTGGGGATCGGGGTCGCTTATTCGGTGATGCGGCTGCGGCAGCGCGAGGTGCCGCCGAGCGAGCCGCCACCGCCGCCCGTGGCCGTCCAGGTGGATGCCGGGACGCCGCCGAGCCTGGAGCCGCCATCGGTGCCGGAGGGCGACGCCAAGGTGCGCGCGTTGATGGGGCCGCTGTCCACGGATCCCGATTTCGCGAAGTGGCTGAGCGTGGAGGGATTGCTCCAGCGCTTCACCACGGCGGTGAGCAACATCGCCGATGGGGAGAGCCCTCGGATGGTGCTGTCGTTCCTGGCGCCCGTGGAGGGCTTCCAGGTGATCGAAGCGAAGGGAAAAACCACAATCGATCCGAAGAGTTACGAGCGCTACGACGGTGTAGCGCGCGTCGTGGGCTCGCTGGACCTGCCGGGGGCTGGGCGGGCCTGGCTGGAGCTGAAGCCGCTGGTGGACCGGGTCTACGCGGAGATCGCGCCGCCGGGACGGACCTTCGAGCAGACGTTCACGCAGGCGATCCAGAACCTGTTGGCGGTGCCGGTGCCGGAGGGCGACGTGGAGGTCGTCCCGCAGGGCGGGCTCTACGCGTACGCGGATCCGAAGCTCGAGGGCTTGAGCCGGGCCCAGAAGCACCTGTTGCGCATGGGGCCGAAGAACATCCAGCTCATCCAGGGGCGGCTGCAGGCGCTGCATTCGGAGCTGCGGCTGACGCCGATTGACCGGTAGGGCCTGTTACCGGCGCTTTTTCTTCTCGTTCTTGGGGGCAGGCGCCGGCTTGTCCTTTTCCTTTTCGCCGGCGACCTGGAATTCGAGCCGGAGTTCCTGAACTTCGCGGCCCAGGGTGTCGGTGAAGCTGGTCCCGGTCTGCGGATCGACGACCAGGGTGTATTTGTGGCCGGACTTCAGGGGGTTCGGCAGGGCGATCCGGTAGATGACGGCCTCGGGGGTTTCCTCGGCGGAGTCATCGGAGATCATGGCGCGCTCGGCCTCATCGAAGAGGCGGATCCGGTAATTGCGCAGGCCGATGGAGCTGTGGAGCTCGAGCGAGGACGTGGGCTCGATGGTGGGCCGTTCCTCGGCGGTCAGCGGAATGAGGTCCGTGCCGGCATCCGTGAGCTGGTAGCGGACGGTGAAGGACGCGGGGGGAGGCGCCGCGGGCGGCACGTCCTGAGGCGCTTCGGCGACGCCGGAATCCGCCTGGCCGGCGGGCTGCTTGTCGGGGCAGCCGACCAGGACGAACGAGGCGCACAAAGCGACGAGGCCGGGACGGAGAAAACGACGCATAGGCCGGACAAGGTACGTCCCGGAACCGGAACCGAAAAGCCCGAAATCGGGGTGCCGGAGGCCGGGTTCCGCCCTGGTCACGCTCTGACTTAGGGTCTGATAAGATGCGTTATGTAAACTAGGCATCTGGGCCGATTCGGGGTTTCTTGCGGCCTCCGGTTCCCACCGGAATCAACCGTCCCCTGGCCCGTTCAGGGGCCGGGATTTTCCCCGCTTGACCGGGACTGGGGCTTCTCGCAGAACGCGCGCACCCCTGGCTCCCCTCCAAAGGAACCCTTCCATGAAGCGTCTGGTCGTCCTGGCCGCCCTGCTTGGCGCCGCCCCCGTCCTGGCCGATGAAGGCATGTGGACGTACAACAACTTCCCCTCCGCCAAGGTGAAGGAAAAGTACGGCTTCGAGCCCTCCCAGGCGTGGCTCGACAAGGTGCGCCTGTCCTCGGCCCGCATCGCCGGCGGCTGCTCCGCGAGCTTCGTGTCCCCCAACGGCCTGGTGATGACCAACCACCACTGTGCCCGGGGCTGCATCGAGCAGCTGTCCACCGCCGACAAGGACTACATCGCCAACGGCTTCTACGCGCAGGCCGCCACGGACGAGCTCAAGTGCCCGGCCATGGAGATGAACCAGCTCAGCGAGATCATCGACGTCACCGCCCAGCTCAACGCCGCCACCCAGGGCCTTACGGGCAAGCAGTACAACGACACCCTCAAGGCCGAGATGTCGAAGCTCGAGAAGGACTGCGCCACCAGCGATCAGGTCCGCTGTGACGTGGTGACGCTCTACCAGGGCGGCAAGTACAACCTCTACAAGTACCGCCGCTTCCAGGACGTGCGCCTGGTGTTCGCCCCCGAGCACGCCATTGCCTTCTTCGGCGGCGATCCCGACAACTTCGAGTTCCCCCGGTACGATCTCGACGTCGCCTTCCTGCGCGTCTACCAGGACGGCAAGCCGGCCCCCACCGAGCACCACTTCAAGTGGTCCAAGGCGGGCGCGAAGGAAGGCGAGCTCACCTTCATCTCCGGGCACCCGGGAAAGACGTCGCGCGGGCTCACCGTGGCGGAGCTCGAGTACCAGCGGGACGTGGCCCTGCCCAAGCACCAGCAGATCACCGCGGAGCTGCGCGGCGTGGTGACCGAGTTCCAGAAGCGTGGCCCCGAGCAGAAGCGAATCTCCAACAACCTGCTGTTCGGCGTGGAGAACTCGCTCAAGTCCAGTAAGGGCCGGCACGAGGCGCTGCTGGACAAGAAGTTCTTCGCCCAGAAGGTCGCCGCTGAGCAGGAGCTGCGCCAGAAGGTCGAGGCCAACCCCGAGCTCAAGAAGAAGTACGGCGCGGCCTGGGACGAGATCGCCAAGGCCCAGGAGCAGCTCAAGAACGTGCGCAAGGAGCTGAGCTTCATCGAAAACTCCCAGGGCTTCAGCTCGTCGCTCTATGCCCACGCCCGGACGCTGGTGCGCGCCACGGCGGAGCTGCCCAAGGAGAACGGCCAGCGCCTGCGCGAGTACACCGAGGCCGGCCTGCCGGCCCTCAGGAACCAGCTGTTCAGCACCGCCCCCATCTACCCGGAGCTGGAGATCCTCCGGCTGGAGTTCTCGCTGACCAAGCTGCGCGAGGAGCTGGGCGCCGACCACCCCTTCGTGAAGAAGGTGCTCGGCAAGGAGTCTCCCCGGACGCTGGCCACCCGCGTGGTGAACGGCACCCAATTGCGCGATCCGAAGGTGCGCCAGCAGCTCTTCGAGGGCGGCAAGAAGGCCGTCGAGGCCTCGCAGGATCCGATGGTCCGCCTGGCCGCGCTGGTGGATCCGGACGCGCGCGCCATCCGCAAGAACTACGAGGAGAACATCGAGGCGGTCATCCGCAAGAACAGCGAGCTGGTGGCCAAGGCGAAGTTCGAGGTGTACGGCACCAACATCTCCCCGGACGCCACCTTCAGCCTGCGCCTGTCCTACGGTGCGGTGAAGGGCTACATGGAGGACGGCAAGAAGGTCGCCCCTATCACCACCATGGCCGGCGCCTATGAGCGCAACACGGGCGAGGCCCCGTTCGCCCTGCCTGGCACCTGGCTGGAGGCCCAGGGCAAGCTCAAGCTCACCACCCCGATGAACTTCGTGAGCACCAACGACATCATCGGCGGCAACTCTGGCTCGCCCGTCATCAACAAGGACGCGGAGATCGTCGGCCTGGTGTTCGACGGCAACATCCAGTCGCTCGGCGGCGACTTCGGCTTCGACGAGAGCGTCAACCGCGCCGTCTCCATCCACAGCGACGCCCTGCTCGAGTCGCTGCAGAAGATCTACGGCGCCCGGCGCGTCATCGAAGAGCTGCGCCCCAGCGCCAGGCCCGCCACGGTGAAGGCGAACCCCGCGGGCTGACCCATCCCAGACTTGACGCATTGAGTCAATGAGGCCGTCGGGATGCTCCGGCGGCCTCTTCTCTTTGTATAGGATGACGGGCTGTATGAACTGCCCAGCCTGCAAGTCCGACGCGGTCGAACAGGGCTTCGAAGGGTCGAACGGAGCCCGAGTCCTCCTGGATGTCTGCCACACGTGCCATGGCCTGTGGTTCGACGCCAAGGAGAGCATGCGCCTGTCCTCCAAGGGCGTGCTCCGGCTGTTCCGGGAGATGCACGGCAAGCGTGACGGCGCCCACCGCCTCACCGAGCCGCTCAAGTGCCCTCGCTGCCGCGCGACGCTGGAGCGCACGCACGACATGGCCCGCAACAACCGCATCCAGTACTACCGCTGCACCGCGGGCCATGGGCACTTCATCACCTTCTTCCAGTTCCTCCGGGAGAAAGGGATCGTCCGCAGCCTCAACCCCCGGGAACTCCTGGAGCTGAAGAAGCACGTGCAGACGCTGCAATGCTCCGACTGCGGCGGCTCCGTCTCCCTGGCCCGGGACACCGTCTGTCCGAGCTGCCGCTCTCCGCTGAGCATCCTGGATCCCAAGGCCCTGGGCTCGGCGGTCGAGGACATGAAGCAGATGGCCGCCGCCGCCGGTGCCGCCGGCGCGGTCGTGGCCCCCGCCGTGGCCGCCCAGCTCCTCATGGACAAGATGAAGATGGACGGCTTCTACCGGCGGATCGACTCCCAGATGCAGGCCACGCCCGCCTTCGCGAACAGCTCCGGCGGAGAAGGCTCCGAAGCCGTGGAGTTCGCCGTGGACGTCGGCGTGGAGGTCGCCACCGAGGGTGGCCTCGATCTGCTGGATACCGGAATCAGTTTCTTCTTCGAGCTCGTCGGCGGCATCCTCGACTTCTGAGCGCCTACCCATGCCCACGATCCTGGACAGCCTGCCCGCGCTCTACCGAGACCTCTTCCCCTCGTTCTTCCAGAGCCCCCTGCCCGCCGAGACCAAGGCCACGTGCTCGGCGTGCGCCATGTGCGAGGCCAACAACCCCACGCCCATCGAGTCCGTGGACGGGGTGAGCCGCTTCTTCAGGCCGGACACCAAGTGCTGCACCTACCACCCTCGCCTGCCCAATTATCTCGTGGGCGCGATCCTGGCCGATCAGGACGCCCCCATGGCCGAGGGCCGGCGGCGCATCCAGGAGAAGATCTCCCGCCGCGTCGCCGTGAACCCGCAGTGGATCAAGGCGCCCACGCGCTACAACCTCCTTTATAGCAACGCGCGCCAGGCGTTCGGCCGGACGCAGGCGCTGCGCTGTCCCTACTACGAGCCGCAGGGCGGCCTCTGCACCATCTGGCGCTACCGCGAGGCCGTGTGCTCCACCTACTTCTGCAAGTACGTGGCGGGCGCCGACGGCCGCAAGTTCTGGATGACGCTCAAGACATGGCTCACCCTCGCGGAGATCCAGCTGTCGCGCTACGCCCTGCTCCAGCTGCTGCCGGACTACGTCATCCAGGGCAAGGACAAGGCGGACAACTCCGGAGGGCCGCTGACGAGCGAGGATCTCGATGACAAGCCCCTGCCCGACAAGGAATACGCCGAGCTGTGGCGCCAGTGGGCGGGCCGCGAGGCGGAGTTCTACGGCAAGTGCTTCGAGAGCGTCCGGGCCCTGTCCTCGGAGGAGTTCGACAACCTGCTCGGCCTGGACGGCGTCGTCGAGCAGGCCATCCTCAAGCGGCAGCACGAGGCGGCCGTGGGCCCGCGCCTGCCCAAGTCGCTCAAGTTCAACCCGAGCACCACCGTGCAGTGGCTGCCGGATGGGAGCATCGCCCTGGCCTCGTACAGCGAGTTCGACGCGGTGGCCCTGCCCGGAGAGGCCTACGCGCTGCTGGTGGAGTTCAACGGCAAGGACCCCGTGGAGATCGTGCGCCAGCGCCTCCGTGACGAGAAGCAGGCGGATCTGCACGATGACATCCTGATCGAGCTGTTCCGGCACCGGATCCTCGTCGACGCGCAGGCCCTATGAGCGATCCCGCCAACCGCCCATGGATGCCCCGGGGGCCTGCTCCCGAAACGGGCCGCTCGGTGGAGCCCTCCGCCCCCGAATCGGCCGACGAGGGCACACTCATCTCCGCGGGAGGCAAGACACGCCCCACCTCCCCTCCCCCTCCCGGCACGCAGCACCTGCCGGTGGTGGATCGGCAGACCTACGCCGTGGACGGCGTGTTCGCCCGGGGTGGCATCGGCCGCATCCTCCGCGCTCGGGATCAGCGGCTCGGTCGGCCGGTGGCCCTCAAGGAATTGCTGGAGCCCGGAGGCCCCGAGGAGGGCCGCTTCCTCAACGAAGCGATGGTGACGGCGCGGCTGCAGCACCCCGGCATCGTCCCCATCTACGAGGCGGGGCGTTGGTCCAGCGGCGAGCCCTTCTACGCGATGCGGCTCGTCTCCGGGCGCTCGCTCGACGAGCGGCTCGTTGAGAAGCGCGGCTTTGGGGAGCGGCTGGCCCTGTTGCCCCACGTGCTCGCCGTCGCCGAGGCCGTGGCCTATGCCCACAGCCAGCGGATCATCCACCGCGATCTCAAGCCCGCCAACGTCCTGGTCGGCGAGTTCGGTGAGACCGTGGTCATCGACTGGGGCCTGGCCAAGCAGCTCTCCTCGGAGGGAGAAGCCCTCGCGGGCGTGGCCCCCGTCGATCCGCAGGCCGGCCAGGTCTCCAGTTCCGTATCCGGTTCTTTCTCCGCCGACTCCACGACGCCAACCCTGTCCCGGAACAACGCGGAGCACACGCTGGCGGGGATCGTCCTGGGCACGCCGGCGTACATGCCGCCCGAGCAGGCCGCGGGGCGGCCCGTGGATGAGCGCGCGGACGTCTATGCCCTGGGGGCCATCCTCTATCACCTGCTCGCTGGCACTCGGCCCTACGGCAGTGGCAGTGCCTCCGAGGTGCTGGATCGGGTGATCGCCGGCCCTCCCGCCTCGCTCGAGGGGCTCCAGGCGGATATCCCAGAAGAACTGCTGGCGATCGTCAGCCACGCCATGGCGCGGGAGCCGACGAAGCGCTACCCGACGGCTCAGGCCCTGGCGGAAGATCTGCGACGCTTCCTCACCGGACAGCTCGTCGGAGCGCACCACTACTCGCGGCTGGATCTGCTCAAGCGCTTCGTCCGGCGCAATCGGGCGGTGCTGGCGGTGGCGGGCGTCGCCCTGGCGGCGCTGGGCACGGTCGGCGCGATCAGCGTGCGTCGCATCATGGCGGAGCGTGACCGGGCCGAGCGCAAACAGGTGGAGGCTGAGACAGCCTGGCGCGAGGCGACGATGCGCGCCGATCAGCTCACCCTGGTGGAGGCCCGCTCCGCGGTGGAGCGCTTCCCCAACAAGGCGCTCGAGTGGCTCGGCACCCTGTCGTCGGCCTTCACCCAGTGGGGCTCGGCGCGAGTCATCGCCGCGGATGCCCAGGCGCGCGGGCTGGCGCTGCTGCTGCGCGGCCACACCAAGGGCATCAACCTCGCCACCTTCTCCCCGGAGGGCCGCTGGCTGGCCACCGTGAGTGACGACCGGACCGTGCGCCTGTGGGACGCCCGCAGCGGAGAGACGCGCGTGCTGGGCACCCATGAGGACGAGGTGTGGCGCGCGGCCTTCTCGCCGGACGGCAAGCTGCTCGCCACCACGAGCAAGGATCGGACGCTGCGGCTGTGGGAGGTGGAGACGGGCACCGTCCGGGTACTCCAGGGCCATGCCGCGCCGAGCATCGGGGTGGTCTTCTCTCCGGACGGCCGGCGGGTGTTCACCTCCAGCATGGATGGGGAGGTGTGGCGCTGGGAGATCGCCAGCGGCGAAGGCCGACGCCTGGGGCGCCACGAAGGCTGGGTCCCGAACCTGGACATCTCTCCCGACTCGCGTCGGCTGGTGTCCGTGGGACGTGAGGACAAGACGGTACGGCTGTGGGACGTGGAGAGCGGAGAGAGCCAGAACCTCGGGCCCGTGCCGGCCACCGTCTATCAGGTCCGCTTCTCTCCGGACGGCTCGCTCATCGCCGCCCCGTGCGAGGACGGCAAGGTCCGGCTGTGGGAGACCGCCACGGGACGCATGCGCGTGTTCGAGGGCCACACCGCCAGTGTCCGCTCCGTGGCCTTCTCGCCGGACGGTACGAAGCTCGCCTCGCGCTCGCTCGATGGCACGCTGCGGGTGTGGGACCTGGCCACCGGGACCGCCCGCGTGTTCGACGGCCCCAAGCAGACCCCAGCGCCGCTCACCTTCTCGGCCGACGGACGCTGGCTCGCCACCGGTAGCCGCGATCGGCTCACGTACCTGATCGACCTGCACACCGGGCAGAGCCGGGTGCTGCGAGGCGCCGAGGACGCGGTGACGTCGCTGTCGTTCTCTCCCCAGGGGCAATGGCTCGCGGTGGCCAGCGTGGATGGCGTCACCCGGCTCTACCCCGTGGGCGCCGATCCCTTCCGCGTCGTCGGACAGCACGTGGGACCGGTGTACTCCCTGGGGTTCTCGGGGGATGGCCAGGAGCTGCTCTCCTCGGCGGCGGATGGGACGGTGCGGCGGTGGAGCACCTCGGGAGGCCAGCCCGTGCAGATGCGCGGCCACCGCGGGGAAGTCCCCCTGGCGCGGCTGTCCTCGGATGGGGAGCGGGTCGTCTCGGGAGGCACCGACGGCACCGTGCGCGTGTGGAATCGCTCCGGCCAGGAGGTGGGCGTGCTCCCGGTCTCCGCGCATGCCATGCGGGCGCTGGAGTTCTCCCCTTCCGGCAAGTGGGTGGCCCTGGGCAGCGCCGATGGCATGGTGCGCCTGTGGGATCCGACCTCGAAGCAGGAACGGATCCTCGGTCGGCACACGCGCGGAGTGCTCTGCCTGGCCTTCTCTCCGGATGGGCGGTTCGTCGCCTCGGGAGGCGAGGACAACGCCCTGCGGCTGTGGGCCGTGGACGGCGGACAGGGCCGCACCCTGCACGTGAGTGATGACGCGGTCGTGACGCTGGCCTTCTCGGCGGACGGGCAGCGGCTGGTCTCCGGCAGCAAGGACCACACCCTCTGGATCCAGGAGCTGCCGGAGGGCACGGGGAAGCGGCTCGACGTCGGTGGCGTCGGCGTGCTCGCGGTGGGCTTCTCTCCGGAGGGCAAGACGGTGGTCAGCACGAGCCAGGGAGACAACGCCGTGCGGTTGTGGGACGTGGCCACCGGAGAGGCGCGCGGCGTGCTGCGAGGCCATGTGAACCAGGTGAACCACTTCGCTTGGTCACCCGAGGGCCGGCGCATGGTCACCGCGAGCGACGACAAGACGGTGCGGCTGTGGGACGTGGAGAGTGGCGAGAGCCGAGGACTCCAGGGCCACACGGAGGGTGTTGTCCAGGTGGCGTTCTCGCCGGATGGCCGGTCGGTGGCCTCCGCGAGCCGGGATGGCTCCGTGCGGCTGTGGCCGGACGATCTGCCCCTGGCGCCGGGAGCGCTCCAGGGTTGGCTGAAGCAGGCGCTCGCGGCCGAGAGCGGGAACGCGCCCCTGAAGTCCCAGTAATGCACGGTGCGACGCGCGGTTGGACGCGAGGGCTATTGAGTCCCTCGTGCCCAGGTCGGTAGGGTCCGCCCTCCCCAACGCTCCGGAGAGCCGCCATGCCCATCCACCTCTCGCTCCAGCAGGAGATCAACGCTCCGCCCGAGCGCGTCTTCGCCACCCTGACGGACCTGGATGCCGCGTCGAAGTGGATGACGAACTTCGTGGGCATCGAGAAGCTCACCCCGGACAAAGTCGGCGTGGGGATGAAGTGGCGCGAGACGCGGAAGATGTACGGGCAAAAGGCCAGCGAGCTGTTCGAGGTCACCGGCTACGAGCCCAACAAGACGGTCGAGCTCTACGTGGACGGCACCCAGGGCTCCTCGCGGCGCGGGTACTACCGCTTCCGCTACCAGCTCGAGCCCCGGGACGGGAAGACGGCGCTGACCATGACCGGAGAGATCGGCGGACTGAGCAAAGTCATGGAGTTCTTCGGGCGCCTGATGGTGGGCAGCTTCAAGAAGGCCATGACCAAGGATCTGGAAGCGATGACGCGCTACATCGAGGGCACGCGCGCCAGCTGAGGCCTCAGCCTTCGCGGAAGGTGGCCACCACCGCGTGGTGGTCCGAGGCCGTGCCCACGTCCACCACCTCGGAGCCGATGAGCCGCTCGGCCATCCGGGGCGAGGCGAGGATGTAGTCGGTGCGGTAGTCGATCACCACGCCATTGCGCTGGCGCTGCGCGGTCACCCAGTGGGCGGGGGACTGCCGGTGGTAGAGGGTGTCGACCCAGCCGAAGGACTCCAGCGTGTCCATCACCGAGAAGCGAGGCGGATGGCCGTACTTGTCCGTGCCGGCGGACAGGAGCTTGTCGGCGAGGTCCGAAGGATAGGGATCCTTCCGGGACAGGGAGTTGAGATCGCCGGCCAGCAGGTACTGCTCCTCCTGGAAGGTCTGCGGCTCGAGCAGATCGCACAGGTAGCGGGCCTCGACGAGGCGGATGTCCTCCTGGTGCGCGTCGTAGTGCGTGCCGAAGAGGGTCAGTGGCCCTCCCGAGTCGAGCTGGCACTGGACCAGGCAGTGGCCGATCAGCCGGGGATCATTGTGGTTCTGGATCGCCCGCAGAGGGCGCCGGCTGGCGACGACCACGTGGTAGCGCCGGCCACTCCAGCGGGGGCGAGAGGTCCCCAGGTGGATGTGGGCCGCGCTGGAGGGAATGCCCAGGGCGGTGGCGACCTGATGGAGACGATCGCCGGTCTCCCACCAGAGGCACTCCTGGAGCACCAGGACATCCGGACGCACGCGGGCCAGGAGCGCGAGGATCGCGTCGAAGCGGTCCTCCCCTCCGAAGAGCACGTTGAACGTCATCACCTTCAAGGCCACGGACTCCTTTTATCAAATCGGGTACACCCCAGGCATGAGCCATGACGTGCAACTGGAGACCCGGGGCCCCATTGGATTGGTGACACTCGATCGCCCCAAGGCGCTCAATGCGCTCAGTCTGGACATGATTCGGGCCATCCACCCGCGGCTGGACGCGTGGGCGAGCACCCCCGAGGTGAAGGCCGTGGTCATCCGAGGCGCGGGCGGGAAGGCCTTCTGCGCCGGCGGGGATGTGCGCGCCGTGGCCGCCTCGACCGGTCCGCTGGCCCAGGACTACTTCCGCGAGGAGTACGGTCTCAACCGCCGCATCCACCACTATGAGAAGCCGTACATCGCGCTCGTGGACGGCATCAGCATGGGCGGCGGGCTGGGGCTCTCCATCCATGGCTCATACCGGGTGGTGACCGAGCGGCTCATGTTCTCCATGCCGGAGACGGCCATCGGCATCTTCCCGGATGTGGGCGGCGGTTGGTTCCTCCCGCGCTTTCCTGGTGAGGTGGGCACCTATCTGGCGCTCACGGGCGCACGGGGCAATGCGGCCGACGCGATGTGGACCGGTTACGGCACTCACCATGTGAATCACGCTAGGCTCGACGCGCTGCTGGAGGCGCTGGTAGCGGCGGACTGGAACCAGGGCTCACCCCAGGAGGTGGTGGCGAGAGTCCTCGCCTCCCACGCCACGGACGCCGGCCCCGCGCCGCTGAGCGCGCAGCGGGAGGCGATCGATCGATGCTTCGCGGCGGACCGGGTGGAGGACATCCTCGCCGCGCTCGCCGCCGAGGGCTCGGAGTGGGCAGAGGCGACGCGGGTCACCCTGGCGCGCATGTGCCCCACGAGCCTGAAGGTGACGCTGCGCCAACTGCGCCGGTGCCGGGCGCTCCCCTACGACGAGGTCGTCCCCATCGAATACCGGCTGAGCCAGCACCTCACCTCGCGCCCGGACTTCCGCGAGGGCATCCGGGCGGTGCTGGTGGACAAGGACCAGAAGCCTCGTTGGAACCCCGCCACCCTGGCCGAGGTCCGCGAGGAGGACGTGGAGGCCTGCTTCGCCCCGCTGGCGGACGAAGCCTGACGGGGCGCTCCCCTACTCCCACTCGATCGTGGCGGGGGGCTTGGAGGAGATGTCGTAGACGACGCGGTTGATGCCGCGCACCTCGTTGGTGATGCGCGTGGAGATGCGCTCCAGCACCTCGAAGGGAATCCGGGCCCAGTCCGCCGTCATGCCATCCACGCTGGTGACGGCGCGCAGCACGCATGTGGACTCGTAGGTGCGCTCGTCGCCCATCACGCCCACGCTCTGCACCGGCAGCAGCACCGCGAACGCCTGCCACACCTCCTTATAGAGCCCCGCCTTGCGGATCTCGTCCTGGACGATCTCATCCGCGCGGCGCACCAGCTCCAGCCGCGCGTCCGTCACCTCTCCCAGCACGCGGATGGCCAGGCCCGGCCCCGGAAACGGCTGCCGGCTCACCATCTCGTCGGGCAGCCCCAGCTCCTTGCCCAGGGCACGCACCTCGTCCTTGAAGAGCTCCCGCAGCGGCTCCACCAGCTTGAGCTTCATCTGCTCCGGCAGCCCGCCCACGTTGTGGTGACTCTTGATGGTGACCGACGGGCCCTTGTACGAGACCGACTCGATTACGTCCGGGTAGAGCGTGCCCTGCGCGAGGAACTCCGCGTCATGCACCTCGCGCGCGGCCTCCTCGAACACCGCGATGAACTCGCGGCCGATGATCTTCCGTTTCTTCTCAGGGTCCGTGACGCCCGCCAGCTTCTCCAGGAAGCGCGCCCGGGCATCCACCGTCTTCAGCGGAACGTGGAAGCGATCCACGAAGAGCGCCTCCACCTGGGCCCGCTCGCCCTGCCGCAGCAGGCCGTTGTCCACGAAGATGCACTGCAGCCGAGGACCAAGCGCCCGGTGCAGCAACAGCGCCGCCACCGAGCTGTCCACTCCGCCCGACAGTCCACAGATGACCCGACCGTGCTCGCCCACCTTCTGGCGGATGGCCGCCTCGGCCTCCTGGCTGAAGCCCTTCATCGTCCAGGTGCCGCTCACCTTGCAGTCGGTGAACAGGAACGCCCGCAGCATCACCTTTCCCTGCGGCGTATGCACCACCTCGGGGTGGAACTGGAGCCCGTAGATCGGCTTGGAGGTATGGGCCGCCGCCGCGAACGGCGAGTTGCCGCTGCGGCCAATCGCCTCGAACCCGGGCGGCAGCGCCTCCACCCGGTCGCCGTGGCTCATCAACACCTTCACCCGGTCTCCCGGGTGGAACTCGGCCAGCGGGCCGCGCGCGGCCAGCACCTCGACCTCCGCGGGGCCATACTCCCGGTGGGCCGACCGATCGACCTTGCCCCCGAGCAGCTTGGCCAGCAGTTGCAACCCATAGCAGATGCCCAGCACCGGCACGCCCGCCGTGAAGACGTAGGGATCACACCGGGGCGAGCCCTCCGCCTCCACGGAGGCGGGGCCACCCGAGAGGATGATGCCCCGAGGCGCGAAGCTACGAATCTGCTCCTCGGGCAGGTCCGGGCGGTGGATCTCACAGTAGACGCCTAGCTCGCGAACGCGCCGGGCGATGAGCTGCGTGTACTGGCTGCCGAAATCGAGGATGAGGATCTTCTCGGCATGGATATCCACGAGGTTCTCCGGGCGTCGTTGACGGAGGCCGGCCCATACCGCTACAAACTTTAGGAGATCAACCGTTTAACGCCCCAGCTGTCCGTTCCGCTCCTTTTCCGAGGTTCTGGATGCATCGTCTGTCCGCCGCCGCCGCCGCCGCTCTCCTCCTGTCCGCCACCGGCTGCCTGCCCAAGGACGTCCCCTCGGAGGAGCGACTCGACCGCGAGACGAGCACCCTGTCGATGAAGGACACTCCGCAGGCCGGCGAGCTGGAGAAGCTCAACTGCGAGAACACCGCCGACGACCTGACCAAGGCGCGCAACGTCAACCGGCCCGAGACGGAGCGGCTGATGGACTACGTCACCCTGTACGACTCGCTCCGCAAGCGCACGCAGACCTTCGAGGAGGCGATGACGCGCAACCCGGACCTGCAGTACCGGGAGGGCGCGGTGAACATCGTGGCCGCCAAGGACACCTGCATCCAGCAGACCGCGGACGTGCGCGTGGAGTTCGAGAACTACATGCGCGAGCTGGTCGAGGTGCCCACGGTGCAGGAGATCAAGGGCGGCAACACGGTGACGATCGCCCGCCTGGACTTCAACGCCCTGCGGCAGGCCATCGAGACGCTCTCGCCGGACGACAAGGAGCAGCTGCTCAACCGGGTGGCGAGCGCGGAGAAGAAGGTGTCGACGGCCAAGGCGCCCGAGGAAGAGCCCGCCGGAGCGGGCGGCAAGCGCCGCGGCAGCAAGTAGCACACAGGAGGGGCGGATCCGCGTTGCGCGCCGCCCCCTCGGAGCGTAGGGAGTCGCGGCGCCCATGTCCGCGACCCCTCAAGAGCTGCTCGAAGCTGTTCGGAAGGAAGCACGCCCCGGCATCTGGTCCACCGGGGTGACCCTCTCTCGCCAGGGGGCCGTAGCGCTCCAGGCGCAGACGGCGGACGAGATCGAGCTGCGGGTGCGAGCCCCGGGTCGCTCGGTCGCCCTCACCGTCACCCTCTACCTGAAGCTCGAGGCGTGGGAGTGCGACTGCCCCAGCCAGGTGGATCCGTGCGAGCACGTGGTGGCGGCCGCCATCACCGTGCAGCAGGCGGAGAAGCAGGAAACGCCGCTGAAGGCCACGGCCAACCGCTGGTCCCGCGTGGTGTACCACTTCACGCGCGCCGACGGCGGGCTGCAGCTGCACCGGACCGTGGTGCATGCCGACGGGAAGGAGGAGCCGCTGGAGGACAGCGTGGCCGCGCTGCTCGCCAGGCCGGCGGTGGCGGCGACGATGCAGATCGAACAGGCGGACCTCAACGCGGATCGCCTGTTGGAGCGCCGCACGCGCGGGGCGCTCGCCCCCGAGAAGCTGGAGGTGCTGCTCCGGGCGCTCGAGTCGGCGCGCAACGTGCTGCTCGACGGGCGGCCGGTGGCGATCTCGGATGAGGTCGTCTACCCCCGGGCCACGGTGGAGGATCGCGGCGGGCAATTGGTGGTGACGGTGGGGAGGGATCCGCGCGTCACGGAGGTGGTGAGCGCCGGAGTCGCGCTGTGCGGCGATGCGCTGGCGCGGCTGGGCGAGACGGCGATGACGGGGACGTGGCTGCAGAACCTCCCGATCGTCCGCACCTTTGCCTCCGAGCAGATCGGCGAGGTCACCTCGAAGGTGCTTCCGGAGCTAGCTCGCCGCATGCCGATCGACGTGCGCAGCCGGCGCCTGCCGCCTATCGACCGCGAGCTGAAGCCACGCATCCTGCTGGAGCTCAACCAGCTCGAGTCGGGGCTGTCCGTACTGCCCACCCTCGTGTACGGGGCGCCGCCCTCGGTGCGGATCGACAGCGGCGGCCGGATGGTCTACCTGCGCGGCGCGGTGCCCCTCCGGGACGAGGCGGCCGAGCAGCGGCTCATCCACCACCTTCGGGATGAGCTGAACCTGGTCCCCGGCCGGCGACTGACGGTGCAGGGTCAGGAGATGGTGCGCTGGGCGGACAAGCTGCGGCGATGGGGAGGAGACCTCGCCGGCGACGCGGCGGGGGTGGTGAGCCCGGACGTCCGGCTCCGGCCTCTGCTCCAGGTGGACGCCGGAGCTTCGGGGGCGGGCGTTCCCGAGGTGCGCTTCACGCTCGAGTTCCAAGTGGAGGGCGGAAAGGGCGCCCCACAGACCGTGGACGCGGCGGCGGTCATCCGCGCATGGTCGGAGGGACTGGGGCTCGTTCCCCTCCAGGGCGGAGGCTGGGCGCCCCTGCCCCGGGCCTGGCTGGACAAGCACGGCCAGCGCGTCGCCGACCTGCTGTCCGCGCGTCAGGCGGATGGCAAGGTCTCCAACCACGCCCTGCCGGACCTGACCGCGCTGTGTGAGACGCTGGAGCAGCCGCCTCCGCCGGGGCTGGACCGCCTGGCGCCGATGGTCGAGGGCTTCCAGAAGCTGCCGCCCCCCACCCTGCCGAGCGATCTCACCGCGACGCTGCGCACCTACCAGCAGCAGGGCGTGAGCTGGCTGGGCTTCCTCCGGAGCGCGGGGCTCGGAGGAATCCTCGCCGACGACATGGGCCTCGGGAAGACGTTGCAGACGATATGCGTGCTGGGCTCCCGCTCGCTCGTCGTCTGCCCCACCAGCGTGCTGCCGAACTGGGCGGCGGAGCTCAAGCGCTTCCGGCCCTCGCTGAAGGTCAGCGTGTACCACGGGCCCGGCCGCGCGCTGGACGAGACGGCCGACGTGACGATCACCACGTACGCCATCCTCCGGTTGGATGCCGCCGTGCTCTCGGGGCGCACCTGGGACGCGGTGGTGCTGGACGAGGCGCAGGCCATCAAAAACCCGGAGAGCCAGGTGACGCGCGCGGCGTTCGGGCTCAAGGCGAACCTGCGACTGGCGCTGAGCGGCACGCCGCTGGAGAACCGGCTGGAGGAGCTCTGGAGCTTGATGCACTTCGCCAACCCGGGCCTGCTCGGGGGCCGCCGGCAGTTCGACGAGAAGCTGGCGCGGCCCATCAGCGAAGGAAACGCCGAGGCGGCCGAGCGGCTGCGCAAGCGCATCCGTCCCTTCGTCCTGCGGCGCCTCAAGCGGGATGTGGCACCCGAGCTGCCGCCGCGCACCGAGGCGGTGATGCACATCTCGCTGGATGAGCGCGAGCGCGCCGTCTACGACGCGGTGATGGCGGCGACGCGCACGGAGGTAGTCGCCCTGCTGAAGGAAGGCGGCAGCGTGCTCAAGGCGCTGGAGGCCCTGCTGCGCCTGCGCCAGGCGGCCTGCCACCCAGCGCTGGTGCCCGGCCAGCACGCCACCTCGTCCTCGAAGGTGGAGACGCTCGTGGACGCCCTCACCACCGCCGTCTCGGAGGGCCACAAGGCGCTGGTGTTCTCGCAGTGGACCTCGCTGCTCGATCTGATCGAGCCACCGCTGAAGGAGGCCGGAGTCACCTTCGAGCGCCTGGATGGCTCGACGGCCAACCGCGGCGAGGTGACAGCGCGCTTCCAGTCTCCAGAGGGAGCACCGGTCATGCTGATGTCGCTCAAGGCCGGCGGCACGGGCCTGAACCTCACGGCGGCGGACCACGTGTTCCTGATGGATCCCTGGTGGAACCCGGCCGCGGAGGCGCAGGCGGCGGACCGAGCCCACCGCATCGGCCAGGAGCGCCCGGTGATGGTGTACCGGCTGGTCTCGCAGGGAACGGTGGAGGAACGGATCCTCGGGCTACAGGAGAAGAAGCGTGCGCTCTTCGAGGCGGCCCTGAGCGAGGCGTCAGCCGCGACGGCCATCACCCGCGAGGATCTGCTAGAGCTGTTCTCCTGAGTGAGGAGGAGGATCGCCATGTCGCACTCTGTCCAGGCACACCTCGATGTCGCACCGGCCGCGTACGACGTGGCCATTCGCAAGTTCATCCCTCACTACGAGGAG
The DNA here is from genome assembly GCF_034259325.1 of Hyalangium ruber. Lineage (NCBI taxonomy): Bacteria > Pseudomonadati > Myxococcota > Myxococcia > Myxococcales > Archangiaceae > Hyalangium > Hyalangium rubrum. The sequence continues at coordinate 271,511 of NZ_JAXIVS010000013.1, read as the reverse complement.
ATGCTCTCCCGCGCCGTCGAGACGCTGGCCGGGCTGGTGTCTCCGAAGGCCCACATCCTGGACCTTGGGGCGGGCACCGGGGCGTTCTCTCAAGAGGTGGCGGCGCGGATGCCCGAGGCCTCGCTGACCCTGCTCGACGCGGATCCCGCCATGCTGGAGCAAGCCCGTGGGCGGCTCGCCTCCCTGGGTGGGCGGGCGAAGTTCCTGCGCGGCTCGTTCTTCGATCCGCTGCCCGCGTGCGAGGCGGCGATCGCCTCCCTGGCGCTGCACCATGTCCACGACTTGAGCGAGAAGCGGCGCCTGTACGGCAACATCCGCGCGACCCTGCCGACGGGGGGCGTGCTGGTGAATGTCGACATCACGTTGGCCACGGCCCCCGCCCTGGAGAAGCTGACGCGCACCGGCTGGGCCGCTCACCTGGTGGCGTGCGGAGACACCGAGGCGGAGGCCTACGCGCGCTTCGACGCCTGGGCCCAAGAGGACCGCTACTTCAGCGTGACCGAGGAGCTGGATGCGCTTCAGTCCGCCGGGTTTGCTCACATCGACGTGCTCTGGAGACGTGGGCCTGGCACGGTGCTGCTTGCCGTTGCCTGAGCCGAACCCGCGCTTCCGTTTCCTCTTCCTGGCCCTCGGCTTCGTCTGCGTGGGCCTTGGAGGACTGGGGGCGGTCCTGCCGCTGTTGCCCACGACGCCCTTCCTGCTCGTGGCGCTGTGGGCCTTCTCGCGCAGCTCGAACCGCTTCCACCACTGGCTCTACACGCACCCGCGCTTCGGCCCCCGGCTCCAGGCCTGGCACGAGCACGGCATCGTCCCGGTCAAGGTGAAGGTGAGCGCCCTCACCGCCATGGGGGTGAGCCTGGCGTTCATGGCCTTCGTGGCGAAGGTGAAGTGGCCGGTGCTCGCCGTGGCCGCGGGGCTCATGCTCGTGGGTGCCACGTACGTCCTGAGCCGGCCTTCGCGGTAGGTCCGGACAGCTCCTCACAGAAGAGTCAGGAGCCCTCGGAACGCCGCGTCCGGCGCGACCACACTCCACACGGGATCAGCACATGCACTGGGTCGTCCAGAACAACCTGTTCAACGAGCGCGGCTTTCACGACCTGATGCAGGTGCTGGAGCGCGGGGGCATCCCGCACACCCTGGTGAAGGTCATCCCCTTCGACGGAGATGTCGAGCCGACGGTGGACGTGACCGGCCCCATCGTGGTGATGGGCTCGTTGAGCCTCACGCGCTACGCGCTGAAGCGCGGCTGGGCCCCCGGGGCCTTCATCAACGACAACTTCGACTTCCAGGTGTGGCAGCAGCACCTGGGCGAGTACCTGCTCAACGGTGACGCCCGGGTGTACCGCTTCGGGGATGTCCCCCCTCAGGACGGCCCCTTCTTCATCCGCCCCTGCCTGGACGACAAGTCGTTCTCGGGCATGGTCACCACGTGGGAGGAGTTCGCCGACTGGCGCGAGAAGGTCCGCGGGCTCGAGGAGTACGCCACCCTCACCGAGGACACGCGGGTGGCGGTCAGCGCCCCGAAGTCCATCCAGCGTGAGTACCGCATGGTGGTCGTGGATGGCCGCGTCATCACCGGCACGCGCTACAAGCTGGGCGACCGGGTCATGTCCTCGCGCGAGGTCGAGCCTGAGGTCTACGCCTTCGCGCAGCGAATGGCCGATCGCTGGGGCCCGGACCGGGCCTACGCGCTGGACGTGTTCATGCACGAGGACCAGCTGAGCGTCGGGGAGATCAACAACCTGAACTCGGCGGGCTTCTACGCCTACGACGTGGGCAAGATGGTGGCCGCCATCGAGGCCATGAACTTCTGAGGAGCGGCCTCCCCGCTCCGGCAGGCGACTTCGACGCCTTGCCGGGGCGGGCCAGCTCGTGGAGGAGCCCTCGCGACGTCAGTACTCGCTGTCGTAGCCCTCCTCGTCCTCCTCCTCCTGCTGCTCTTCCTCCTGGACCTCTTCACCGTCCTCGGACTGGACCGCGCGGCCGCCACCACCGCCGAACATGACGCCCAGCCCGAACTGCAGATAGAAGCCGCCGCTCTCGTTGAACGAGGAGCCCTCACCGGGGATGCTGCCCACCAGCGGGTAGAGCATGCCCACCTCGGGGATGATGCGGACGCTCGTGCCGGGGATGCGCGCCGCGAACCCCACCGTCGCGCCCGCGTTGATGGTGTTGGTGTTCCCGAGCTCGTCCGAACCACTCAGGAAGATGGCATCCGACACCGACAGGCTCGCCACGAACTGATGCTCGCCCACCGGGACGCCCACGAGCAGGGGGAGCTTGGCCTGGAAGGCGTTGATACCGGAGCTGACCGACACGTTGCCCTGGCTGGCCGACGCGGACAGGCGGTTGTAGCCCACGGACGGGGCGACCGACAGGATCAGCTTGTTGGAGCGACTGATCTGGAAGCGCGAGAGGAACTCCGCGCCGTAGCCGGCGACCGTCGAGTCCGCGCCCGTGGAATCGAAATCATCATTGAGAAAGGCCCGCTGGTAGGTCAACCGGGCGCCGACATCGGAGGTGTTCGAGACGCCGTGCAGCACCTGGGCCTGGGCTCCGACCAGGAAGCCCGCTTCTCCCATCCCCTCTCCCATCCCTCGCACGTAGGAAGGGGCGATCGCGACCTGGGTCTTGCCCTTCCCGACGGTGTCCGCCGTCAGGGTGTTCGTCACACCGACACACGCGGTGGCCTGCAGCAGCAGCAGCGCCGAGCCCAAGCGGGAGAGAGAGAAGCGCTTCATGTGGGGACTCCAAACGAAGAGTGAACGTCCACTCTCCGACACATCCCGGAGCCCCCGCAAGCGCCAGAAGCTTCTCTCTATGTACGCCCCTTACTCCACCCGGTAGTTGGGGGCCTCTTCGGTGATGATGACGTCGTGGACGTGGCTCTCCTTGAGCCCGGCCGAGGTGATGCGGATGAACTGGGCATTGCGGCGCAATTCCTCGATGGTGCCGCAACCCACGTAGCCCATGCCGCTGCGGATGCCGCCCAGCATCTGATGCACGTTCATGGACAGGGTACCTTTGTACGGCACGCGCCCTTCGATGCCCTCGGGCACCAGCTTCACCGCGTCCACGTCCGCCTGGAAGTAGCGGTCCTTGGCGCCCTGCTTCATCGCGCCCAGCGAGCCCATGCCCCGGTAGCTCTTGTAGCTGCGGCCCTGGTACAGGATGACGTCGCCCGGCGCTTCCTCGGTGCCCGCGAAGAGCGAGCCGATCATCACCGAACTCGCCCCGGCGGCCAGCGCCTTGACGATGTCGCCCGAGTACTTGATGCCGCCATCCGAGATGATGGGGACGTCGTGCTTGTCCGCCTCGCGGGAGCAGTCGTCCACGGCGGTGATCTGCGGCACGCCCACTCCGGCCACCACACGGGTGGTGCAGATGGAACCCGGGCCGATGCCCACCTTCACCGCGTCCACCCCGGCCGCGATCAGCGCGCGGGTGCCCTCGGCGGTGGCCACGTTGCCGGCGATCAAGTCGAAGCCCTTGAAGTTCTTGCGTGTATCGCGCACGCCCTCGAGCACACCCTTCGAGTGCCCGTGCGCCGTGTCGATGACGATGACGTCCACGCCGGCCTTCACCAGCGCGTCGATGCGGGCCTCGCGGTCCGCGGACACGCCCACGGCGGCGGCGCACAGCAGGCGCCCCTTGGTGTCCTTGGCCGCGTTGGGGTTGGCGCGCCGCTTCTCGATGTCCTTGATGGTGATGAGCCCCTTGAGCTCGTACTCCTCGTTGACGATGAGGAGCTTTTCGATGCGGTGCTTGTGCAGCAGCTCCTGCGCCTCGGCCTGGGTGATTCCCTCGCGGCCGGTGATGAGCTTGCGCGTCATCATCTGCTCGACCTTCTGGGAGAGGTTCGTCTCGAAGCGCACGTCGCGGCTGGTGACGATGCCCACCAGCTTCTTGCCCTTCGTCACGGGGATGCCGGACACGCCGTGCTGACGCATCAGCTCCAGGGCGCGTGAGAGCGGCACATCGGGCTCGGTGGTGACGGGATCGATCACCATGCCGCTCTCGAACTTCTTGACCTTGAGGACCTCGAGCGCCTGCTGCTCGGGCGTCATGTTCTTGTGGATGACGCCGATGCCGCCCTCCTGCGCCATGGCGATGGCGGTGCGCGCCTCGGTGACGGTGTCCATGGCCGCCGACAGCAGGGGCATGTTCAGGCGGATGTTGCGCGTGAGTCGCGTGGACAGCACGACATCCTTCGGGACGACTGAGCTCTCGGCCGGGAGCAGCAGGACATCATCGAAGGTGAGCGCGAGCCGGACGTCGGGGTTGAGCATGAGGCCTCCATACGCACTTCGTATCGCCGTCGCAACGATTCCCAGGCCCGGACTGTTGGCTGTTTTGATGCACGTTCAGCTTGGGAACAGGCGATACTTGCCCGCACTTCTCACGTTCGGGACCAGGCTTTGACGGAATCCAATCAGGGGCCTATCGGGCTGGTGGTCAAGCTGCCCTTCGCCACCCCGGAAGAGTTCCTCGCGAAGTACGGAGCCAACGTCACCCGGGGTGGCATCTACCTGCGCTCCAAGACGGTGAAGGCCCCGGGCACCCCCGTCACCCTGGACCTCAAGCTCTCCACCGGCGCGCGGATCATCTACGCCTCCGCCGTCGTCCACTTCGTCACCGGGCAGCAGGGCCAGGGCGTTCCTGGCATGGGGCTGCGCTTCCTCACGCTCGACCCGGAGACGAAGCGCTTCCTCGACACCGCCCTCGCCACCCTGCCCCACGCCCAGGCCGCGGTGCCTCCTGTCCCCGCGGGCGTTGGTACTCCTGACTACACCGTCCCACCCCAACCGGTGGCTCCGACGCTCGCCCCGCAGGTCCCCGCAGCTCCGGCGCGAACCGCGACGCCGGTGCCCATCGGGGCCGTGGCGCCGGTGGTCGGGGTGGCCGGGCCCACGGTGCCCACGGCGCCTCCCTTCGATGCCCCCAAGGAGGAGCCCAAGCGCGAGGGGCCAATCATCGGCATCGATCTGGGCACGACGAACTCGTGCTCGGCCTACGTGCGCAACGGCAAGCCCGAGGTGCTGCGCAGCCGCGAGGGCCACAACACCGTGCCCTCCATCCTGGCGCTCAACGCGCGCGGCAAGCTGGTGGTGGGCCACCCCGCCAAGGGGCAGATGCTGACCAACCCGCGGCAGACGGTGTACGGCGCCAAGCGCCTGGTGGGCCGCGCGTACGACTCGCCCGTCGTCCAGCACATCAAGGATCGGTTCCACTACGAGATCGCCCCCGGGGAGAACGGCGAGGCGGCGGTGCAGCTCGGCAACCGCATCTACTCGCTGCAGCAGATCTCCGCGCTGATCCTCCGCGAGGTGCGCGAGCTGGCGCAGAACCACATCGGCCAGCCCGTGTCGCGGGCGGTCATCACCGTGCCCGCCTACTACAACGACAACCAGCGCCAGGCGGTGCGGGACGCGGGGCGGCTGGCGGGCATCTACGTCGAGCGCATCCTCAACGAGCCCACGGCGGCGTCCCTGGCGTACGGCTACGGGCGCAAGCTGCACCAGCGCATCCTCGTCTACGACCTGGGCGGCGGCACCTTCGACGCGTCGGTGCTGGAGCTGCACGACAACGTCTACGAGGTGATCTCCACCGGCGGCGACACCTTCCTGGGCGGCATCGACTTCGACAACGCCATCGTCGAGTACCTGCTCGAGGAGTTCCAGAAGAAGACGGGCCAGGTCTTCCACGGAGACCGGGTGGCGATGCAGCGCATCCACGACGCGGCCGAGCGCGCCAAGTGCGCGTTGTCGGAGCGCCAGGACATGCGCATCCACGTGGCCTTCGTGACGATGATCGACAACAAGCCGTACGATCTGGACGTCACGCTGACGCGGGCCAAGTTGATCGAATTGACCGAGAAGCTCGTGGACCGGACGATCGAGGTCTGCGACGAGGTGCTCAAGGCCAAGAGCCTCACCGTGAAGGACGTGCAGGAGGTGGTGCTGGTGGGAGGCCAGAGCCGCTTCCCGCTGGTCCACGAGAAGATCACGAAGTTCTTCGGCAAGGCGCCCACCAAGAACATCCACCCGGACGAGGCGGTGGCATTGGGCGCGGCGCTGCTGGCGCACAGCCAGGGACAGCTGGAGGGCGTGGTTCTCATCGACGTGCTGCCCATGGCCATCGGCGTGGGGCTGCCGGGCGGGCGCTTCAAGCCGGTGCTGGAGCGCAATGCGCCGCTGCCAGCGGCCAAGACGTACGGGCTGTCCACCAACCGCGACAACCAGACCGAAGTCGAAGTCAGCATCTTCCAGGGTGACTCGGACCGCGTGGGCGAGAACGAGTACCTGGGCACGCTGAAGCTGACCGGGCTGCCCAAGCGCGCGCGCGGCGAAGTCCACATCACCGTCTCCTTCGAGGTGAACGGCGAGTCGCTGTTGAAGGTGACGGCGAAGGAGGACGGCACGGGCCGCGAGGTGTCGAGCACCTTCTCCACGCGGGACACCGCCGAGGCGGTGAAGGCGCGCCAGGCCCCACCGGAGCCGCCGCCGGAGCGACCCGCGCCCGCCCCCTCGCCTGAACAGGGAGCGGCCATGCCCCCTCCTCCCAGTGCGCGCAAAGCCGGCGTGGTGGGCTGGCTCAAGGGACTCTTCGCGCGCCGCTGAAGCCATGTGCGGTGGAATTTTCCCCCCGCGCCGTCAGGGTTGGCACCGAGCGTGGGACGACCCGCTTCTTCTGCCCACATGGTGACCTACTGAGTTCTAAGAGAGCGAGCAAGGCCGCTTGACGTAGTGGGTAGGCCCTGTTTGGCTCCCCCGCATGCTCGTGGGTCTGGCCCGACGGAACTTCCCTGGCCTTGAGGACAAGGTCTTCCTTGATTCCGCATGCGTGAGTCTGGCGCCGGTGGATGCCCAGCAGGCCATCTCCCGCTTCACCGAGATGGCGGTGCGCTGCCCCGCTCGGGACGCCTCGCACCACCACCTGGAGATGGATCGCCAGCGGACCGAGGCGGCGCGGGAGGTGGCGAAGCTGCTCCACGCCGAGCAGCGCCATGTGGCCCTCATCGAGAGCACCTCGCACGGCCTCAACCTCGCGGCGCAGGCGATCCGCTTGGAGCCCGGCAGCAACGTGCTCGTGCCCGACACCGAGTTCATGCAGGTGGCCATCCCCTGGCAGGGCCTGCGCGAGGTGGAAGTGCGGCCGGTCCGCAGCGAGCCCGGGGGCGTGCTCACCGTCGAAGCCTTCGAGCGGGCCATGGACGCGCACACCCGCGTCGTCTGCGTCTCCTCGGTGCAGTGGTGTACGGGCTACCGGCTCGACATGCGGCGCCTCGGAGAGCTGTGCCGCGAGCGGCGGATCTGGCTCGTGGTCGACGCCATCCATGAGATCGGCGCGATGCGGGTGGACGTGCGCGAGCGCTACTCCGACTTCCTCATCACCGGCGGCCACAAGTGGCTCAACGCGCCCTTCGGGTGTGGGCTCATGGTCGTCTCCGATCGCGTCCTGGAGGAGCTGCGGCCGCCCAGCCATGGCTACCTCTCGATGGAGCCGCCGCCGGAGGGCTGGGGCCAGTACTTCCGCACCCCCTCGGTGACGCCGTTCGAGGACCACCACTTCGTCCGCGAGGCGCGGGCCTTCGAGCACGGCGGGACGGCCAACTACCCGGGCGCGATCGGCCTGGGCGCCTCGGTGCGGCTGCTCAACACGCTCGGCGTCGATCAGGCCGAGGCCCATATCCGCGCGCTGACCGACCGGCTGCGCTCCGAGTTGCTGCGCATCGGCGCCCGGCTGCTGACGCCGGAGGACGCCGCCTCGCGCTCGGGGCTCACGGTCTTCCGCTGGTTCGACGAGCCCGCCAAGGACCAGGCCCTCGTCGAGCGGCTGCTGGATAGGAAGATCTACGTCTCCATGCGTTTCACATCCGGGGTCGGCGGCATCCGCGTGTCGACCCACTTCTTCAATGACGAGACGGACATTGATCGACTGGTACGCGAACTTCAGGCCCTGACGGCCTGAAGTCGCGGTCACGGTACCTCGGGGGGTACATCCATGAAGAACGAAGCAACTCTCGAAGCGGACGTCGCGATCGTCGGCGCCGGCGCCGCGGGCTGTCTGCTCGCCACGCTGCTGGGCCGACGGGGCCTCCGGGTTCTCCTGCTCGAGCGGGGCAAGAGCCCACCTTCCAACGGGGCCGACTTCCTCAAGCCACGCGGATTCAAGGTGCTCGACAGACACGGGCTCGCCGAGCCGCTCCTGGGGCGCGGGGCGCTGCGGCGCAACCGCATCCGCTACTACCACGACGGCCTGCCCATCATCGATCACGACTACAGCGAGCACACCGATCTCGGCCACTACCTCATCGTGCCGTACTCGACGACGATGTCGGTGCTGCTCGAGGCGATGGGCCGGCTCGACACGGTCCAGCTGCGCGTGGAGTCTCCCGTCGCCGAGCTGCGCCTGAGCGGCGAGCACGTGGACGAGCTCATCCTGGGCGGAGGCCAGCGCGTGCGTGCCGGCATCGTGGTGGGGGCCGATGGCGCGCGCTCCATCGTGCGCGAGTCCATGCACCTGCCGGATCAGCCCCGCCAGTACGACCAGGAGGTCTACATGATGACCCTCCCCCTGGCCACGAGCGTGGCGGAGCTCAACCGCCTCTACATCAGCTCACGCCGGTGGATGGTCTACATGTACCCCGTGACGCAGTCGCTCATGCGCATCAGCATCAGCCTGCCGTCCAAGGATCGGGCGATCTTCGAGGGGCCGGCCTCGGGCCTCATCGAGAGCATCCGGACCTTCGTGACCCAGAGCGATGACGCCCTGGCGTCGATCACGGATCTGTCGGGCTTCATCCGGCTGCCGACCGCGAGTATGAACGCCTCACGCTACTTCCGCGGCAACGTGGTGCTGCTGGGGGATGCCGCGCACCTGGCCCACCCGGTGACGGGCCAGGGCATGAGCCTCACCTTCGAGGATGCCGAGGCCCTGAGCAGCTCCCTGAGCCAGTACTTCGAGGGCCGCGCCTCGCTCGAGCACGCGCTCCACCGCTACGAGGAGGCGCGCCGCCCGGAGAACGAGCGGACGATCGCCTACGGCAACACGCTGCTCCAGTCCTTCGACGACAAGGGCTACTACCTGTCCCACTTCGACCCGGTGCTCCACAGCAGCATGCCGGGCTCGGCGCGGTAGCCGCCCTACTTCTGCAACTCGGAGGAGTGGGAACGGGCGGCGATCTGCTTCTCCGCCGCCTCGAGGAACGGCGCGGGCTTGGAGTCCACGGCGGCGCTCTCGGAGCCGACAGGCACCACGGTGGCCTGCAGGGCCTGCGCCGCCTCCGTCTGGGGCTGGGTGGCCTTGCGGCGCTTGCGCCACAGGAAGACGCCCAGGCCGATGACGGCCGCGCCGGCGAGCACCGCGTACTGGCCCTCCTTCAGCTTGCCGATGAGGTAGTCCAGCTCGCTGCCGAAGTGGTAGCCGAGGAAGACGAACACTGGCGCCGACAGGAGCGCGGCCAGACCGTCCCAGAAGATGAAGCGCCAGTAGGACATGCCCACCGAGCCGGCGGTGAAGTACGTCACCGCGCGCACGCCCGGCATGAAGCGCGCGATCATGACGATCTTCTGCCCGTGGATGGAGAACAGCCCCTCCACCTTGGCGCGTTTCTCGGGAGTGATGATCCGGGCGAAGAAGCCGCCGGGTTTGCGCCCGACCTTCGAGCCCAACCGGCGCCCGAAGTAGAAGATGAGGCTGTCGCCCGCGAGGATGCCGGCGAAGCCCACCACCATCATGATCGGCAGGTTCGCGGCGCCCTTGTGCGCCAGGAAGCCTCCGAGAATGAGGGAGATGTCCTCGGGGAGCGGCACGCCAAGCCCGCAGGCCAGGAGGATCAGGAAAACGGTCGCGTACGCGATGAAACCCTGAGTGTTGCCCAGCAGGCTAGTGAGGAGCTCTTCCACGCTTGGTCCTTAGGCTCTTGGTTCACTTCCGAGGGGCTCGCCCGGTACCTACCCGAGCTAGACCTTCCAACGCCCACGCATCAACCGGGCGCGGGTCCCCAAAACTCCCCGCTAGCACTTTGAGACCAAAATAGCCTTCCCGATGAGCAGCCTCATAGGCCGAATCAGGGGCTTGTAGGGCCGCCAGTGCCAGGGCGCGGCTCAGCAGCGCCACCGCATAATCTCCCACCGTGGCCTCCCGAGCACCCAGGGCCTGCGCCTCCCGAAGCAGCGCCGGCCCCGCCGTCCACCGCGCCTGAGCCTGCTCCCCCACCTGGGGAGGCAGCATCAGCCGGGCATACTCTCTCACCACCCGCTCCACCTCCGGTGTCCTACCCGGCCCTACCACCACCACCACCCGCAGGCCGGTGTGAAAGCCCCGTACCCACCCTTCCTCGGCGAGCAGATTAACCACGAGCCGGATGCCGGGCCCGCTTTCTGGCAAGCGGAGGAGCTGCTGGGCACGTTGGAGCGGCGCGTCCGCCACGGCAAGGTAGGCGCGCATCGCCGCGCGGTAGTCATCGAACGTCTCGGTCCGGAGGGCCGGCACGGGCCACTTGGCCTCCACGTGGTCCAGGAGCGTCTCGAGCCCCTCCAGCTCGCGCAGCTCGGCCGGCAGGGCTCCTCCATCCTCCAGGCGCACGGCGAGGGCCAGGTACCGCTCCAGGGGCAGCGGGTGGGCATCGAAGAAGGCCTGGGCGCGCTGGAGCACGGAGGGGTCGGCCCCGGCGAGGGCCTCGCGCACGCGGGTGCGCGCGGGCGAATAGCGGTAGGCGGGCACGGGGTGCTCGCGCCGCAGGGGGCCGGCGTCATAGCCGGCGCGGTTGAGCAGGGCGAAGAGGGAGAAGACGCGCGCGTCGGCGCGGATCTCGATGCCGCCGGGGGTGTAGACGCTGGCGAACCAGTCGGTCTCGGCGCGTGCTGGCCAGGCTCCGAGGGCCAGCAGCACGGCGAGCACCTGAACGCACGCACGCATGAGGGGCGTCCAAGCTAGCACGCACGGCTCAGGTGGTCGGGGCCTTTCCGACGAGGGTGCGGAGCATGTCGCGGTTGTCGCGGGCCTTCTGCCCGAAGTACGTGACGATGCCCATCATCAGCTTCACGCAGGCCTGGGGCTTCTGGATGAGGAGCTTCTGGAAGTCGCCGTGGCGGATCTCCAGCGCGGACACATCCGTCATGGCGGTGGCGGAGCAGAGTCGCTCGCCCTTCTGCACCAGGGCCAGCTCACCCAGGGGCTCACCCGCGCTCACATCGCCGAGAGAGATCTCTTCGCCGGCGGGGTTCTTCGCGCTCAGCCGCACGGTGCCCTCACCGACGATGATGAGGGACTCTCCCATCTTGCCCTCGTCGAAGAGCTTGGAGCCCTTGGGGAAAGCGCGCGGGACGGCGATGCTGGCGAAGATCGCGATGCCAGTGTCCGTGAACCCCTTGAAGATGGGGCACGCCTTCAGCACGGTCTCGGGCACGATGGCCATGGGAGTGCTCCTACCACGGCCCACCCCTCCCCGTCAGCGTTTGGATCTGACGGGCCGGAGAAAGGAGGGGGGGCTTTATGCCACGACCAGAGGAAACCGGTCGGGCTGAACACCCGTCAAGGTCTCGACGGGCGGAGCCACCACGGTGGGAGCCTGGAGCACCGCGAGCTGCTTGCCCATGAGCTGGTTGGGGGTGGCGCGCTCGATGAGGACCTTGACCAGGGCGCCCGCGGGGGCGTCGCCATCGAAGTTGACGGTGCGGTTCTCGGGGGTGCGGCCGAAGCGCTTGGCGGCGTCGTACTTGGAATGGCCCTCGACGAGCACTTCGACTTCGAGGCCCACCTGGGCGGCGGTGATCTCTCCGCAGATCTTCCGCTGGAGCTTCTGCAAGCGCTCCAGGCGGGTGATCTTCACCTCGTGGGGAACGGGGCCCCAGTCCTTCTCGCGCAGGGAGGCGCCGGTCTTGGGGCGAGGGCTGAAGATGAAAGAGAACTGGTTCTCGTAGCGCACCTGCTCGGTGAGCTTCATCGTCATCTCGAACTCCTCGTCGGTCTCCCCGGGGAAGCCGACGATGATGTCGGTGGTGACGGCGATGCCGGGCCGGGCGGCGCGCAGCTTGGCGAGCCGCTCGAGGTACTGCTCCACGGTGTAGTCACGGCGCATCATCTTGAGGATGCGGTCGGAGCCACACTGCACGGGCAGGTGGAAGTGCGGGGCGATCTTCGGCTGGATGCGGAAGGCCTCGATCAGCTCGTCGGAGAGGTCGTGCGGGTGGCTGGTGGTGAAGCGCACGCGCTCAATGCCGGGCACCTCGGCGGTGCGGAGCAGGAGCTGGGCGAAGCTGATGCCGCCCTTGTACGAGTTGACGTTCTGGCCGATGAGGGTGACTTCGCGCACGCCGACGCGGGCGAGGTCGGCCACCTCGGTGAGCACGTCCGGGAAGGCGCGGCTGACCTCGCGGCCGCGGGTGTGGGGCACGACGCAGAAGGAGCAGACGTTGTCGCAGCCCTTCATGACGGTGACGAACTCGGTGACCTTGCCGCGCGAAGTTTCAGGGTCGGCGCGCGGGAAGATGTACTCCTCGGAGTCGACGAAGGCGGTCTCGACGATGCGCTCGCGCTCCTGGGTGATGCGGTCGATGATCTCCGGCAGCTTGGCGATGTTGTCGGGGCCGAAGACGAAGTCGACGTAGGGGACCTTCTTGAGGAGGCGGTCCTTCTCCTGCTGCGCGACGCAGCCGCCGACGCCGATGAGAGCGCCACGACTGACCTTGACGGGCCGGTAACGACCGAGGGCCGAGAGCATCTTGTCCTCGGCCTTCTCACGGATGGCGCAGGTGTTGAGGATGATGAGGTCGGCGTCATCCGGCGTCGGCGTGGGCACGTACGAGAGCTTCGCCAGCACCTCGCTCATGCGCAGCGAGTCGTTGACGTTCATCTGGCAGCCGAAGGTGTGGATGAAGTAGCGCTTCATGGGCTTTTCTCGTTGAAAAACGGGCTTTTATGCGCTGTCGGGCGCCAGAATGCAACCCGGACGCGAGGTCCGGCGGTCAAGCCATCCGCCCTACTGCTCCCCTGCCCCTCCTGCGACGCTTCACTCTGGCAACCCGAACCCCAGGGCTTCGAGGGCCTGGCGAGCGTACTGCCTGAGCCTGCTCGTGCTCTCCGCATCATCCCAGTCAACGGACCGCACCAGGTCCCTCACGTGAGAGAGCGCCGTCATGGCTTCTTGGGAGCGAGGCACTACCTTCGGATTGGTCCTTTCCTCGCGTCCCACCATTTCAAAGAGGAGGGTTGCCGACTCATGAACGAGAGCCCTCAGCCTCGCGTCGCCGCTGGAACGACGAATCTCCTCCAGTGACTGGCCGGTGGCGAGATGGCCCAGTCCGTTCAACGCATTGCCGATACGAACCGCTTCGTTCTCGGATGACGAAGACATGAAGAGCTATTCCTTCGGACAGCCGAATGGTCCAACAAAACCACTCCCGAAGCTCGGGACAAAACCAATGACGGTTCCAAGCCGAGCTGCGCCCCTCACGCACTCGTATTCGCACCACTGCTTGAATACGAGATTCTTGAACGCATCTGGCATGGGCTCGGGGCAGAGGTTGCAGCTTCCCTTCCCACAGTGGGTAACAAGGCAGACTGCCTTGGCGTCTCCGCAGAGCACTTTGTCAGGACACCCGTACTCCATGCACTCGAACCTGGGGATGACCGGATCCTTTCCCGCTACCTGAATGACGCTCAGGCGGCTTCCCCGTTGTGCTGCTGAATCCTCGAGGTACTGTTCTGCGGCCTCCCTGAGGGTGACCCTTTCATCGAGAAGTTGCTGAGCCGCGTCCCTGAACGCCTCCCGTGATTGATGCTGCTGAGCCGCGATGTCTCTGGAGGCGTCCGCACGCGGTGCAGATGCAGTGGACGCGCACCCAACGCCCAGCGCCCCAAGGATGCAGCTCAACGACCCGCTGAAAACGAGCATACCCCTCGCGCTCATAGTCACTTCCGCCCTGGAGATATCTCCTCAGCCCCGGCTGAGCACCCCGGTCATCCGGGTGTGGAGCTTCACCAACTGCTCCTCGTGCTTCTGGAGGAGCTTGAGTAGCTCCTCTCCATAGCGCCGGGAGAAGCCATCGGTCCGCTCCAGCCGGGTCAGCTCCTCGCGGATGCGCTCGCGCAGCTCGTCCGCCTCGGGGCCCTGGGACTCCAACTGCTTCAGCTTGTCCTTGAGCTTGTGGATACCCCAGCGCTGCCCGCTGAAGGTCCGGAGAATCGCATTGCCCTGCTCGACCCGCCGGGCGTCCGGTAGGCCGGAGGCCTTGAGTGCCTCCGTGTGCGCTCGCGCGAGCGCCTCGGCCCCCGGCGTGTGCTCCGCGATGGACAGGAAGGTCTCCTGGTAGCGGATCAGCCCTTCGAGCTCCTGCTCGGTGAGCGGAACAGCCGCGAGCCGCAGCGTCCGGTCATCCGCGGCCTGCATATCGGTGGTGACCAGTTCATGCGTGTCATCGAAGAAGGAGGACATGGCGAATCTCCGTCAGGCAGGTACGAGTTGGTCGGCGATGCGGGCGAGGTCGCTCACCGAGTTGACCGTCACCGCCTGGTGGCAGTGCTTCTCATAGGTGAGCATCTCGCTGTCGCCGATGCCCCAGTTGCCCCGCTCCTCGGGGCAGATCCACAGCAGCCGCTTCGCCTTGCGCTTGAGATCCTTCAGCGCCCAGGCGTTGTTCGGGTTGTAGTTGTTCCGGCCGTCTCCAATGATCATCACCGTGGTGCGCCGGGTGATGCTTCCCAGGTAATCCCGCGAGAAGTCCGCGAGCGCCCGGCCGTAGTTCGAGTTGGAGCTCAAGGAGATCGTCTTGCCCGCGGTGGCTAGATCGATCGCCTGGTCCACATCCTGATCCTTGAAGAACTGCGTCACCTCACCCACGTCCGAGACGAAGACGAAGGAGCGCACGCGCACGAACAGCTCCTGCAGCGTGTACGTGAAGAGCAGCATCATCCGAGACGCATTGCGCACCGAGTCCGAGACGTCGCAGAGGACGACCACCTCGGGGCGCTCGGGGCGCCGCGCGCGGAACTGGGGCACCATGGGCACCCCACCCCACGGCATGTTGCGGCGCAGCGTGCGGCGCACGTTGAGCGCTCCGCGCCGGTGCGAGCGTTGCTTGCGAATGAGCCGGCTCTTGAGCTTCTCGGCCAGGGTTCGCACAGCCGACTGCATCTGATCGATCTCGGCCTGGGTGAGCAGGTGCAGCGGCTTGTCCGCCACCGAGTCCGTGCGCCGGCGGATGCGCGCCTCGGCCTGCTGCTTCACCTCCTGACGCGCCGCCTCCTCGATCTTCCGCATCGCGTCCGCGACATAGCGGGAGACGATCTCCACCCCTTCCACGGACAGGCCGCGCGCGGCCAGCTCGGCCTCCATGGACTTCAGGTCCAAGCGCGCCTGCTCCATGCCCGCGCCCGCCAGCAACCGGCGAGAGAAGAACCCCGCCTGAAGGCCGCTCTCCATCCGCGACAGGTCCAGCTGGAGCATGGCCGAGCGGAAGATCTGCGCCAGCCGCGCCCGGTCTCCCTCCACGATGGCCTTGGCCAGCGGCGACATCTCCGGGAAGAGCAGGTTCATCTGGTACAGCACCATCTTCAGCTCGTCGCCCTGGAGATAGCCGTCCTCCTCGATCTGCTTCGCCAGCGACTTGTCGAGCGCCTCGAACGTCTTCGCCGCCCCTGAGAAGTAGAAGTCGAAGGCGCGGTTGAAGACGTCCACGTCCAGCTCGCGCTTGATGAGCGTGGTGCGCATCACCGCGCGAAAGACGGTGCGCTCCTTCAGGCCCACCTCGGAGGCGGCACGCAGGGCGTCCTGCACCTCGGATGTGCTCACCCGAACACCGTTCTGGCGCAGCACCTCGGCGAACTCGACGATGCGGGCGTCCACGCGTCCTCCTTCAGCGCTCGAACGACATGACGGCTTCCACATGGTGGGTCTGCGGGAACATGTCCACCACCTGGAGCGCCAGGGGCTTGTAACCCGCCTCCACCAACCCCGCCGCGTCTCGAGCCAACGAGGCCGGGTCACACGCCACATACACCACCCTCTTCACTCCCAGTGCTGATACCTGGAGTGCGAGTCCCGGAGCGCCCGTGCGCGGTGGATCCGCCAGACAGAGGTCGAACCGCTGCCCCTCCACCCGAAGCCCCTCGCAGGCCTTGCGCGCGTCGCCCTGGATGAAGCGCACGTTGGCCACCCCACCCTCCCGGGCGCTGCGCTGGGCCAGCTCCACACCGACGGGAGACGACTCCACCCCCAGCACCGAGGCCGCGGTGGCCGCCACCGGGAAGGTGAAGTTGCCGTTGCCCGAGTACAGCTCCAACACCGAGTCCGTCTCACGCGGGGCCAGCTCGTACAGGGCCGAAGTGACAAGGCCCACGTTGGCCTCCGCATGTGCCTGGGAGAAGGAGTCCGGCCGCAGGTACATCGGCACCTCGGGCCGCAGCGGCGACAGCGAGCGCAGCGCCGGCTTGCCAATGAGCCGGGGCGAGCCCTCCTTCGGCACCAGCACCGCGCCCTCCAACCGCAGCGCGCGCACGGCGGCCTCGGCGGCCTCCACGTGCCGCGCCGTCACCAACCCCGTCATCATCACCGCGAAGGAGGCCTTGGCGCCCTCCGCCAGCAGATGCACCTCCTCCGCGTCCTTGGAGAGCGGCTTGAGCAGCGGCGCCAGCCTCCCAGGCAACGGAGCGAGCACCGGAGTCAGCGCGCCGCACTCGGATACCGGCACCCGCTCGTGGCTCCGCCGTCCAAAGTACGCCAGCGCCCCCTTGGCGAAGTGCAGCACCGCCCGCCGCCGGTACCCGAAGTCCCTCGGCGCCACGAGCAGCGGGCGCACGGTGAACCGGTCCCTCTGCAGCCGGCCCAGGTGCTCCAGGGTAGAAAGGACGATCTCCTGCTTCGCGGCACGCTGGGCGGGCTCGGCCAGCTCCAGCCAGTCGCAGCCGCCACACTCCGTATTCAGGGGGCACGGCGAGGCACGCCGATCCTTGCTCGGCGTCACCACCTGCTCCAGGAGCCCGCGCAGCACCTTGCCCTGCTGCTCCAACTGCACGCGCACCACATCGCCCGGGAAGGCACCCGGCACGAAGACGGTGCGGCCCTGCCAGGAGGCCACGCCCTCGCCCAGCTGCCCGAGGCGCTCGATCGTCACATCAATGGGGGTCTCAGGCAGGGGCAACATGGGGCGCTCGGGCGCGGCTCCAAGGGGCCACGCGGGTACCGGGTCGCGCCTCAGCCCCGCTCTTCCGGGGGGAGCGCCTTGCGCAGGCGCTCCACGAACTCCTCGATGCGCGACCGCTTCTCGTCATCAACGTTTACGAACTCGACGGCCATCCCGGGGACCTGGTTTGGCTCCGCGTGGGCCTCGTTCACCCGCGTCACCCGCCCCGTCAGGTCGAACGGAAACTCCGTCCCCGGCAGCGAGATGATGAGCTTGACCAGCGTCCCCACCGGCAGGGGCTTCTGCGTATTGATGAAGAGCCCACCCCGGGAGATGTTGACCGCCCAGTCCGTGACGAAGCCCGACACGGTCCGGTACGCCACCGGCAGCTCATATTCGAGCCGGGGCGCCCGTGCCCCTGGGTTGGGCTTCTGAGAGTGTTCCGGCATGAGCGCTCCGCTGTGGGGACCGGGATGGTCGCAGCGGAGCGCCAGAGCGTCAATCTCTCAGACCTTCATCTCCCGCACATCCGAAGCCACCTTCAGCTTCGGCTCGGTGATGCGCTGCACCTGCTCCACCGTCACCCCGGGCGCCAGCTCGCGCAGCAGCAGCCCCTCGGGCGTCACGTCGATCAGGGCGTGGTCGGTGACGATGTGGTGTACGCACTTGAGGCCGGTGAGCGGCAGCGAGCACTTCTTGAGGATCTTCGGGCTGCCATCCTTGGTGGCGTGCTCCATGGCCACGTAGATGCGCTTGGCACCCACGGCCAGGTCCATGGCGCCGCCCGGGCCCTTCACCATCTTGCCGGGCACCATCCAGTTGGCCAGGTCACCCTCCTCGCTCACCTCGAGGGCGCCCAGCACGGCCATGTCGATGTGGCCGCCGCGGATCATCCCGAACGACAGCGCCGAGTCGAAGAAGGCGGCGCCCTTCACCGCCGTCACCGTCTCCTTGCCGGCGTTGATGAGGTCCGGGTCCACGTCGGCCTCCGTGGGCCAGGGGCCGATGCCCAGCAGGCCGTTCTCCGACTGGAGCATGATGTCGATGCCGGCCGGGACGTAGTTGGCCACCAGCGTGGGCACGCCAATGCCGAGGTTCACGTAGAAGCCGTCCTTCAGCTCCTGGGCGATGCGCTGCGCGATCTGTTCACGGGTCAGGGGCATGGAGGTCCTCAGGCCTGCTTGCGGACGGTGCGCCGCTCGATCCACTTCTTCAGGTTCTTCGACTGGATGATGCGATGCACGAACACGCTGGGCACGTGGATGAGATCGCCGTCGATCTCTCCGGCCTCGACGATGTGCTCCGCCTCGACGATCGTCACCTTCGCCGCCATGCACATCATCGGCGAGAAGTTGCGGGCCGTCTTGCGGAACACCAGGTTGCCCAGGCGGTCCGCCTTCCACGCGCGAACGATCGCGAAGTCCGCCTTCAGCGGCGTCTCCAACACGTGCAGGCGCCCGTCGATCATCCGCGTCTCCTTGCCCTCGGCCAGCGGCGTGCCCGCGCCCGTCGGGGTGAAGAAGCCGCCGATGCCGCTGCCGCCGGCGCGGATGCGCTCGGCCAGCGTGCCCTGCGGGTTGAGCTCCACCTTCAGCTCGCCCGAGAGGAACTGCGCCTCGAAGATCTTGTTCTCTCCCACGTAGCTGGACACCATCTTCTTCACCTGCTTGTTCGCCAGCAGGATGCCGAGCCCCAGCTCGGTGGTGCCGCAGTTGTTGGAGATGATCGTCAGCCCCTTCACGTTCTTGCGGTGAAGTGCCTCGATCAGGTTCTCAGGGTTGCCGCTCAGCCCGAAGCCGCCGCTCATCAGCGTGCAGTTATCCGGGATGTCGGCGACCGCCTCGTCCGCGCTCGCGTAGATCTTGTTCATCCGCCCTCCCGCTACAAGAAACACGGGGTGAGGATGCTCAGCACCCTCACCCCGGTCCTCCCCCGAAGGGAGAGGAAGATCAGCGCTCCACCATCAGCGCGATGCCCTCGCCGCCGCCGATGCACAGCGACGCGACCCCGCGCTTCTTGTCCAGATCCTTCATCGCGTGCAGCAGCGTCACCAGCACGCGCGCGCCCGAGGCGCCGATGGGGTGACCCAGCGACACCGCGCCGCCGCGCACGTTCACCTTCGACGGGTCCAGCTTCAGCAGCCGGTTGTTGGCGATGGACACCACCGCGAACGCCTCGTTGATCTCCCAGAGATCCACCGCGTCCGTCTTCAGGCCCTTCTTCTCCAGCAGCTTGTTGATCGCGTCCGTCGGGGCGATGGTGAACTCCACCGGCTTGCGCGCCGCCTGGGCGTGGCCCGTAATCCGACCGAGGATCGTCCGGCCCTCGGCCTTGGCGCGCTCCTCGCTCATGAGCACCAGCGCCGCGGCGCCGTCGTTGATGGACGAGGCGTTGGCCGCCGTCACCGTGCCGTCCTTCTTGAACACCGGCTTGAGCGTGGGGATCTTCTCCGGCTTCGCGTTACGCGGGCCCTCGTCCTCCACCACCATCACCGTGTCCTCGGGCTTCTTGCCGGGGATCGGCACCGGGACGATCTCCGCGGTGAACAGGCCCTCCTTCTGGGCGTTGATGGCGCGCTTGGTGGACTCGAGCGCGTACTCGTCCTGCTGCGAGCGGCTCACGTCCTGCTTCACCGCGCAGTCCTCGGCGCAGACGCCCATGTGGACGTTGTCGTACGGATCCCACAGGCCATCGAGGATCATCGCGTCCTTGAACTCCACGTTCCCCATGCGGGCGCCGCCGCGCATGGTGTGGCTCACGTAGGGCGCGTTCGACATGGACTCCATGCCGCCCACCACCACCACGTCCGCGTCACCCAGCGCGATGGCCTGGGCGCCGGCGATGACGGCCTTCAGGCCCGAGCCGCAAACCTTGTTGAGCGTGGTGGCCGGCACCGTGTCCGGCAGCCCCGCGAAGCGCAGCGCCTGACGCGCGGGAGCCTGGCCCACGCCCGCCTGCAGCACGTTGCCCATGATGACTTCCTGTACCGCCTCCGGCTTCACGCCCGCCCGCTCCAGCGCCGCCTTGATGACGATGGCACCCAGCTGCGGCGCCGTCAGCTTCGCGAGAGCGCCCTGGAAGGAACCGATAGGGGTGCGAGCCGCGCCCACGATGACGACTTCACGAGCCATGGAAACTGCCTCCTTGGTAACCGGGGATACGTACAGGTGAGCCCTTATCACCGCCCCTTCCGGGGGGGTCAAGCGTGTCGTCCCCCCTCTGACTCATGCCCCCGAACAGCATGAGTTGAGCTTTGGGCTTCCGACACTCGGACGGACTGTTGGTAACACCCAGGCCCGCCGACTTCATGCATGTAAGTGCCCGAAAAAGCAGACGGCCGGGCCCCCATTCGGGAACCCGGCCGCCCATGCGTGCCTCCCAGTGGGAGGAGCGAGGGCTACTTCTTCAGCTTGCTCGCCATCACGTCGCCGAGGCGCGCCTTGCTGCCCTCGGCCTGCTTGCGCAGGTACTCGCGGTAGTCATCCGAGCCCTCGCCGATGAGCGCCTTCATCGACAGCGCCACCTTCCGGTCCTGGGTGTTGATGTCGATGATCTTCACCTCGACATCCTGAGCCTCCTGGACCACGTCGCGGGGGTTCTCCACGCGCTCCTCACGCAGCTCGGACACGTGGACCAGACCCTCGATGCCCGGCTCGATCTCCACGAACGCGCCGAAGTCGGTGACCTTGGTGACCTTGCCCTTCACGCGGCTGCCCACCGGGGTGCGCTCGGACAGCGTCTCCCAGGGGTCCGGCGTGAGCTGCTTGATGCCCAGGCTGAAGCGCTCGTTCTCGACGTCGATGTTGAGCACCACCGCCTCGACCTCGTCGCCCTTCTTGTAGAGCTCGCCCGGGTGCTTGATGCGCTGGGTCCAGGAGATATCGGACACATGCACCAGGCCGTCCACGCCCTCCTCGACGCCGACGAACACGCCGAAGTCGGTGACGTTGCGGATCTGGCCCTTGATGACGGAGCCGATCGGGTACTTGTCCTCCAGCAGCGTCCAGGGGTTCTGCTCGATCTGCTTCATGCCCAGCGCGATGCGCTTGGCCTTCGGATCGATGTCCAGGACGACGGCCTCCACCTCCTGGCCGACCTCCAGGATCTTGGACGGGTGCTTGAGGCGCTTGGTCCAGGACATCTCGGACACGTGCACCAGACCCTCGACGCCCTGCTCGATCTCGATGAAGGCGCCGTAGTCGGTGATGGAGACGACCTTGCCGCGAACGCGCGTGCCGACCGGGTACTTCTCGTCGGCGCGGTGCCACGGATCCTCCTGGATCTGCTTGAGGCCCAGGCTGACGCGCTCCTGCGTCGGGTCGAACTTGAGCACCACCACGCGGACTTCGTCGCCCACGTTGAACATCTCGCTGGGGTGACCGATGCGGCCCCAGGACATGTCGGTGATGTGCAGCAGGCCGTCGATGCCGCCCAGGTCGATGAAGGCGCCGTAGTCGGTGAGGTTCTTGACCACGCCCTTGAGGACCGCACCCTCCTTGAGGTTCTTGAGGGTCTCCTTCTTCATCTCCTCGCGCTGCTTCTCGAGGAGCACGCGGCGGCTCAGGACGATGTTGCCGCGCTTCTTGTTGAACTTGATGACCTTGAACTCGAATTCCTTCGAGATGTACTGGTCAAGGTTGCGCACGGGGCGGATATCGACCTGGCTGCCGGGCAGGAACGCCTTGACGCCGATGTCGACGGAGAGGCCACCCTTCACGCGGCCAACGATGGTGCCCTTGACGATCTCATCGCGCTCGCAGGCGGCGCTGATCTCGTCCCAGATGCGCATCTTGTCGGCCTTCTCCTTGGAGAGGACGACCATGCCGGTGTCGTTCTCGCGGCTCTCCAGGAGCACTTCCACGGCGTCACCGGCCTTCACGGTGATCTCGCCGCGCGGGCTGGTGAACTCCGAGATCGGAACCTGGCCCTCGGACTTGTAGCCGATGTCGACGATCGCGTAGTCCTTCGTCACCTGAACGACGGTGCCTTTGACGATCTCCCCTTCCTTGAGGATGCCGTCACCACCGCGCTCCTTGAGCGACGCCTCGAACATCGCGGCAAAATCCTCGTCGCCGGCCTCCGGTCCGATCTGCTGGTTCACATTCTGCTGCATGAATTGAAAGTCCTTGGAAACGGGTACAGCTGCCCCTGTTCGTCACGAAAGTCACCCGCGGGGCGCGACGGGAACCTCGTGTGTCCCCACCTTGGGGACTGGAAGCCGCGCACCCTAGACACCGGTCTTTCCGGCAGTCAAGCGAGCACGCGATTCTTGTTCACTCTCTCTATGAACGGCTGCCCCCCCAGGCAACATGTCCGAGGGGGCGAGCCGGGGCCCAGGGCGGCAAGCCTGCCCGCCCCAGGAGCATCCAGACAACGGGCCGATTTAGAACCACCACTCGGCGCGGGCGCCCAGGAAGTGGCCGAACTCGCGCGGACCGAAGTTGCGCAGGTACGGCGAGGCGACGGACGAGTTCGCCCGAGCCGCGCTGCGCGCGCCCTCACTGTAGTAGGCCAGCGTGTAGATGAAGCGCAGGTGCGGCCGCGCCCAGGCCGAGCGCTCACCCGAGGGGACGATGGTCGGCACGATGGAGAACTTGGTCGCCCAGGGCAGCGGCGGAGACTCCACGCCCTCCGGCAGGCCGGTGGCGACCCCCTGGAAGCTCAGCTCGTTGATCAGGTGGAACTGGTTGTGCAGGTACAGGAAGCTGCGCACGCCCGTGGCGAAGTTCATGGCGTGGTCCTGTGACAGGCCGCTGGCGCCCTGGCTGTACTGGAAGATGCCGTAGCCGTTGAGCGAGAGCAGCGGGTTCACGTTCACGAGGATGTGCTCCACCGCCTCGACGCCCAGCGCGCCGCCGTAGCGATCGTCCTCGTTGGTCCGACCGTAGGTGCTCCACGTCTGCGAGGCACCGAAGGCGCCGTTGGCGATGCCGCCGCCGACGCGCACCGACAGCTCGTTGAAGCTGCCATTGCCCAGATCCAGGCGACCCTTGACGCCGCCCACGTAGCCGTAGTCGCGGCGCGCCAGCGCCTGGCTGCCAATGTTGGTACGCGCGGCCGGCAGGTAGTGGAACTCACCCAGGAACTGCAGCGAGTGCTTCTCCATCACCGGCAGCACGTACTGGCCGACGAACGTGGTGCGCTGACGCTGGATCAGCGGGTTGCTGGTGTTCGGGTCCCCGTCCTGATCGATCGCGTACAGGCCCTGGTTGCGGTTGGTCTGCAGCAGCACGGCGACGTCCAGGCCCTTGTACTTGGCGCCGAAGCCCTGGGAGGCCAGGTTGTTGAAATAGAAGTAGTCGGCGATGTGGACGTCCGTGCCGCGGTAGAAGCGCTGGCCGGCCCACACCTTCAGATCCGGGACGAAGATGTTGCCGGCCTCCAGGTACGCCTGGAACAGCTCGATGCGCAGGTTGGCCGAGAAGTTGTTGGCGAAGGCGCCCAGGAACGAGCCGTTGGCCGAGAACATCGACGGCGTGAGGACGAAGTGGAAGTACGTCTTGGTGGTGTCCTCCGTGCTGGGCCGCACGATGTGCAGCTTGATCGTCGGCTCGAGGTAGTCACCCTCCTCGAAACGACCACCGAGCGTCACGCCCAGCAGGTTCAGGGTCTGGCCCTGAACGAACTGGCCGTTCTGGGGATTCCAGGCCACGCCCATGCGGCCGTACATGCCGATCTCGAGAGGCCCCGACTCCAGCGCGGCATGCGCGGGAGAAGGCAGCGCCAAGAAGCTCAGCACGGCTAGCAACGAAACCACGGGAGACTTCCGCCAACATTGAGTCACGAGATGCACAATGCGAGATGACACGATCTAGCTCCGGAGGATGTGAGGAGTAAGCCAGTGGGAAGAGGCTCCCCCTGGTAGGACTCACATTCCGGGGCCCTCATAAAACCTAATAGTTGCCATATTCAAGCCTCTTGATCAGCGAGAAACCGTGGTACGGGGGGCGCGGCCCACGGGTGCGTGAAGGCAGACGCTGCTCGTGGGGACGCGCTCCAGAACCGGGGCGCTTCGAGGGAGGGACATACGCAATGAAGAAGGCACTGGCAGGACTCGCCGCCGCGGTAACGCTCGTTACCCCGGGCCTGGCTCTGGCCGAGAAGCTCGTCATCGCTTGCGGTTCCGTGGGGCAGGAGGCGGATGTCTGCAAGCAGGGCGCGGAGGCCTGGGCGAAGAAGACCGGCCACACCGTGGAGCTCATGAGCGTGCCCACCGACGCGGGGCAGCAGCTGGCGCAGTTCCAGCAATTGCTGGCCGCGGGCTCCTCGGATCTGGACGTGGTGCGCATCGACGTGGTGTGGCCCGGCATCGTGGCCAACCACTTCGTGGACCTGACGCCCTACTTCCCGGCGGAGGTGCTCCAACAGCACTTCCAGCCAATTGTTAAGAACAACACAGTCAATGGCAAGCTGATCGCCATCCCGTGGTTCACCGACGCGGGGCTCCTCTACTACCGCAAGGACTTGCTGGAGAAGCACGGGCAGAAGCCGCCCACCACGTGGCAGGAATTGGCCCAGACGGCCAAGACGGTGGTGGATGCCGAGAAGAAGGGCGGCAACGCCAAGCTGGTGGGCTACGTCTTCCAGGGCAAGGCGTACGAGGGCCTGACGTGCAACGCGCTGGAGTGGGT
Source organism: Hyalangium ruber (assembly GCF_034259325.1). Classification (NCBI taxonomy): domain Bacteria; kingdom Pseudomonadati; phylum Myxococcota; class Myxococcia; order Myxococcales; family Archangiaceae; genus Hyalangium; species Hyalangium rubrum. Next base: position 246,754 of record NZ_JAXIVS010000013.1, on the reverse strand, counting down.
GGACTCCTTCGGCGGCGGCACGATCGTGGACGCCAAGGGCCAGGTCACCCTCAACAACCCCAAGGCCGCGGAGGCCATCGACTTCTTCGCGGGGCTGATCGGCAACGTAGCGCCCAAGGGCGTGCTGTCCTACGAGGAGGAAGGCGCGCGCGGCGTGTTCCAGAAGGGCGACGCGGTGTTCATGCGCAACTGGCCGTACGCCTGGGCGCTGGCCAACGCGAAGGACAGCCCGATCGCGGGCAAGGTGGGCGTGATGGCGCTGCCCAAGGGCGGCGCGGAGGGCAAGTCCACCGGTACGCTGGGCGGCTGGCAGCTGGGCGTGTCGAAGTACTCGAAGAACCCGCAGCTGGCGGCGGACCTGGTGAAGTACCTGACGGGCCCCGAGGAGCAGAAGCGCCGCGCGCTGGTGGCCTCGTTCAACCCCACCATCATGAGCCTCTACAAGGACGCGGAGCTGCTCAAGGCCAACCCCTTCATCGGCGAGCTGTACAACACCTTCGTCAACGCGGTGCCGCGGCCGACGATCACCGGTGCGAAGTACAACCAGGTGAGCACCGAGTTCCGCAACGCCGTCTACGCCACGCTCTCCGGCAAGGGCAAGGCGACCGACCAGCTGAAGAAGGCGGAGGAGAAGATCAAGAAGCTGGGCAAGGACGGCAAGTGGCAGTGAGGAGGCGCTGAACCATGGCCAGCCCCACGACTCCTATCGCAGCCAGCGCGGCCACGGGCGCTCCCGGGCCCACGGATCGCGCCTCGGCGCTCACGCGCCAGCGCACCCGCGCGGCATGGTTGTTCCTGACTCCCACCCTGGTGGCGATGGTGTTGGTCGCGGGCTGGCCATTGGCTCGCACCTTCTGGTTCTCGTTCACGGACGCGAACCTGACGGACATGACGGCCTCTCAGTTCGTGGGGCTGGAGAGCCTGCGGACGGTGCTGGAGGACTCGGACTGGTGGACCACGGTGTGGACCACCTTCCGGTTCGCCTTCCTGTCCGTGTTCCTCGAGACGGTGCTGGGCCTGGTCGTCGCCATGGCCCTGCACGCCAAGTTCCGCGGCCGGGCGCTGCTCCGCGCCGCGGTGCTGGTGCCGTGGGCCATTCCCACCGTCGTCTCCGCGAGGATGTGGGGGTGGATGTTCAATGACAGCTACGGCGTCATCAACGCGATCCTCATGTACCTGGGAGTCATCGACGAGCCGCTGGCGTGGATCGCCGAGTCAGGGCTGTCGTTCGCGGCGGTGGTGGCCGTGGACGTGTGGAAGACGACGCCCTTCATGGCGCTGCTGATCCTCGCGGCGCTGCAGATGCTGCCCGAGGACATGTACGAGGCGGCGCGCATCGACGGCGCGGGGCCCATCCGGGTCTTCTTCCAGATCACCCTGCCGGTGCTGAAAGGGCCGCTGCTGGTGGCCATCATCTTCCGCATGCTGGACGCGCTGCGCGTGTTCGATGTGTTCTTCGTGCTCACCGGCGGTAGCACGGACACCATGCCCATGGCTGGCTACGCGCGGCAGCGGATGTTCGAGTACCAGGAGATAGGTGTCGGGTCCGCATCCGCATCGCTGTTGTTCGCGCTCATCGCCCTGTTCACCGCCGTCTACATGGTGGTGGGCCGGGTGAAGCTGGGCGAGGAGGCCTGAGCCATGCGCTGGGTCAAGAAGATCGCGTTCTGGCTGCTGCTGGCGTTCATCGCCGTCTACACGCTGTTCCCGTTCTACTGGGCGATCGTCACGTCGCTGAAGACGGGCAGCGAGCTGTTCGAAGTGGATCCCTGGCCCAAGCAACCCGCCTGGAGCAACTACACGGCGGTCTTCGAGGCGCAGCCCTTCGGGCAGAACATCCTCAACTCGGTCATCGTCGCCACGGCGGTGGTGGTGGCCTCGCTGCTGCTGGGGCTGACGGCCTCGTTCGCGCTGGCGCGCATCGAGTTCCGGGGGCGTAAGGCGCTGCTGCTGGCGGTGCTCGGCGTGTCCATGTTCCCGCAGATCGCCGTGCTGTCGGGCATGTTCGAGCTGGTGCGCTGGCTGGGGCTCTACAACAAGCTGCCGGCCCTGGCGCTCTCCAACCTGATCCTCACCCTGCCCTTCACGGTCTGGGTGCTGACGACGTTCATGCGCGAGCTGCCCAAGGAGCTGGAGGAGGCGGCCATCGTGGACGGGGCCACGCCATGGACCATCCTCACCCGCGTGTTCCTGCCGCTCTTGGGGCCCGCCATGGCCACGACGGGACTGCTGGCGTTCATCGCGGCGTGGAACGAGTTCCTCTTCGCGCTCACCTTCACCCAGTCCGACAGCGTGCGGACGGTGCCGGTGGCCATCGCGCTGTTCAGCGGCGGCAGCGCCTTCGAGACCCCGTGGGGCCTCATCATGGCCGCCTCGGTCATCGTCACCGTGCCGCTCGTGGTGCTGGTGCTGATCTTCCAGCGGAAGATCGTCTCGGGCCTCACCGCGGGCGCGGTGAAGGGCTAGGTCGACGGTCGCTCAGGAGAAGAGCTTGAACGTCTCCCGGGCGATCACCATCCGCTGGATCTCGCTGGTGCCCTCGTAGATGGTCTGCACGCGGGCATCCCGGAAGTAGCGCTCCACCGGAAACTCGTCGATGTAGCCGTAGCCGCCGTGCAGCTGCACGGCCTTGTCGCAGACGCGGTTGGCCATCTCGCTGGCGTACAGCTTCGCCATCGAGGCCTCGCGGGTGAACGGCTTGCCGTTCTCCTTGAGGTGCGCCGCGCGGAACGTCAGCAACTCCGCCGCCGCGAGCTGCACCTTCATGTCCGCCATCATGAAGCGCGGCGCCTGGAACTCCGCCACCGCCTGCCCGAACGCCTTGCGGTCCTTCGTGTAGCGCACCGAGGCGTCCAGCGCTGCCCGCGCCACCCCGCACGCCTGGGAAGCAATGCCGATGCGGCCGCCGTCCAGGGCCACCATCGCCAGCTTGAACCCGTCGCCTTCCTTGCCCAGGATCTGGTCCGCCGGGATCTCGCAGTCCTCGAACGTCAGGCTCACCGTGTTCGAGGCCCGCAAGCCCATCTTGTCCTCATGCTTGCCGATGATGAGGCCCTTGGTCCCGCCCTCGACGATGAAGGCCGACAGGCCCTTGTTGCCCGCCGGAGACGTGCGCGCCCACACCACCATCACCCCCGCGTACGCGCCCGAGGTGATCCACTGCTTGCTGCCGTTGAGCACCCACTTGTCGCCCTTGCGCACCGCCGAGGTCAGCAGCGCGCCCGGATCCGAGCCCGCATGGGGCTCCGAGAGCGCGAACGAGCCCACGATCGCCTCGCCCGAGGCCAGCTTCGTGACGAACTTCTCGCGCTGCGCGTCCGTGCCGTACGCGTTGATCAGCTCCGCGCACATGTTCGTCACGGCCATCGCCACCGACGTCGAGGCACACGCCGCCGAAACCTCCATCATCGCCAGCGCGTAGGAGACCACCCCGGCCTCCGAGCCGCCGTAGCGCGCGGGGATGTTCACCCCCAGCAGGCCCACCTCCCCGAGCTCCTTGAAGAGCTCCGTGGGGAAGTACTCCTCCCGGTCGATGGTGCGCGCCCGGGGGGCGACCCGCTCCTTGGCGAACTTGCGCGCGGTGTCGCGGATGAGCGTCTGGGTCTCGGTCAGCTCGAGGTTCACGGTGTGGAGTCCTACTCGATGGCCTTGAGGTTGAACGGATACTCGATGGGGTGGTCCATGCCGTCCGGCGGCTGGGGGAAGGTCAGCGCCGTCAGCACCGCCACCACGCAGTCATGCAGCTCGCTGTCCTTGAGCGTGGTGCCCTTCTTCAGCACCTTGGCGTCCTTCACCAGGCCCGAGGCGGTGATGGTGAAGGACGTCATCAGCTTGCCCTCCACCTTCTTGTCCTTCTCCGCCATCGTGTCCTCGTAGCAGGCCTGGATCTTCCCCTTGTGGTGGATCATCACCTGCTGGATCGAGTCCGGAGAGAAGGGCATCCGGCTCACGTCCAGCTCCGCCGGCGCCTTCTTCCGTGCCCCCTTGGACGGCTTCGAGCCGGGCTCGCCCTGGGCGAGCGCCACCGTGGAGGCCAGCACCATCATCGCGACGAAGGACCGCCTCATGCGCCCTACTCCTTCAGCAGGTTGGCCGAGATGACGATGCGCTGGATCTCGCTCGTCCCCTCGTAGATCTCGGTGATGCGCGCGTCGCGCACGTGGCGCTCGGCGTCCATCTCCTTGCTGTAGCCCATGCCGCCATGGACCTGCAGCGCCTTGTTCGCCACCCGGCTGGCCATCTCGCTGGCGTACAGCTTCGCCATCGAGCTCTCCACGCTGTGGCGCACGCCCTTGTCCTTGAGCACCGCCGCCTGGTGGACCAACAGCCGCGCCGCGTCGATCTCCGTGGCCATGTCCGCCAGCATGAACTGGATGGCCTGGTGGTCGCGGATGGGCTTGCCGAACGTCTTGCGCTCGCCCGAGTAGCGCACCGCCTCCTCGAACGCCGCCCGGGCGATGCCCAGCGCCTGCGCCGCGATGCCGATGCGCCCGCCGTCCAGCGTGCTCATGGCGATCTTGAAGCCGTCGCCCTCCTTGCCCAGCATGTACTTCGCCGGCACGCGCATGTCCTCGAAGAACATGGAGCAGGAGTGCGCCGCGCTGATGCCCATCTTCTTGTCCGGCTCGGCGCGGGTGAAGCCCGGCGTGTTCGTGGGCACCACGAACGTGGTGATGCCCTTGTGGCCGGCCTCCTTGTTCGTCATCGTGAACAGGACGATGGCGTCCGCCTTCGGGCCGTTGGTGATCCAGTTCTTCGAGCCGTTGATGACGTACTCGTCGCCCCGGCGCACCGCGACCGTCTTCTGCGCCGCCGCGTCGCTGCCCGCCTCGGGCTCCGTCAGGCCGAAGCAGCCCAGCTTCTGGCCGCTCGCGAAGGGCTTGAGGAACTGCTCCTTCTGCTCCTCGGTGCCGAACTTCATCACCGGATCGCAGTAGAGCGAGTTGTTCACGCTCATGATGACGCCCGTGGAGGCACAGCCGCGGCTGATCTCCTCCATGGCGATGGCGTAGCAGACGTTGTCCAGCCCGGCGCCGCCGTACTGCTCCGGCACCGCCACGCCCAGCAGCGCCAGCTCCGCCAGCTTCTTCACCGCCTCGGTGGGCCACGCGTGGGTCTCGTCCCACTTCCGGGCATTCGGGATGAGCTCGCGCGCGGCGAACTCGCGACACATCCGCTGGATCTCGCGCTGGACGTCGGTCAGCTCGAAGTTCATGGCACTCCTGAGGAAATTTGGCCGGTCTCCATAGTATGGGCCGCGCCCGAGGGGAATAGCGCTCGCCCTCGGGGACGACCCCGAGGGCGAGTTGCCGTGCCTATTAGAGAACGTACGGCCTGGCGCCTTACTTGCCCGTGAAGGCGGCGGCGCGCTTCTCCAGGAACGCCTTCATGCCCTCACGCTGGTCCTCCGAGCCGAAGAGCGCCGCGAAGCCCTGGCGCTCCAGCTCGTTGGCCGCGCGCAGATCCTGGTCCGCGCCGAACTCGATGACTCGCTTGGCCTGGGAGATAGCGAGCGGGCCGTTCTTGAGCATCTTGGTGGCCACGGTGCGGCAGTGCTCCATCAGCTGCTCGGGCGGCAGCACCTCGAGCACCAGGCCGTACTCCTTCGCCTGTGCGGCCGGAATGTGACCGCCCGTGAAGATGAGCTCCTTGGCCCGCATCTTCCCCACCAGCCGCGCCAGCCGCTGCGTGCCGCCGAAGCCGGGGATGACGCCCAGCGACACCTCGGGCAGCCCCAGCTTCGCCTTCTCCGAGGCGTAGATGAGGTCGCACCCCAGGGCCAGCTCGCAGCCACCGCCGAGGGCGAAGCCGTTCACCGCCGCGATCGTCACGCACGGAAGGGACTCCAGCGCCGCCATCACCCGGTGGCCCAGCGCCGCGAACTCCCGCGCCTGCGAGGCGCTGATGGCCGACATCTCCGCGATGTCCGCCCCCGCGACGAAGGACTTCTCCCCTCCTCCCGTGAGGATGAGGACGCGCGTTTCGGAGGTCAGGGACTGCAGCGCGGACTCGATCTCCTGCAGCGTCTTGCTGTTGAGCGCGTTGAGCGCCTTGGGCCGATCGATCGTGAGCGTCGTGACGGGTCCCTGCGACTCCAGCCGGATGTTCTCGTAGGCCATGTGGCTCCTCGGGAGGGGAACGAAAGTGGGGCGCGGAAGTTACCAGCCCCTCGCAAACCCACAACAAGCCTCGGAGTCCGAGCGCCGGTTTCCGTTCACCCTCAGGGCTTCGTGCCCTGGGCGCGCGCGGCCGCCACGGAGGCACGGTAGGCGTCACGATCGAGCCTGCGGCCCTCTTTCCACACGCCGACGATGTCTCGGGCCTGCCGGATGTCCTTCGTGGGGTCGCCTCGCACGAGCAGCAGATCCGCCCTCAGTCCCGGGGCGATGCGGCCCCGATCGGAGAGGTGGAACGCCGTGGCGGGTACCGAGGTGGCCGCCGCCAACGTCTGCTCGGGTGTGAGCCCCGACTCCACCAACAGCTCGAGTTCGTAGTGCAGGCTGGCGCCCACCGTGACGCCGGGGTTGAAGGAGTCCGAGCCCGCCAGCACAGGCACGCCCGCCTCCACCAGCTTCCGGGTGTACTGCCGCGTCACATCCGGCCGCAGGAGCGCACCGAAGCCCTCCGGAAACGTCAGCTTCAGCATGGCAAGGCTGCTCGGCGTCACGTAGGGCTCCAGCAACTGGTCATTCAACACCCGCTCCAGGTGTCCCTGGCCGGCTGCGGCGTGGATGACCGCGAGCGTGGGCACCACGAATGCGCCGCGCTGCACCAGCAGCTGCAGGTAGGCGTCGTCCGGCATCGGGCCTGCGATGCCGTGGACGATCCCATCCACGCCGGCTTCCAGGGTCTCGCGACTCTCGCGGGCGGTGGTGGCGTGGACGACCACCATCCGGTTTCGCGCATGGGCCGCCTGGATGCAGCCAGCCATCACCTCGCGCTTCAGGGTAGGCACGGGCTGCGGGGTGATGAACTCCCCCGAGTCGTAGACGAGCTTGATGAACCGGGAGCCCGCCGCCACGGCGCGCTCCACCGCCGCCTCGCACTCCTGTGGGGTGGTGGCCGTCAGGGCGGTGACACCGGGATACTCGGTCCCGTGCGCGCCCGGTGCGGTGATGAGCAGCCCCATCAGGTTGTCCGCCTCGTCCGGCCCTCGCTGGGGCAGTTGCTCGACGGGGGTGCGCGCCCCGGCGGACGAGAGCTGGGCGAACATGTCCAACACCGTGGTGGCGCCAAATGCGAGCGCGGCCCGGTAGGCGTCCGGGCCATCGGCGTGGAAGTGCGCGTCGATGAGGCCGGGCAGCAGCGTCTGCCCCTGGCCGTCGAGCACCTCGGCGCCCTCGGGCGGGCTCACGTCCGCGCCCACGGCGAGGATCTTCCCGCCGCTCACCACCACCGTGCCCTCGGGGATCACCCGCTGCCCATCGAAGATGCGGACATTCCGGATGGCCAGGACGGGCTCCGTGCCCGTCGCCCCCTTCGTCGTGGCACAGCCCGCGAGCGCGAGCGTCACCAGGGCCCACTTCAACAATCTCGATCGATGCACCCCACGGCCTCCTGTCGGCTCCATGGGGCGCGAGTCTATCGACGGGCGCTCAGTACTTGTAGAAGCCGCGGCCGCTCTTCTTGCCGTACCAGCCGGCGTCCACGTACTGACGCAGCAGCGGGCAGGGGCGGTACTTGTCGTCACCCAGGCCCTTGTGCAACACCTCGGCGATGTAGAGGCACGTGTCCAGGCCAATGAAGTCCGCCAGTTGCAGCGGGCCCATGGGCTGGTTCGTCCCCAGCTTCATCGCCGTGTCGATGTCCTCCGCCGTCCCCAGCCCCTCCATCAGCGCGAAGCACGCCTCGTTCAGCATCGGAATCAGGATGCGGTTGACGATGAAGCCCGGCATGTCTTTGGACACCACCGTCGTCTTCCCCATCTTCTCCGCCAGCGCCCGCGTCTTCTGGTACGTCTCGTCCGACGTCGCCGCGCCTCGAATCAGCTCCACCAGCTGCATCACCGGCACCGGGTTCATGAAGTGCATCCCGATCACCGCCTCCGGGCGCTTCGTCGACGCCGCGATGCGCGTGATCGGAATCGACGAGGTGTTCGTCGCCAGCACCCCACCCGGCTTCACCACCGTGTCCAGTTCCTGGAAGATGCGCCGTTTGAGGTCCTCGTTCTCCGTCACCGCCTCGACGGCGAAGTCCACGTCCTTCACCTCGGTGATGCTCGTGGAGGTGGCCAGGTTGGCTTCCGCCGTCTTGCGCTTCTCGGCGTCCAGCTTGCCCTTCTCCGCCAGCTTCGCCAGGCCCGCGCGGATGCGGTCGGCGCCCTTGGCGAGTCCCTCCTTGGAGACGTCCACCAGCGTGACGCGCAGCCCTGCGACCAGCGCCACCTGCGCGATGCCCGCGCCCATCTGCCCTGCCCCGACGACGACGATGTGCTCCGTTGCCATGACGACCTCGGCCAAGAGTGAAGTGCGGGCGCTATAGCCCCCACCCTCCGACCCGGTCAACGACTCGGAGGCAGCCGCAGCCTTCGGATGACGTACTGGTCCTCGCCCAGCGCGAACGACTCCACCAGCGGCGGACGCGTGGGGCGCCCCGGCTCCTTCACGAAGATGAGCGCCCGGTAGGTACCCTCGGGCAGATCCACCTTCACCTTCACCTCCGCCGGCGGCGCCTCCGAGAAGAACCGCTCCTCGCGCTTGACGATCCGTCCGTCCTCCGCCGTTACCTGGAAGTCCAGGCTCCGCACAGCGCCCCAGCCCGAGCCGTCCAGTTGCCACACCAGCTCACGCTCCGGCGTGCGCGTCACCTGCCACAGCCACAGGCCCAGCCCCGCGAGCACCAGCAACGGCAGGCGCTTCATCATCGGGTGGTTGCGCCAGCTCGGCCGCGCTTCGGGCTCCAACGTCACTCCTTCTTCGTCCGCTTGCCGCCGCGGCGCGCGTTCAGCTCGGAGATGACCACCTTGGGCTCCGCCGAGGCCCCTTCGCTGGCCTTGGCTTCGGCGGTGCCCTCCTTCTTCTCCTCGTCGGCCGGCACCAGGCGGATCTGCGCTCGCACATCCAGCGTCATGCCCGACATCAGCTTGACGAACTCCTCGCGCAGCTTCTCCGACTGCAGGAAGCGGCGCACCTCCTCCGCCAGCACCCGGCCGATCTCGTCCTTGGTCCGCTCCGCCTGGGAGAGGATGAAGCCCAGCACTTCCTTGGGCAGCTTGAGCTGCCCGGCGAGGTTGCGGATGCCCTCCTCCGTCATGAAGATGGCGCCCAGCCCCGCTACCGCCATCTTGCGCACGAACTCCGGCACGAAGCCGGCGCGGCTCTCCCGGCTCCCGTGCGGAGCGAAGTCCGGATCGTCATCCAGCGGATCCGGCGGGTAGTCTTCACTGTCACCAGCCATGCGGGACCTCGGGGACTGCGGGACTCAGCGAGCCTGCATCACCGGCAGGCGGATGGCACGCGCGCTCTCGGCCGACACCCGGCCCGCCACGTTGCGGGCGATCTCCATGAACGCCTTCGCCTCCGGGCTGTCCGGCGCGCCCGCCACCACGGGCACCCCCGAGTCTCCCGACTCGCGAACCTTCAGATCCAGGGGCACCTCGCCCAGGAATGAGATGTTGAACATCTCCGCCGCCTTCTTCCCGCCGCCGTGGTGGAAGATGTTCGTCGTCTTCGAGCAGTGCGGGCAGACGAACTGGCTCATGTTCTCCACGATCCCCAGCACCGGGATGTGGACCTTGTCGAACATCTGCTTGGCGCGCACCACGTCCGCCAGCGCCACGTCCTGCGGCGTGGTGACGAGCACCGCGCCCGCCGCGCGCATGTTCTGCGAGAGCGACAGCGCCACGTCTCCCGTGCCCGGCGGCAGGTCCAGGATGAGGTAGTCCAGCTCGCCCCAGTGAACGTCGCGCACCAGCTGCATCAGCGCGCCGTGCAGCATGGGCCCGCGCCAGATGAGCGCCTGGTCCGGCTCCACCAGGAAGCCGATCGACATGACCTTGAGGCCATGCTTCACCATGGGGTTGAGCGTCTTGCCGTCCGGGCTCACCGGGCGCTCGGTGATGCCGGTCATCAGCGGGATGGACGGGCCGTAGAAGTCCGCGTCCAGCAGGCCCACCTTGGCCCCGTGCTTCGACAGCGCCACGGCCAGGTTCACCGCCACCGTGCTCTTGCCCACACCGCCCTTGCCCGCGCCCACCAGGATGATGTTCTTCACGCCCGGCAGCAGCGCCTGCCCCTGGCCCGGCGCCGCGCCGCCCGTGGCCCGCACCTGCGCGCCCCACTCGATATCGAAGGACTTCAGCCCCGGCACTCCCTTGAGCGCCGCTTCGGCATCCGCCTGGATCTTCCCCTTCATCGGACAGGCGGGCGTGGTCAGCTCGATCTTCAGCTTCACCGTGTCGCCGCTCACGCGGATGTCCTTCACCATCCCCGCCTTCACCAGATCCACATGCAGCTCGGGATCCATCACCTTCGACATCGCCGCGAGGATGTCGCGCTCGGAAACGCTCATCGGTACACCTGAAACCTTTTGGAAATCGGGCAGTTGCAAGCCCGGAAGGGCGCGGAGGATGGCCACCCGCCCCGAGAACTGTCAACGACGTTTAACGCAGCTGGACACCCGCCGCACGCACCGGGCCTTTGCCCGCCTGCATGGCCCTGACAGGGGGCCTACTCGATGGCGGCGACCCGGTACTCGCCCTCTTCCATGACCAGGCGCACGTTTCGATCCGCGCCCAGCGGGAAGGCGGCCTCACTGCCCGTCACCTTCACGTTGCCCTTGAGTGCCAGCCGGGCGCGGCGCAGGCGCTCCTTGGCGAGCGGCTCGCGCTGGAAGTCCTCGCGGAACCGGTCCGGGGTGTAGCGCGCGCGCAGGGGCCCGCTCAGCAGGCTCCAGGCCTTCTCCCAGTCCTTGGACTCCACCGCGTTGAGGAAACGCGTGAGGGCCGCCTTCGCCTCGTCCGACGGCCGCATCTCCACCACGCGCCAGGTGGCCGCGCGGCGCTCCAGGATCAGCCCCGGGGCGCGGGCCTCCATGCCCTCCGTCGCCTGGCGCACGGCGGACACACGCTCCCGGCGGACGGCGACGTCCGCATAGCGCTCCCGGAAGCCCACCTCGCCCTCGGGCAGTCCCGTGGTGAGGGCGTAGGCCTCCGCGAGGCGGTTCTCCTCCAGCGCCTTCGCGTAGGACTCCGCGACGACGTTGGGGCCCTTGGGCGTGGCGCACCCAGCGGCCAGGACCCACAGCAGGAGCAGGCGGGAGACGGGCTTCATGACGCGCGGCAGGGTAACAGGGTTCATCCGTCGAAGTGCTCGCCTGCCTTGAAGCCCGCCAGGCCCCAGCAGGTTGGGCAGAGTGCGTACAGGTGCGTGCTCGACATACTGAGCAGAAGCTGGAGGAGCGAGCGACGGCGCGCTCCTCCGCCGTACGTCATCAGCTCGAACTTCTCGGTCGGCACCTTGGCCAGGTTCAGCGCGTGGCGACAGGCGTCCTCGAAGCCGCCGAGCCGATCCACCAGCCCCGCCGTCATGGCGCGCGTGCCCGAGTACACCCGCCCCTCGGCGCGCTCATGAATCTCCTCCTTCGTCCGGCCGCGCGCCTTCGCCACGTGGCCCAGGAAGGCCTGGTACGTCTCCTCCACCTCCGCCTCCAGCGACTCGCGCTCGTGCGGCGTGAAGCCCCGGGACACCGAGAAGATCCCCGCGTTCTCTCCGCGGGCGATGATCGTCCGGCGCACCCCGAGCCGCTCCAGCAACCCGGAGGCCTCGAACTTGCCCGCGAAGACGCCGATGGAGCCGATGATCGCGTGGGGCGCCGTCCAGATCTCCTTGGCGCCCAGCGCCGCCATGTACCCGCCGCTGGCGCACACCTGATCCACGTAGGCGATCACCGGCTTCTTGCGCGCCACGCGCTGCACCGCCTCGAGGATGAGCTCCGAGGCCAGCGCCGAACCTCCCGGGCTGTTGATGTAGAGCACCAGCGCCTTGGCCCGCTTGTCCCGTCCCGCCGCGCGCACCGCCTTGACCAGCGCGTCCGCGCCCGCCGTGGTCGGGCCGACCGGGCCTCCCGAGCCCTTGCCCGGGACGATCATCCCCGAGAGCACCACCAGCCCCAGCCTCGGCTTGCGCCGCACCGGGCGCCACTTCACCGGAGCCCAGGGCAGTGCCGCCAGCCAGGTATCCATCGGCTCCAGCGACTCCTCGGCTTCCGCTTCGGCCTCGGACTCGGCGGGGGCCTTGGCCTTCTCCTCCGGCCTGGGGGGCTCCAGCCGCGCCGGCAGGTCCGCCTCGCTGCACATCGCGTCCACCAGCCCCGCCGACACCGCGCGCTGGGCGCTGTAGGGCCCCGCGTCGATCAGCGCGCGCACCTCCTCGGGCGAGCGCTTGCGGCCTCGGGAGATCGCCTCCACCAGCTCCGCGTAGCGCTCATCCAGGAAGGCCTCCAGCGTCTGCCGCTGGATGTCCGAGACGTGCGAGTGGGTGAACAGCTCCGGCGCCGTCTTGTAGGCGCCGCGCCGCACGAAGTGCGCCTGGATGCCCACGCGCGCGAGCCCCTCTCCCAGCGCCGTGGCCTCCGCCGCGTAGCCCACCAGCTCCAGCCGCCCGGCCGGGGCCAGGAGCACCTCGTCCGCCGCGCACATCACCTGGTAGCCCACGCTGTCCGTGCTCACCGCCCACGCCACCACCCGCTTGCCCGCGGCCCGGAAGTCGGTGAGCAACTTCACCAGCGCGTCCTTCTTCGCCGAGCCGATCTCGAGCCCCTCCAGCTCCAGGAGGATGCCCTTGACGCGCGGATCCTTCGCCAGCAGCCCGAGCGCCTCCTGGAAGGACTCCAGCGAGGAGACGGTGGCCGGCTCGAGGGAGCTGCCTCCCAGTCGTAGCCGCAGCGGGGCGCGGCGCCGCTCGCGGTACGGCGGATCTCCGGCGAGCCGGAAGCGGACATGGGTGGGGCGGTGACGCGAGGCCAGCAGCCGGAACGGCAGCCCCAGCAGGTACCGCACCAGGATCAACAGGTTGGCGAGGGCGACGAAGACGATGCGCACCATGAGAGCCTGGAGGAAGGAGTGGGCCCCCGCGCGTAATGGAGCGCTGGGACGGACGCAAGCCTTGTTCCACTGGCATGTAAACTCCCGTTCCCCTGGGGCGCGCTACCCGCTTGCCCCTCCCACGAGCGTGGAGGCGGCAGCGCCCCTCCGGGACCGAGGCTCCCGGGCCCCGAGGAGGGTGCCTCCACCTCCCTCTGGCTCTCGGCGGGTCGTCCCGTGGTAGGATGGTGAGCCATGCGTACGTTCTCGCGACTTGTCCTCCTGTCCGCCCTGCTCACCGGAGGCGCCGTCCTCGCCGGCCGCCCGGTGCAGGACTTCCAGCCTCCCGCCGAGCTCACCGATGAAGAGAAGGCGGCGATCAAGGCCCGTCAGCTGGGTGGCAACATGAACCCCTACGGCAACGACATCCAGATCAAGGAGACGCCCATCCCCTGGGCGGCCATCGGTCTGGGAGGCCTCGTGCTCCTGGCCGCCACCCCGTTCGCGCTGCGCGCCTATCGCAACACGACGAAGGAAATGGCCGACGCGAACACCTTCGGCGCCGCCTCGCGGCGCAGCAAGAAGGGCGGAGACGAGGACGAGGAGCAGGGCGAAGAGGAGCAGGCCTAGCCCTTCCCTCCGCCGGTCCCGCGCTGTGGCCCGTGGCGGCTACGGCGCGCGCGCTTTCAGGGCACCCTCGATCGCCCGTACGGCCGTGGTGACCCCGTCTTCCTGGTGGATGCGCTCCGCCAGTTTGCGGGCCCGTTCCCCGAAACCTTTCTCGTCCAGCACGTGCCCGAGGGCCTCGGAGAGCCGCTCGGCCGTGAGCCGTGTGTGCGCGATGGCTCGTGGTGCCACCCCGTGGCGCTCGAGGATCCGTCCCCACACGGGCTGATCTCCCAGGTGCCAGACCACCACCGAGGGGACTCCAGCCCGGAGTGTCGCCGCCGTGGTGCCCGCGCCGCCGTGATGAACCACGCAGGCGGCGTGTGAGAACAACCAGTCGTGCGAGACGAAGCCCACGCGCAGGACATTTGGGGGAAGCTCGCCCTCTCCCAGGTTGCCCCAGCCGGCCTGGAGGATCGCCTTGCGGCCCGAGCGCCGCAGTGCCTCCACCAACGTGGCGGTCTTCTCCCGGGGGTCCTCGCCACCCATGGAGCCGAACGTCACCACCACTGGCCGCTCCCCCTCGACGAAGGAGGCCAGCCGAGCGTCCGGCGTGAACTGGGAGGGAGGAGTGAACCAGTACCCGCTCACGAGGTAGCGCCCCTCCCACAGGGGATCCGGAGGGACGATCGAGGGGCTGATGGCCACGAGGTTCAGCAGCTCCGAGTGGCCCGAGCGGAACAGGATGTCACGCCACGGCGCGAGCCCCGCCGCCACCACCGCGCGGTTGAGCGGAGGATCGGTGTGCTGGCGCGTCATCGCCTCGGCCATCCGCCACATCAACGCGTTTCCCAGGCTCCCCAGGTGGATGCCGAAGGGAGAGCTCCGCCGCTGCCGCAGCGTGTTGTGGAACAGGTGGCCCACGACGACCGGCTTGCGGTGGGCGCGCGCCGCCGCCGTGCCCGCCACATTGAAGGCGTGGCTGACGACCAGATCCACGTCGCGCGTCACCTCGAGGAGCCCGGGCACCGTGGCGGCGAGATCCTCTTCCAGCAGGCGCGTGAACATGCCGGCCTGCTTGGCGGGGTTTCGCTCGCGGAAGGCCGCGGTCGCCTCGGCGGCGGGCCGGTCCACCCACGGGCGCCCCACGGTCACGTACGTCAACCCGAGCGCGCGGGCCCGCTCGGCATAGCGGTCGATGCTCGCGAACACCACCTCGTGCCCCGCCTCGCGGAGCCCGCCGGCGAGGGCGAGGTAGGGCTGGATGTCTCCCTCGGAGCCGAACGTAGTGACGCAGATCCGCATGTTCCCCCCTTCGGTGCTGCCTAGACCGGGCGGACCTCCACCGCGCCTCCCGGCTCGACCTGCACGCGCACCGGCAGGAAGCGCTCGACGATGCGTGCGTGCGTCGTGAGGTGCTCCGTCACCCGCTCGGTCGTGAAGCGTGTGGTGCCCGGAGAAGCCGGCCCCAGCCTCCCCGCCGCCAACAGCGCCGCCGGCAGGAGGATCTGATCGCCCAGGTGCTCGTCGATGGCACCCGCGGACTCCATGAAGCGCGCCACCGCCTCGGCGGCCTCGCGCCCCACCTCTTCCGCCGGCCTCCCCCGCTCGCCCAGGGCGGTGAAGCCCGCGAAGGTGTTCTCGAACTGCGCCAGGATGAAGGTGACGGTGCCCGCCGAGCGCGTCACCGGCAGCGCCCGGTTCTGGGAGTTACAGTAGATCCCCCGCTCCCGCAGGGCCGCCTCGGCGGCGCGCGACTGGCGGTCCGCGATGGAGAAGGGCAGCCCGCCCACGAAGGAGCTCACGGTGATGTCGTGCAGCGTGCCGCGCGCGGGCAGATCCACCAGGCGCGGGGGCTCGGCGGGAGCGGAGATCTCCGCGTCGAACTCGCCGCCGCCCTCCGGGTAGAAGCCGGCATGGGTGAGGCCCAGCGAGGCGCGCAGCCCATAGGCGTGCATCACCGGCAGCCAGACGTTCGCGAGGTAGTGGTAGCTGGGGCTGTGCGGCAGGTGCGTGCCCCCGCGCAGGGTGAGCTTTCCCCCGCCCACCAGCGCCAGGGGGAAGAACAGGCACTGGAAGAGCAGCGGGATGCTGCCGGCGGTGCCCACCTCCAGCAGGTAGTCCCCGGGGCGCACCGGGCCTGGAGTGAAAGACAGCTCCGAGGCGTCCACGACGGCCCCCTCGCTGGAGCTGGAGCTGATGGCCTCGGCTCCGCGCACACACGCCAGGTGCTGGGGGCGCAGGCCCGAGGGCTTTCGGCGCTCACGCAGCCGGGTGATGACGAACGGCCGGCCGGTAATCAGGGACAGCGACAGCGCCGAGCGGAGGATCTGCCCTCCCCCCTCGCCTTCGCTCCCATCGAGCTGCACCGGCCCCTCTTCGGGCCGGTTGGTGCCAGTCATGGTGTCCCTTACGACGAAGCGTGTGGAGTGCAGCGTAGCAGAAGCCCTTGGGGTACTGTCCGCGCTTCGTGGCCCTTGCCATCTTCCTTCTGACCTACGTCTTCATCGCCGGCGCGCGCCTGCCCTTCCTCAAGCTGGACCGGCCGGGGGGCGCGCTGCTGGGTGCCGTGCTCATGGTGGTCCTGGGCGTCGTCGCCCCCGGCGAGGTGTTCAACCACAGCGAGGATTCGTCCCGCCACGCGGTGGACATGGACACGATCGTCCTGCTGCTGGGGATGATGCTGCTGGCGGCCTACCTGGCGCAGGCGGCCTTCTTCCGGACGGCGGGTGCCTACACGGTGCGCATGGCGCACACGCCCCGGCTGCTGCTGGCGGCGGTGACGGGCATCAGCGCGCTGCTGTCCGCCTTCCTCGTCAATGACACCGTGTGTCTGATGCTCACCCCGCTGGTGCTGGCGGTGGTGGAGGATGCGCGCCTGCCGCCCGTGCCCTACCTGCTGGCGGTGTGCATGGGCTCCAACAGCGGCTCGGTGGCCACCTTCACCGGCAACCCGCAGAACATGCTCATCCAGGGTGCCTCGGGGCTGTCGTACGCGAGCTTCGCCGCCTACATGGCCCTGCCGGCCGTGCTGTCCACCGGCGTCGTCATCGCGATGCTGCTGTATCTGTTCCGCAAGGAATTGCCCTCCAAGCGCTTCGATCCCCACCCTCCCCCGCCTCCGGTGGACCGGCCGCTGCTGGCCCTGACGCTGGCGGTGCTGGTGGCGGTGGTGGTGGCCTTCTTCCTGGGCTTCCCCATGAGCTGGAGCGCCCTGGCCGGAGCCGCGGTGGTGATGGCCGTCTCCCGCCGCGAGCCGC
Source organism: Hyalangium ruber (assembly GCF_034259325.1). Taxonomy (NCBI): domain Bacteria; kingdom Pseudomonadati; phylum Myxococcota; class Myxococcia; order Myxococcales; family Archangiaceae; genus Hyalangium; species Hyalangium rubrum. The sequence goes on along the minus strand of NZ_JAXIVS010000013.1, from coordinate 229,867 downwards.
GCACCATCATCGAGCGCGTGGACTTCGTGCTGCTGCTCTTCTTCGCCAGCCTGTTCGTCGTGGTGTACGGGGTGAACAAGCACGGCTGGGCCATGGAGATCCGCGAGCTGTTCGGCCCGCTGATGGCCGGGCCTCCGTGGCGCGAGACGCTCGGGTTCGCGGCGCTGACGCTGGTGGCGTCGAACCTGTTCAGCAACGTGCCGTTCGTCATGCTGGCGCGCACGTGGGTGCCCACGCTGCAGGATCCGGAGCTGGGCTGGCACGTGCTGGCGCTGGGCTCCACCCTCGCCGGCAACCTCACGCTGATCGGCAGCGTGGCCAACCTCATCGTCTTCGAGGCCGCGCGCGACAAGGTGAAGATGACCTTCATGGCCTACCTGCGCGTGGGCATACCGGTGACGCTCTTGAGCTTCATCGTGGGGCTGGCGGTGCTCCTGGCCGAGCATGCGCTGTTCTGAGGTACCATCCGGTCCTCTGGAGGCGCGCACATGGATCCGATGTTCTTGAAGGAGGTCGAGGCCCACGAGGGCACCGGCCACTACGCGGGGATGATCCACCGGTGCCGGCAGATGGGCGTCGGCTTCCCCCGGCTCTGGCACCTCTTCGCCTACAAGCCCGAGGCGACCAAGGCGCTGGCCGAGTTCACCCAGGCGGTGATGCGCGGCCCCTCGCCCCTGCCCACCGGGATGCGCGAGCTGATTGCCGCGTTCACCTCGCGCGGCAACCAGTGCTTGTTTTGAACGAACTCCCACGCCGCGGTCGCGGCGAAGCTGCTGGGTGACGAGAAGAAGGTCCAGGCGGTCCTGGAGAACCACCTCACTGCTGCCATTCCGGAGGCCGAGCGGGTCCTGTTCACCTTCGTGGACAAGGTCAACCACACCGCCGCGCAGATCCGTCAGGAGGACGTGGACACCGTGAAGGCGGCTGGCTGGTCGGAGGAGGCCATCTACGACGCCATCTCCGTGTGCTCGCTGTTCAACTTCTACAACCGGTGGGCCGATGCCACCGGCGTGGGAGACCATTCGAGCGAACTCTACGCCCGCAGCGGCGAGCGCCTGGCGGCGGGCGGCTATGCCGAGCCCCCTCCAGGCCCCCCCAAGTCGGGCTGATCCGACGGCTCAGCTCAGGGATCCGGATCCGGCAGCTCGCCCGCCGGCAGCTCCGGCTCCGGCGGAGGCGGCGGGGGCCGCTGGTTCTCGCGGCCCGTGCGGTTGGTGCTGTCCGGCGCGGACTGCTCCACGCCCTGCGGCAGCGGCGGCCCGCCCCGGCGATCCTTGGGCGTCAGGTCCTTCGCGAACCGCGTGGACAGCGTGTCCAACAGCGACGAGATGGCCTGGCGGAACAGATCCGGATCCTTGCCCACCTTGAACGGATCCAGGTGCGGATCCCCCGCCTTCACCTGATCCTCCTCGAACGAGCGGTACCACACCTCGTTCCGGTTGCTCAGCGTGAACATGCGCCCGTAGCCCTTGATGTACGCGCCCGCGTGCCCCTTCTCGCTGCGCATGCCGTAGTCCTGGATGACGAACTCCACCACCGTGTCCGTGCCCAGCGGCGCCAGCAAGTCGTAGTCCGGGGCGTTGGCCGGCACCTCCTCCACCAGGAAGCTCTCCAGCGCCGTGGCCACCCGCGCCGGATCCACGATGTTCGTCCAGGGGTACTCCACCGGCAGCTGGCCGATGGTGTTCACCCGAAGCCGCTCGGAGATCTCGAAGCGCGTCACCGCCGAGATCAGCTTCGCCCGCAGCCGCCGGTCGGCCTCTTTCGGCTCGAGCTTCTTGAGCTTCTCTCCGTACGCATCATCTTCTTGGAAGACGAGGCTCTTGGGGCCCGCGGCCTCCTCGATACGGGAGATGAAGGCCGGCTGTACCACGCGATCCAGGTTCGCGCCGGACAGCCGCGTGGAGGCACAACCCGACAGAACCGCCACCAGGACAAGGAACACGCATCGCGCCATTCCCCACACATACCCCAAGCCGGGGCGCGGGGCTCCATTCCCACCCTTCGACCCAGAGTTGCAGCCCTCGAAGCGACTGGTACTTTACGACTCGTGAGCCCCCCTCCCGTCCGTAAGAAGCGCCTTGGCGAGATCCTCATGGACGCCGGCATCCTCACCGAGACCCAGCTGCGCACGGCCCTCGCCGAGCAGCGCAAGTGGGGCGGCAAGCTCGGCCATACCCTGGTGCAGATGGGCTTCGTGGACGAGAGCTCCATGGTCCACGCCCTCTCCCGCCAGCTCCACATCCCCGCCATGGAGCTGGATGCGCAGACGCCCCCCGAGTACCTCATTCAGATGTTCCGGGTGGATCTCGCCGAGCGCTACACCGTCTTCCCCGTCGCCGCGGACACCACGCACAAGGTGCTCACGGTGGCCAGCGCGGACCCCACCAACGTGGACGCGCTCCAGGAGCTCGCCTTCCACACCGGCCAGAAGATCCAGGTGGTGGTCAGCAGCGCCTCGGCCATCGAGCGCGCCATCCGCAAGCACTATTACGGAGGCGCCAGCAACACCACCGCGAAGCCGGACGAGTTCGGGATCAGCGAGCCCACCTATGAGTTCGCCCCGCCCTCGCGGCCCATGAGCAGCTCGCCCCGAGAGGCCGAGCTGCACCAGCGCGTGGAGGCCCTCACCCAGCAGGTGGCCGATCTGGAGCGGATGGTGGCCAACCAGGCCCGCTCCTTGAGCACCCTGGTCGAGGTGCTGGAGTCGCGCGGCACTCTCACGCGCGAGGAGTACTTCTCCAAGCTGCGCGGCTCATCGCAGTCCTGAGGCTCGGGCCCTCGGCGGCTCGAAAGCCCCTGACCCGCGGGGCCAATGGTCGCCCGCTTCGCACGCCCCATCTTGCACGGCACTCGAAGAGGAGGCGTGCGGATGGTGCGTGGAGAGAGCGGGAGAACCTTGGCCCTGACCCTGGCGGTCATGCTCGGCATGCTGGTCGCCGGGCCCGCCCGGGCCTTCGATGAAGCAGCGGCGGATCGCGCCCTGCTCTTCGCACAGCAGCAGCTGGCCCGAACGACGGCGCAGGTACCGGCGAACCAGTACCCGAAGGCCTCACAGCCCGATGGAACCTGGAGGCTCATCCCCGCCACGGACATGATCGGATGGACCCAGGGCTTCTTCCCCGGAGCGCTCTGGTCCATGTACCAGCTGACGGGCGACCCCACCTGGAGGGCACAGGCGGAGGCCCGGACGCGCCCCTTGGAGATCCAGAAGAGCAACATGCAGACACACGACCTGGGCTTCAAGATGAAGCTCAGCTTCGAGCCGGCGTACCAGGCAACGGGGGATGAGCTCTACCGGCAGACGTTGTTGACGGCCGCCGGCTCGCTGGCCTCCCGCTACAACCCACGCGTGGGCATCATCAACTGTTGCGACTGGAACCCCAACTGGCACCTGCCGCTGGTCATCGACACGATGATGAACCTGGAGCTGCTGCTCTGGGGCGCGCAGAACGGCGGCCAGCCAGGCTGGCGGGACATGGCGCTCAACCACGCGTTGCGCACCTTGTCGGATCTCGTCCGCTCCAACGGGAGTACCTACCACGTGGCGGACTATGACCCGGCCACCGGCACGCGGCTCTTCCGGGGCACGTTTCAGGGGTTCGCGAATGAGTCCACCTGGGCCCGAGGGCAGGCCTGGGCCGTGTACGGCTACACCATGGTCTACCGGTACACGCGCGACCCGCGCATGCTGGCGGCAGCCCAGCGAGTGACCGACCTCTACCTGAGCCGGCTGCCCGCCGACGCCGTCCCCTTCTGGGACTTCGATGCGCCCGCGGGCCAGCAGGTGAAGGACTCGTCCTCGGCGGCCATCGTCGCCTCGGCGCTGCTGGAGCTGAGCAACTACGTCCCGGACGCGAACAAGCAGCTGCAATACTGGAACGCCGCCTCGCGGATGCTCGACTCGCTCAGTTCGAGCGCTTACCTGGCCTCGGGCACCACCAGCCCCGGCATCCTCCTGCACGGCGTGGGGAACTACCCCGCGGGCCAGGAGGTGGATGTGAGCCTCATCTACGGGGACTACTACTTCATCGAGGCCCTGCGCCGCTTCAAGCAACAGCCCGTGCCTCCCTCCCCTCTCACCTGGTACTCGCGCTTCAACTTCGCGGAGGCCGTGCGCGAGCTGGGCTCGGGCAACACGGGGGTGCGGACGATCGAGTTCGATCTGACGCCCCAGAGCGCTCCGCTCGATGCTGTCGTCGGCTACGCCGACAGCTCCACCACGGTCACGTCCTTCTCCGGGCTGGCCATGGCGCTGCGCATGAACTCGAGCGGCTTCTTCGACGTGCGCAACGGTGGCGCCTACGCCGCCGTCACCTCCGTGCCCTACGTGGCCAACAGCACCTACCACGTGCGCATCGCGGCGGACATGGCCGCCAGGAGGTACAGCGTCTGGGTGCGGCCTCCCGGTGGCGCGGAGATCCTCATCGCGAACAACTACGCCTTCCGCTCCGACGCGCCGCCGACCGATGATCTCGGCAAGGTGGTGCTCAAGAGCGGCTTCGTGGACAACGAGTTCCGGGTCGCCAACCACACGGTGCGGGGCGCGGCGACCGAGACCTGGTTCTCGCGCCAGGGCTTCTTCGCGAGCATCCACCGGCTGGGCACCGGCAACACCGGCATGCGGACCGTCGAGTTCGATGTGCAGCCGCTGCGCCCCTCGATCGATGGCGTCATCGGCTACGCCGACAGCTCCACCACGGTCACGCTCCGCTCGGACCTGGCGATGATCGTGCATTTGCACCCGAGCGGCTACTTCGAGGTGTACAACGGCCCTGGCTACTCCGCCGTCACCCGGGTGTTCTATGCGGTCAACACCACCTACCACGTGCGCATCGTGGCGGACATGGCCGCCAGGAGGTACAGCGTCTGGGTGCGGCCTCCCGGCGGCGCGGAGATCCTCATCGCCAACAACTACGCCTTCCGCTCCGACGCGCCGCTGACCGATGACCTCGGCCAGGTCTCGCTCAAGAGCGGACAGGACAACGACTACTCGGTGGCCAACCACAGCGTTCGGGCAGGCACGTTCGCTCCGCTCTCGGTGGAGCCCACACCGAACTCCGGCCAGGACGATACGGTGGCCGCCGCGGCGCCCCTGGCAGTGGTCGATGCTCCCGAGGTGCCCGCCATGGGCTGCAGCACGGCCGGAGGCTCTACTGCGCTCGTGGCCTGGGGGCTGGCGTGGCTGATGCTGCGGACGGGCCGGCGCTCACGCGCGGCGGCCCGCCAGGGCTGACGCCAGGCTCAGACGAGCAGCTCCTCCGGCGACAGCTCCATCACCGGTTCTCCCGTCAGCGCCTCGGTCCGCCGCAGGCGCTGCTCGGACAGCTCCGAGATGAGCACGAGGATCTGCGGGTGGCTGAGGATCAGCGCGTCGAAGTCCTCGCGCGGCAGCCGCAGCAGCGACGTGCGCCGGATGGCCAACACCGTGGCGGTGGCCGGCGTCTTCTGGAGCAGGGAGATCTCCCCGAAGAGCTCTCCCTCCTTCAGGCGCGAGAGCACCTGGTCGCCCTTGCGCGCCTCCACCTCTCCGGAGAGCACCACGTACAGCCCATCCACCCGATCTCCCTCGTGGATGATGACCTCGTTCTTCTTCACCTCGCGGGCGCGGAACTTCTCCACCAGCGTGCGCCGATCCTTGCGCCCGAAGGGCTGGAACAGCGCCGAAGTCCCCATCACGTTGGACAGCAGCCGATCGCGGCAGAACTTCCGGAGCGCCCGGGCCACCTGCGGGTAGCGCAGCGACAGCTCCGAGAGCACCGGGGCGGAGATCTCCAGGAGCTGCGTGTCCTCCGAGGCGCTCTCCACCGCGGCCATGCGCGGCGAGCCCGACAGCAGGGCCATCTCTCCGAAGAAGGCGCCGCTGCCCAGGGTGGCGATCTCCTTGCGCTGCGCGCCCTCCTGCCGGAAGACGCGCACGCTGCCCTCGCAGATAACGTAGAAGGCGTCCCCCCGGCTGCCCTGCTCGAAGACGCGCTGGGCCTGCGAGAAGCGCCGCAGCGGGCAGCGCTCGAAGAGCTCGATGAAGGCCTCCCGGGGCAGATCCGAGAAGAGAGGGATGTTCGGCAGCGCGTCCACCGAGGGCTCCTCCTCGGAGACCTCTTCCGCGAGGGTGAGGGGGGCCTCTTCTTCCTCTGCCCGCGAAGGCGCGCCGCTCGCACTGGCATCGGCGGCGCGTTGCTTCATGCCCGCGAGCGCGGCCTCTTCCACCGCGTGCAGCAGCGTGTCCTCCTCCAGGTTCAGCTCCGTGAACGCGGAGGGGGCCGCCGGTGTCTTCACCGCCGACTGTCCCGGGGTTGGCGTGAGCACCATGTCCGCTCCCCCGTCCGAGGAACGGCGCAGGCGGAGGCCTGGAGGCGCGGAGCTGGGAAGCGCGGTCGGAGAAACCGAACGGGATGCCTCACCCACCGAGGAGGAGGCGCCAGAGATCAGCGGCTCGCTCAGGGCGGCCCAGGCGTGCTTCTTCGGCCCGAGCCCCACATCCACCTCGAGGGCCGTCTCATCCCGCGAAGCAGGAGCAGCCGGGCTCGCCTGGACGGGCGGAGCCACCGCGGGCGTCGGAGGCGCCGCCGGGCGAGGAGGCTCCACGGGCACGGTCGGAGTGGAGGTGGAAGGCCGCGCGGTGCCACGGGGGGCAAGGCCAGGAGGCGAGAAGCTCCCCGAGGGCCGCGTGGGCTCCGGAGAGGGCGGCGGCTGGGCGCGAACCTGCGCGGGCGCCGACGGAGGCGCTGCCACGGGGGCGGTAGGCTCGGCGGCAGGAGGCACCGGAACGCCCTGCACAACGGCGATCTCCTCCTCTTCGTCGGAGACCTCCAGCGGCGCATGCAGAGGCGGCGGCGGAGTGGGCGCCTGCTTCCGAGGAGGCACTTCCGGCTCATCCTCCTCGGGCAGCTCGATCAGCGCCACGCCCGGCCCCATCGAGACGCCCATGTTCTCGGTGAAGGAGGGCAGCTCCACCTTGCGCCCAGGCTTCTGGACCCGCTGCGGCGGCAGCGAATCACCCGAGCTCTTGCGCGCGTACAGGTCCGCCAACATCTGCTGGACGCCCCGGTGGGCCGGATCCAGCTCGAGGATCAGCTTGCTGGCGGCGATGGCGCGCGGCAGGAAGCCCTCGCGCGCGAAGCCCTCGGCGGCGAACTGATAGGACGAGATGGCGCGGTCCTTCTGCCCCGCCTTGACCCACGCGTCCCCCATGCGCAGGCGGGCCTGGTAGTCCTTGGGCTCCGCCTTGCAGTACTCCTCATAGAACTCCGCGGCTTTGGAGAAGCGGCCCTTGGCGAAGGCTTCGGTGGCCTTGTCCCTGAGCTTGCGCAGCTCCATATCAGCGTGCCCCCTCCGTCGCGGTGCCACTCTTGGCCAGCGCCGCGCCGGCCGCCTCGCGGACCCGCCGATAATAGTCGCTCTTGAGCGCGTCCAGCGCCTCGGTCTGGGAGGCGGTGCCGATCCGGCTCAGCGCCGTGGCCGCCGCGGCCCGGATATCCGGCAGGTCGTGGTACAGGTCCCGGGCCACCGCCTCCGCGGCCTTGGTGTCGCCGATCTCCCCCAGCGCCAGCAGCACCTCGCGCCGCGCCACGCTGGCGGGCTCCCCCAGCGCCTTGAGGAGCGTGTCCACCGCGTCGCGCGCCTTGAGCCGGCCGAGCACGTTGGCCGCCAGCGCCGCCTCCGCTCCGCCCTCGCCCACCACGGTCCGCAGCGCCTCCGAGGCCGAGGCCGGCGCCCCGAAGCGATCCAGCGCGTCGAGCAGCACCAGCTTCTCGCTGGAGAACTGAGGCAGCAGCGCCACGAGCGCCAACTGCCCGGCCTCACCCTGCTCCGCCAGCGCCTGGGCCAGCGCCTTCTGCAAGTCTCGCTCGGACTCGAACATGCCGCCCTTGGCGGCCTCCACGCCCTCGGGCCCCAGCCGCGCCAGCCCCACCAGGGCCGCGGTGCGCAACGTGACGCTGGAGTCACCCGCGTAGCCCTTGAGCAGCTCGAGCGCTCCCGGCGCCTTGAGCGTGCCCAGCGCACGCAGCACGGCGGCGAGCGGCTCGAGCTTCGCCGGCTCCACGTCCTCATACAGCTCCGAGGGCACGCGCGCCTCCACCTGCACCCGGCCCGCCTCCCGGGCGCGCTGGGCGTTGAGGCTCCGGACCCGATCGAAGAGCTGGTTGTACTTGGCGCCCCGGCCGTCCTCTGGGTCCGAGTGCGAGTGCTTGTGACGCTCCTCCACCGGAGCGGAGGGATCGAGCCCCGCGCCGTACGTCTTGGGCAGCGGCGCGCTCACCCAGTCCTGACGCAACGGCTCGGTGGCCTTGAGCTCCTGCTCATAGAGCTTCTGCACCGCCGGGGCGGCCGAGGCATCTCCAATGGCCGCCACGGCCTCCACCGCGAGCATGCGCTGGCCCACGTCCGGCGAGGCGAGCAGCGGCAGCACCTTGGGCAGCGCCGCCTGCGCCACGGGGCCCAGGCCGATCACCGCCCGCAGGCCGTTCTCGACACTGGCCGGGCGGGTGAGGCGCTCGGCGATCTGCTCCACGGGGCACCCGTTGCGCGAGCGCATCGCGCGGGCCGCGGAGAGGGCCTCGTTGCGGGCTCCCTCCAGGGCGACGTTGCACAGGGCCGCGTCCGTCTCCGGCGAGCGCGGCAGGGCGGCGATGGCGTCGGCCGCCAGCGAGCTCACCGGGCTCTTCTCCATCGCGACGGCCAGCAGGCGCTGCACCGAGGAGGGATCCTGCAGCTTGCGCAGCGCGCCAATGGAGGCCTCGCGCAGCTCGGGGAAGCTCTCATCGAGCAGCGGCGCGATGGCGGCCACGGCGCGGCGATCGCCCGCGTCTCCCAGGCCGCGCACGGCGGCGGCGGCGAGGATGACCTGGCTGTCGCGCACCAGCGGCAACAGGCGGTTGACGGCCTCGGAGCGTCCGCTCTTGCCCAGCTCCTCCGCGGCGCCCACACGCTCGGGGAGCGTGCCCTCGTTGAGGGTGAGCAGGTTGCGATCCCAGATCGCCTTGGACTCGGCGGCCACCACCTCGGCCATGGCGCCCGGCACGTTGGCGGACTTGAGGGCCTGGACGATGACCTGGCGCGTGTTGCGGCTCCGGCGCCCGTACTGGAGGGTGAGGTACGCCTTGGCCTTGTCGTTCTTGACCTTGGAGAGGGCCATGGCAGCGCGGCCCTGGACGTCCTCGTCCTGGTCCTCGAGCAGCTCGCCCAGCAGATCCACCACGCGGGGATCCTGGCTCTCGCCCAGGGCCTCGGCGGCCTCGCCTCGGACGATGGAGGCCATGTCCTTGGCGGCGCGGGTGAAGAGGACCAGATCGTCCGCGTTGCCCTGTTTGGCCAGGGCCTTCACGGCCTGGGCGCGGACCTCCGGCCGAGGGCTCTGGAGGTCTGCGAGGAGCTGATCACGGTTGCCCTGGCACCCAGCTACCAGCACGAGGGACAGGACGACGAAAAGGGGGCGAACGCCGGTTCTCATCGCACTCCGGGAGGGAAACGGTGGGGAGGCGTCCGGTTATATCAGCCCCCGTGCCGGACGCCGCACCGTCACGCGTTAGCGCGGCCGGCGAGGGCCGGCGGGCTTGCGAGGGCCCCGAGCCCCGCCAGACCCCGGGCGCTCCGAATTCCAGGAGGTGCCCGGCTCGCTCTTCTTGCGCTTGCGCCAGTCGACGAAGCCGCTGCCGCCCTCCGAGCCACCCTCCGGACGCGCCCCCCGGCGCTCGGGCCGAGCGCCTTCGCCCGCACCGCCGAAGCGGGAGGGACGACGCGTATCCCGCCGCTCCGGGCGACCGGCGCCCTCGCCACGGGGTGCCCACGCCTTGCGCTCGGGGCGACCGGCGCCCTCGCCGCGAGGCTTCCACTCCTTGCGCTCGGGACGGCCCTCGCCCTCGCCACGAGGTGCCCACGTCTTGCGCTCCGGGCGACCGGCGCCCTCTCCGCGAGGCTTCCACTCCTTGCGCTCCGGACGACCGGCGCCCTCGCCACGAGGAGACCACGCCTTGCGCTCCGGGCGGCCCGCGCCCTCGCCACGAGGCTTCCACTCCCGGCGCTCGGGACGAACGCCCTCTTCACCCCGGGGCTTCCACTCCTTGCGCTCCGGGCGACCCGCCCCCTCGCCACGAGGCTTCCACTCCTTGCGCTCCGGGCGGTCAGCGCCTTCACCGCGCGGTGCCCATGCCTTGCGCTCGGGACGGCCTGCTCCCTCGCCACGGGGCTTCCACTCCTTGCGCTCGGGGCGACCGGCGCCCTCTCCGCGAGGCTTCCACTCCTTGCGCTCCGGACGACCCGCGCCCTCGCCACGAGGAGACCACGCCTTACGCTCCGGGCGCCCCGCGCCTTCGGCCCGAGGCTTCCACTCCCGGCGCTCGGGACGACCGCCCTCTTCGCCACGGGGCGTCCACTCCTTGCGCTCGGGGCGACCCGCCCCCTCGCCACGGGGCTTCCACTCCTTGCGCTCCGGGCGACCGGCCCCCTCGCCACGAGGAGACCATGCCTTGCGCTCGGGACGACCGGCGCCCTCGGCCCGAGGCTTCCACTCCTTGCGCTCGGGACGGCCACCCTCCTCGCCCCACGCCTTGCGACGGGGCCGCTCTCCGCCCTCCTCTGCCCCGCGCGTGCGATCGAAACGAGCCAACCCCGTGCCTCCCTCCGTCCGCGCCCGCCCCGGAGCCTTGCGCTCGGGACGCTCCGCCGTGCCAGCACGCGGCTTGCGACCACCCGCCTCCGGCCGAGGCGCAGGGGGCGCGGTCCGCGCCTCCTCCAGATCGAAATCCTCGCTGTCATCGTCCGAGGTGAAGCCCGGCGCGGAGCGCCCGTGCCGCCGCGGAGGCAGGCCCAGCTCTCCCTCGGGAGGCGCCGTCCGGGCCTCCGCCACGTCCTGGAGCAGACGCACCTCGGTGTTCGTGAGCGGCCGCAGCTCGCCCGGCCGCAGCCCGCCCACGCCCACGCCCGCGTAGGCCGGCCGGTACAGGCGCACCACCGGGTGCCCCACCGCCGCGCACAGGCGCTTGATGAGGTGCGGCCGCCCCTCGGCGACGACGATCTTCAGCCACGTGTTGCGCTCGGCCTGCTCGAACACGTCCACCGACAGCGGGGTGGCCATGCCGTCCTCGAGCCGCACGCCGCCGCGCAGCTTGTCCAGGGTCGCCGTGTCCGGCGAGCCCTTCACCTTGGCCAGGTACGTGCGCGGCACCTGGAAGCTGGGGTGCGTGAGCTTGTGGGCCAGCGCCCCATCATCCGTGAAGAGCAGCGCCCCCTCGGCGTCGTAGTCCAACCGGCCCACCGGGAAGAGCCGCTTGTCGGCGCTCTCCACGTAGCTGGCCACCGTGGGGCGGCCCTGCGGATCCGACAGCGTCGTCACCACGCCGGCCGGCTTGTAGAGCAGGTAATAAGAGGAGGTCTCCGGCGGGGCCACGTGCTGCCCGTCCACCGCCACCAGGTCCTTCTCCGGATCCACCCGGCTGCCCAGCTCGGTCACCTTCTCGTTGTTCACCGTGACGCGGCCCGCGGTGATGAGCTCCTCGGCGTGTCGGCGCGAGGCAACACCCGCTCGGGCCAGGTACTTCTGCAGTCGTTCAGCAGCCATGCAATGCCTTCTTCAATGCCCGTCACTCGGGCTTGGGCCCCGCGGCGCCGGCTTCGGGCGTCTGCGGGGACGTGTTCGTCGTCAATACAGTGGAGGCGGACTTCTGGGTGCGATCGGCCGCGGCCATGGCCTCCTCCAGGTCTTCCAGCGCGGCTTCGCTCGCCGCCGCGTTCTTGTCCAGCCGCTTCTGGAAGCCCGGGTCCGACAGGGCCTCCACGGTGCCGGCGGCCTTCGGCGCCACGACATTCTCCTTCTCTACGATCTCCTGGTGCTCCTGCGTCAGCTCGTGGAACTCACGCAGCGTGGGCAGGGCGGACAGGTCCTTGAGCGCGAAGAACTCGAGGAACTCCCGCGTGGTGCCATAGAGGATGGGCCGGCCCACCTCTTCCTTCTTGCCGAGGATCTTCACCAGCTTGCGGTCCATCAGCGCCTTGATGACGGCGCCGCAGTCCACGCCGCGGATCTCCTCCACCTCGGGCCGGGTCACCGGCTGGCGGTAGGCGATGATGGCCAACGTCTCCACGGCGGCCCGGGTGAGCCGCTGGGGCTTCACGCGCAGGTAGCGCCGCACGTACTCGGCCGAGTGCGGATCCGTGCGGAACTGCCACCCGCCGGCCACCTCGTGCAGGACGATGCCGTTGATGCCATCGCGGTGCATGCCGGAGATCTGGTTGAGCGCCTGGAGGATCAGCTCGCGATCGATGCCGGTGGACTCGTAGAGCTGGTCCACCGTGAGCGGCTTGTCCGCCACGAAGAGCACGCTCTGGAGCACCGTGCGGATGCGATCCTCGGACAGCTTGCGGCTCTTGGAGACGAGCTTCTCGAACGAGGTCTCCAGATCCGGCCCGGAGTCCTCCTCGATGGCGGCGGCCTCCACCTCGTCCAGCTCGTTCTCGCCGCCCGGGCCGGTGACGGCGGCGATCTCCTCCTCGGAGAAGGGGCCCGGGCCTCCGGGCGTGCCAGGGGCCGGGGCCTCGTCCGCCGCCTCGGTGCCTTCGGGGGTGTCCGTCGGGTCGCTACCGGTAGTCACTCTCGTCCACCTCCGTGGGGACCAGCCGCTCCAAGGCGTCGCCGTTGGGCGTGAGGATGATTTCCTTCAAGGGCTCTTCCTGGTGGACCCGGATGAGGCGCCGCTTCACCATCTCCAGGATCGCCAGGAAGGTGATCACGATCTCCTGCCGCGTGGTGGCCTCGGTGAACAAGTTCTCGAAGACCACTTGCGGCTGGCCACGCAGGCGCTCGACGACTCGCAAGGTGGCCTCGCCGAGGCTGAGGCGCTCGCGCACCACCTCGTGCTGCGGCTTGGGAGCCAGGCGCTCCAGTACCCGGTCCAGCGCTTCGATCAGCTTGAGGACCGAGAACTCCTGCAGGCCCACCTCCTCCTCGGGGATGGGCACGGCCTCCACCGGCACCCGGCGCGGGAACACATCGCGCTCGAGCAGGTCCTGGCGGGCCAGCTGCTCGGCGGCGTCCTTGTACTTCTGATACTCCAGCAGCCGGCGCACCAGCTCGGCGCGCGGGTCTCCCGCCTCCTCCACCGCCAGCTCCCCGCCCTCCACCGGCGCGGCGGCGTCCTGGCGCGGCAGCAGCATGCGGCTCTTGAGGTGGGCCAGCGTGGAGGCCATCACCAGGAACTCTCCGGCGATGTCCAGGTTCAGCTCCCGCATCCGCTCCAGGTACTCCAGGTACTTGCCGACGATGAGCGCGATGGGGATGTCGAAGATGTCGACCCGGTGCTCGCGGATGAGGTGCAGCAGCAGGTCGAGCGGGCCCTCGAAATTGGGCAGGGCAATACGGAAGGCGTCCCCAGGAGAACGGGGCACCTCGCCATCGCTGGAGCCCTCCTCGGGCGGCGAGCGGGGGTCCTCGTTCACCGGACGTCCTTCGGGCACATCAAGGCCTACCCCTTAGCAGTGCCCTTCAGGGGGGTCAAACATTCGGCGGGTCAGGAGAGCCCCACCGCGCGGCGCACGCGCTCCATCACCGGAGAGGCCGCCTCGCGGGCCCGCCGGGCTCCGTCCTGAAGGATTCGCTCCAGCTCGCCCGGGTCGGCCAGCAGCTCCGCGCGGCGCTTTCGCGCGGGCCCGAACGTGGTGTGGAAGGCCTCCAGCAGCAGCTTCTTGTAATCGCCGTAGCCCTTGCCGCCCGCGCGCCAGGTGGCGTCCGCCTGGGCGAACTCGGACTCGGGCAGCATCACCTTGAGCAAGTCGTACAGCGGAGCGTTCTCGGTGGGCTTGGGCGCCTCCACGGGCGTGGAGTCCGTCTTGATGCTCATGAAGCGCTTCTTGAGCTCCTTCTCGTCTCCGAAGATGTCGATGGTGTTGCCGTAGGACTTGGACATCTTCTGCCCGTCGATGCCGGGCACCACGGCGGTGCTCTCCTGCACCCGGGCCGCCGGCAGCCGGAGGATTCCGGGCGCGTGCCCCTTCTCCTTGCCGTCGGGATCGGCCGGGTCGTAGCCGGGCACGTAGGTGACGTTGAACTTCACCGCCCAGTCGCGGGCGAACTCGATGTGCTGGACCTGATCCTTGCCCACCGGCACGAAGTCGGTGCTGTACAGGAGGATGTCGGCCGCCATCAGCACCGGGTAGGCGAACAGCCCGAAGTCCGGGCTGATGCCCTTGGCGATCTTGTCCTTGTAGCTGTGCGCCCGCTCCAGGTTCGCCTGCGGCACCAGGGTGCCGAGGATCCAGTAGAGCTCCAGCACCTCGCGCACATCGCTCTGCCGGAAGAGCACCGCGCGCGCGGGATCCAACCCCAGCGCCACGTAGGAGATGGCCGCCTCGCGCGTCAGCTCCTGCGCCAGCTTCGCATCCCGCACGGTGGTGAGCGCGTGGTAGTTGGCGATGAAGTAGAAGGCCTCGCCCTCTGTTTGCAGCTGGATGAACTGGCGAATGGCGCCGTAGTAGTTGCCGATGTGCAGCCGGCCCGAGGACTGCACGCCCGAGAGAATCCGCATGCGATGAGGTCCTTCGCTCTAAAGGAGGGCCCTCGTTCGCACACCCGCCCCTCCCCTGCAACCAGCTTTTCCGCGTCCGCGCAAACCGCTTTCCCAGTAACCCGCTCGTACCCCGGCGACACGCGCGGCTCCAAGCTGGAACTTTGTAACAGCCTCGGAAATTGCCAGTAAAATCAACAGCTTGAGGAACCCCCCAGGCTCCATTAGCGTGTCGGGACAGCAAGCGAGCGCCCGCAGGCACCGGGAGAGACACCAATGGAGCATTTCAAGGGCAGCCTCAGCCACTACGCCATGGAGGTGGTGGTCCCCGTGCTGCTCTCGCGTCGCGCGGAGGGCACGCTGCGCGTGGAGCGCGGCCCGGTGGTTCGCTACTTCTTCTTCCGAGGCGGCTTCCTGGTGGGCGAGGGCTCCAATACGCCCAGCGAGCACCTGGGGCAGGTGCTGGTGGACCTGGGCATCCTGGACGCGCCCCGGGCGGCGCTGGCCTTCGAGGCGGCGGAGGTGGCGAAGGTGCCCTACGGGGCCTTCCTGGTACACCAGCAGTTCGTGGAGCTGCCGCGCATGGTGGAGGCGCTGGAGTACAAGGCGCGCGAGGCCTTCTTCGACTGTTACAACTGGGACTCGGGCGAGGTGGAGTTCACCCTGCAGCTGCCCTCGCTGGAGCAGGCGGTGGCGCTGAAGATGCCGCTGTCGGGGCTGCACCGGGACGCGCTGGCGCGGCGGCGCGAGTGGAAGGTGTTCCGAGATGTCTTCCCGGGCGTGGACGCCACGTTCCGGGTCTTCCGCGAGCACGCGGGCGGGCGCTTCTCCGAGGAGGAGTCGGTGCTGATGAAGCGCGCCGACGCGGGCGCCACGCTGGCGGAGCTGCTGGCCTCGGGCAAGGAGCCCCGGATCTTCGTGGCGCGGCGGCTGATGCACCTGTACCGGCGCGGAGCGCTCTCGCCGCAGCGGACCCGGGGACCCACGGTGGGCGAGGCCACCCAGGTGGCGGATCTGATGGAGGCGGCCCGGCGCTTCATGCAGGAGGGCCGGTACGACCACGCGCTGGCGGTGACGGAGCAGGTGCTGGAGCGCGGCCCGCTGCCGGAGGCGCACGCGCTGTACCGCGCGGCGGAGGTGGCGCTGACGCTGGCCGTCTGTGACGAGCTGTTCTCGCTGGATGGGCGGCTGCTCTTCGAGCCCCTGCCCCGCCCGCTGCCGGTGTCGCTCACGGCGGATGACCTGTACCTGTATTCGAAGCTGCGGGGCAGCGCGAGCATCCGCCAGGCGCTGCGCACCGCGGCCATGGGGGAGGCGGCCGCGTCGCGCTCGGTACACCGGCTGCTGGCCACGGGGTTGATCCGCATCGCCCCGTCCCTGGGCGAGCTCGAGCCGCAGCGCAAGACGGACCCGTACGGCTTCATCCCCTCGGGGAGCGCAGAGGCGCCGGCCTGGCGCCGTCAGGTGTAGAGCTTCTTCAGCTCGACACCCTCGCGCAGGGACTGGACGTCCGGATACACCCGGGCGAGGTCCAGCTCCACGTACGTCTTGTCCTGATCGAAGAGCGCGAAGCTGGTGGAGACGCACAGCTGCTCGGCGCCGACGCGCTCATAGCCCTCGCGCACCACGTCGTGTCCGTAGATGGCGATGCGACCGCCAAACACGGAGAGGAAGGCGCGGGCCTGCTCTGGCCGCGCCATGCGGCTCCACAGGATGGGCCCCAGCACGGAGGCGTGGAAGAAGTCGTCGATGCCCGACTGGGTGTAGCCATCGAGCTGCACGTTCTCCAGATCCTCGATGCGCTCGAGGTGGGCGGCCGGAGCGGCGTGCAGCAGCACCACGCCGTTGGGGGCCACCGCCACCAGCGGCATCCGGGCAAACAGCGTGCGCATGGCCCCCGTGGGCCCGGGCCCCATCCGCTCCTCCAGGACCTGGGCCTCGTCGTCGTGGAACTTGGCGGTGCGAGGGCCCCCCACGTGCGCGTGCTCATGGTTGCCCATCAGGCAGTAGACCCGTCCGGGGTAGCGCGCCTCCGCCTCGAGGAAGGCCCGCACCACCTCGGGAGACTCGTCGCGGTAGGGCGTGCCCAGGAAGTCCGGCCAGTCCTGCTCGGTGTGCTCGTCCGGCCCATGCACCAGATCCCCGGTGAAGACGAGCACACTGCGCTCCGGCGACGCCTCGAAGAGCTCCAGCATGCGCAGGAAGTCGCGCAGGTTGCCCTGAATGTCGGTGGCAACCAGGAGCCGGCCAGAGGCCGGGAGCCGGAGGAGGCGGGGAGTCACCCCCCCAGAGTAGAGAATGCTGGGCCTTCCTCAAGTCTCTGACCCAACCAATCAGGGCACATAGGCAATCTCCGAGCCGGGCAGCCACAGTGCGCTGAGCTCCAAGGCCACGGATTCGAAGGGGATGGCCCGCACGACGCTCTGCCCCGCGTGGCTCTCGGCGAGCATCCACCCCCGGCGCGAGCGGTGGAAAACCTCCAGGGTGCGTTCCAGGGGGTCGATGACCCACGCATGGCACACCCCCTCGCGGTGGTAGATGGGCAGCTTGCGCGCCCGGTCCACGGTGGCGGTGGAGGGCGACAGGATTTCGCAGATCCAGTCCGGAGCGGAGGTGGCGAAGGGCGCGGTGGGCCGAGGGGGCTGGGGCATGCGCTCGCGCCGCCAGCCCGCCAGGTCCGGCACGAGGACGTTCTGGCCGAAGTGCAGCTCCGGCTCGTAGAAGATCCACCACCCGCCGGGCCCTCCCTGTCCCCGGTCGAACGGGGTGTAGAGCTGGCCACCGAGCGCCCAGGCCGCGCGCTGGTGCCCGAAGGCCGGGCGAGGCTGGGCTACCAGCTCCTCGTCGACGATCTCTCCAATCCACCCCACGGGGAGCGCCTCGATGTCCTCGTAGGAGGCGGGCTTCTTGCGCGACGAGCCCCCCTGCCCTCGTGGTGCCTGGGAATACCCGCGCTCCGGTGGCTTCCTGCCCTGCCCCTTCCCCATGTCCGTTCCTCCCGTGCCGTACGGCCGTTGACCGTCCTACCTGGAGGGTAGTCTACCTTCCAGGAGACGCAACAGGGAGTCTACGCCCCGGTCTGACGTCGCTTCGGACGCGGGGGGCTCACGCCCTCGCTCCGGGGGTGGTGCTGGTCGTAGACGGCGCGCAGGCGGGCGCTGTTGACGTGGGTGTAGATCTGCGTGGTGGCCAGGTCCGCGTGGCCGAGCATGGCCTGCACGGCGCGCAGGTCCGCCCCGCGCTCCACCAGGTGGGTGGCGAACGAGTGGCGCAGCTTGTGGGGCGACAGCGGCTTGCGGATGCCAGCCTTGAGGGCGTAGCGCTTGAGCAGCTTCCAGAAGCCCTGCCGGGTGAAGCCGCCGCCCCGAGGGGTGACGAAGAGCGCGCGCGACTCGCGCCTGCCCAGCATCACCGGCCGCACCCCGTCCAGGTAGGCCTGCACCTTCTCCACCGCCATTCGGCCCACGGGGACGACGCGCTCCTTGGAGCCCTTGCCCTTGGCCACCAGGTAGCCGGCGCCCAGCTGCACGTCGTTGATGCCCAGCGAGCACAGCTCGCTCACGCGCAGGCCCGTGGCGTAGAGCAGCTCCAGCATGGCCTTGTCGCGCAGGCCCGCCGGGTGGCGCTCGTCCGGAGCGGCCAGCAACTGCTCCACCTCCTCCAGCGTGAGGAAGCTGGGCAGCTTGCGCGCGGAGCGCGGAGTGTCCAGGTCCTCGGTCGGGTCCTTCTCCGCCAGCTTCTCGGCGATGAGGAAGCGGTGGAAGCCGCGCACGGCCGCCAGGTGCCGCGCCTGGCTGCGCCGCGACAGGCCCCGCTGCCCCAGCCGCTTCAGGTGCTCGGACACGTCCTCCTGCTTCACCCGCGCCACGTCGAGCACGCCCCACGAGCGCAGGTCCTCGAAGTAGACCGTCAGGTCCGCGGCGTAGGCGTCCACGGTCTTGCCGGACAGCCCTCGCTCGGCGCGGATGAAGGCGATGAACGCATCCAGGAGCCCTTCCATGCCCCCAGGGTAGCGGAGCGGCGGATCCTGGCAACCTGCTGGCGCCTCAAGGCTTTCCGTGAGGCCCGGGTGGCTCTCCGAGTGCGGCCGCCTCGGCCTGGGCCAGGGCCGCCAGCACCCACGGCCAGCCCAACAGCGCATTGCCGGGGGACTTCAGGCAGGCGTTGGCCACCTCCAGCACCTCCATGGGGCGCGAGCGCGCCGCTAGCGCCATGTGCGCGCGCAGGAAGGGGTATGGCAGGTAGCTCAGGTTGTGATGCACCACCGGAGACCAGCGTAGCGTGCGCAGCCCCGCCCACCGCTCCAACCCGAAGGCCGCCGCCTGGACCACCGTCTCCACCAGGAAGATGGGCAGCCGGAAGGCAGCCACCAGGTACGCCACCAGGGCACTGGCCGCCACCGCCCCACCGAAGTTCCAGGAACCGCCAAAGCCCCAGACGACCATCGGCACCAGGCTCAGCACGATGGCGCCCATCTGCACGCGGTTGACGGACAGGCCCTGGCCCCGAGCCAGCGCGCCGATGCTCCCGGCGCACAGGCCTCCCACCAACCCCAGGCACCCACCCATGATGACGCCGGCCACTCCGCCCATGCGCGGCCCGAAGGCCTCCGCCACCACGGCATGCACACCCAGCACCATGGTCAGGCTCGCCAACATCCCCATGAGCATGCCGGCCGCCAGCCCCGTGGTGAGTGACAGGAAGAGCCCCATCAGCGAGCACAGCACCGCGCTCACCCACCACCAGGGCGCCATGCTCACCCCCAGCGTCGAGGCCAGGGTTCCCATGAGAAAGGAGGTCAGCGGCGAGACGAGCAGCAGCAGCACCAGCATCCGCCGCGCCAGCAGCCCCGCCGCGCGGCTGCCCGCGGACTGCTCCTGCCACAGCTGGCCGATGCGTCCGCCCGGCGTGCGGATTCCCGCCCCATGCAGCCGGTAGTGCAGATCCACCGGCCGCCACAAGAGCTGCCACAACAGTCCCAACACACCGGGGATTCGCTCCGGAGCGTCTTGCGCCACCTCGTGCGAGCCCTGGAGATTCACCGTGCCGTCTCCCCCCTCCTACGCGTCCAGCCGACCCTTACCCTGACGAAGCACTTCCAGCGAGTCGCCAATCAGCGACACCACCGTGGAGGGCTCCATGAGCGTCACCCCGCCGTCCAGGATGAGCTCCAACCCGTGCCCGAGCTTCTCCTTGATGCCCTTGGCGTCGATGAGCGGCTCGCCCTCCTCGTCATGCGCGGAGGTGGTGATGAGCGGATGGCCCAACCCCGCCGCCAGCGCGCGTGCCAGGGGCGCGTCCGGCACCCGGATGCCCACCTGCTTCTGCTTCGACATCATCATCTCCGGAACCACGCGCGTGGCCTCGAGGATGAAGGTGAAGGCCCCCGGCGTCAGGCCCTTCATGGTGCGGTAGGCGAAGTTGCTCACGTGCGCGTACTTCGCCACGTCCGACAGGTCCGGGCACAGGAACGACATCGGCTTCTTCTTGTCCCGACCCTTGAGCTGGTACAGCCGCTCGATGGCCTTCTTCGAGAACAGATCGCACCCCAGGCCGTAATACGTGTCCGTGGGATAGGCGATCACCCCGCCGCGCGACAGCACCTCCACGGCCCGCGCCACGTGCCGGGGTTGGGGATGTTCGATGTCCACCTCGAGGATGGGGGCCGCCATGGCATGTCTCCTCTGAAGCTCTCTAGTTTACGTCGTCCGCGAGCGCGCGTCGCCGCGCACTCCCCGCCATGCTGCCGCACGCACCTGACGTACGTGGATCCGACTCCCGCGGGTTGAGAAAGTGAGGATCAAGCCACGTGTGGGCGCTCGTCGCCTCGAGTCTCGCCGCTGCGCTCCAGCGCCTTTCGGGTGAGCACCGGGCCCACCAGCTCGTGCGTGGTAATCATCGCCACGATGAGCACCTCTACCTGGGGCCCGAAGTCCGGGAAGGTGCGGGCCACGAGCGCCGCCAGCCCGAACGTCACTCCCGCCTGGGAGATGAGCCCCATCCACAAGTAGCGCCGCAGCCGTGGATCCTCTGGGGGAGCGAAGCGCCGGCACGACAGGTGGATGGCTACCGCGCGCACCACCACCAGCAGCAGCGCCGCCGGCCCCACCGTCACCAGCGTGTCCAGCTTCAGCCCCGCCCCAGCCGCCGCGAAGAAGAGGGCGAACACGGGCAGGCCCGCCAGTTGGATGGCGTGGTGGACGCGCTGGCTCTCGCGCTCGTCCAGGTTGGCGATGAGCGCCCCTGCCGACAGCGCCACCATCAGCGGCGACAGGTGCAGCCGCGCCCCACCTTCGGCCGCCGCGAAGCACAGCCCCACCAGGAACAGCGGCAGCTCCCGGTTCACCCGCTTCATGTACACCAGCAGCGCCAGCGCCAGCAGCCCTCCCACCGCCACCGAACCGAACAGCTCCCAGCCCACCCCACCCAGCAACCCCTGGACATCGAAGCCCCCGCCGAAGCTCGCCTTGGTGATGCCCGCCGCCAGCGCGAAGGCCACCATGACGAACAGGTCGCCGATGATGACCAGGGCCATGAGGAACTCGGTGAACGGGCCTCGCGCCTGCGTCTCCTGGACGATCGCGATCGTCACCGTGGGCGAGAAGGACACCACCACCGTGGACACCAGCGCGCTGACGGCCAGCGCCTGCGGCACCGTCATGGCCGCCAGGAAGGGCAGCACCGGCTTGAGGGCGAAGACGGCCCCGAAGCACACCACGAAGGTGACGCCGCACACCGCGGCGCACAGCACGGCCACCTTGATGCCCACCCGGCGGATGAGCCCCAGGTGCAGCTCCGTGCCGGCCACCAGGGCGATGAGGCTCACCGCCAGCCCCTTCACCAGCTCTAGTCCCTTCACGCCCGCGCCGGGGATGAAGCCCAGCGCGTAGGGCCCCACCACCACCCCCACCAGCAGATAGCCAGTGAGCCGCGGCAGCCCCACGCCCTTGGCCACCTTGCCGGCGAACAGCCCGCACAAGAGCAGCGCCCCGGCCGCCAGCATCACCGAGGTGCCCGTGTCCACGCGCCACACCTGCACCCGGGTGATCCCCGCCAGCAGCACCACCAGCAGCCCCAGCCGGACGATCGCCCCCGTCATGCCGCGCTCCTGGGCGCCGCCCGGTGCGACTCCAACACCTGCCGGAACGCCCGGCGGGCCAGCACCTCGTTGATCACCGCCCCCAGGGCCACCACGTCGAAGATGTGCTGCGACAGCTCCCCGGGCACCAGCAGCAGGTACTCCACCACCAGGCAGACCGCCAACCCGCCCTGGGCGATGAGCGCCAGCCCCAGCCGCGGCGGCAGATCCAGCGCGTTGGCCACCAAGCGGTGGGCCAGCCTCCCTCCCAGAATCTTGCCCAGGAAGCGCAGCGCCACATACCCCGGCAGCAGCAGCCAGGCCTCCTTGTCCCGCGCCTGCAGGTGACAGCCCGCCAGGAACACCAGCACCAGGTAGGTGGGCCGCTCGAAGCGCCCGAGCGCCCGGGCCACCTGCCCCACCGCCCGGCCGCCCACCAGCGCCAGCGTCGCCCCGCAGGCCACGCCCGCCAGCAACACCGACACCCGCAGGTACGCCGCCGCGCCCGCCACCAGCGCCACGCCGCCCAGCGCCACCGCCACCAATTCCGCCGGATCCTTCAGCGCGTACGTGAGGAAGGCGAGCAAGCCCCCGCACAGCATGCCCAGCAGCAGCGCCAGGCTCACCAGGCCCAAGCCCTCGGTGGGGCTCGCCGCCGCTCCCAACACCAGCGCCAGCGCCAACACCCCCAGCCCCACCCCATCATCCAACATGGTGAGCAGGGCTACCCCCAGCCCGCGCGAGCGCTCCATGCGCCCGCTGCGATAGCCAAGCACCGCGAAGTGTCCCGAGGACAGGCTGGCCGCCGCGCCCAGCAGCGCCGCGCCGCCCACCGCCGCCGGCAGCGGCAGCCGCGTGGTGAGCACCAGCGCGCCGGACAGCGGCACCGCCACGAACAGGAAGGCCACCCCCGCGTGCGCCAGGGCCGCGGAGAACACCGGCCGCGGCAGCAGCCGCAACAGGCGCGGCTCCAGGTTCAGCCCCAGAATCACGCCCGCCGTGCCCAGCCCCAGGGCCAGCACCGGCCTCAGGCCATCCAAATCCGCGACGGAGAGCACCCCGATCTGCCCGGGCCCCAGCAGCGCGCCGAACACCAGGAACAACAGGCCGCTGGCCGCGAGCTGGGCCACTCCGGGAAACCGGCTGGGATCCAGCAGCGTGCGACTCGATGCGAGCAACGAGAGCGCCGCGATGGCGAGGAAGACGAGCAGCGCCTGCACGCTCTCGTGCTTACACCGCCCTGGGGTGCCCCGTCACTCTCGGCGAAACAGCGGCGCGGCGATTACCGGCAAGGCCAGCAGTCGCCCCATGGGCGGCTCGTCCGCGTCCATCTCCAGCTGGACCCGCTGCACCAACCGTTCGATCTCCTCGGCGCTGGACTGAGGCAACACGCTCACCAACACGAGTCGATCCTCGTCCGCGCCCAGCGCCAGGCTGCGCAGCCCCGCGAAGACGGGCACCTCGGCCGACAGCGCCGCGGCCGCGCTTCGCGCCCGGAGCACCAGCGGCTCCGGGATGCCAAAGTCCCGGAGCCGGCGGATCGCCCGCTCGAGCTGCTCCACCTGGTCCAGCAACGTGATGAGCAGGAACACGCACCCCTCTTACCGGGTCCGTGCTCCCACGTCACGTTACTCGCGCTGCGGCTCCTGCCCCTCGGTCGCCGCCGGCGTGCTCGGAGCGCTGGGCTCCTCGGTGCTCGCGGAGGGCTCCTGCGGCTGCGCCATCGCCGCACGGGCCGCGCGCTTGCCCTCCTCGATGAGCTTCTTCACCTTCTGGCCGCCCTTACGACCGATTTCCTCGTAGAAGTTCGGGCCTCGGGTGGCCTTGACGCGATCGCCACCCTTCTTGCCGATCTCCTCGTAGAACTTCGCGCCGCGCTCGGCCTTCACCGTCTCGCCGCCCTTGCGGCCGATCTCCTCGTAGAAGGAGCGGCCACGCTCGGCCTTGACCGTCGCACCTCCCTTGCGGCCGATCGTCTCGTAGAACTCGCGACCTCGCTCGTTACGGACGGTCTCGCCACCCTTACGCCCGGCCTCTGCCACCGTCATGCTGCCCTTGTTGTCCTTGTCCGACATATCGCCATCTCCTCTCGTTACGACCGACGCCTCGCCACGGTGCCCCTTGCCTGAAACCTTGGGACGGAAGCGCCCCGATGCAAGCAAGCTCCGTACACCGCCAGCCGTTCACACCCGACAAACCACACCCTAACCCCAATGATTACAGAGGGTTGCCAGGCTTGCTGGGCATCTTCACCGGGCTATGGCCTGCCCGGCAGGATGCTTTCTTGTTGAGAACAAGCCGCGATGCATTGCCGATTCCCCGTCAAAACCCCACCTTCACGCGCACATTGACGGGGGAGGTGAGCGTGGCGAAGGCGGGACGCGTCAAGAGCTGGCTCCGAGTGCTGGCACCCATTGCGACATCCATCTGCGGCCTGGCGTTGCTGAGGCTGCTGGGGCCCGACTTCGTGGACCAGGAGACGCTGAGCGGGTGGCTGGCGCCCATGGGCAAGGCCGCCCCGCTGGCCTATATCCTCGCGCTCGCCATCCGGCCGTTCACGCTGCTGCCCGGCACGCTCTTCGCCGCCGTGGGAGGCATGGCGTTCGGCACCCTGGCCGGCACCCTCTACGCGCTGGTGGGCAGCTTCCTGTCCGGCGCCGCCATCTTCGCCCTGGCTCGCAAGTTGGGCGCGCGGCCGCTCAAGCGTCTGGCCGGCGAGCACTACCAGGCCCTCACGCACCTGGCCAGCAAGCACGACTTCCAGTTCGCCTTCCTCTGCTGCATCAACCCGCTGCTGCCCACCGACATCATGTTCGCCACGGCGGCCGCCTCGGGCGCGCGCTTCTGGCCCTCGGTGGGGGGGATGATGCTGGGCACCCTGCCCGGTACCTTCCTCATGGTGCAGTTCGGCAGTGGGCTGGCCCAGGGGCGCACGGTGATGACGATCGTCTCCGGCGTGGGCCTGCTGCTGTCGCTGGTGCTCGGAGGACTGCTCGGTCGCCGGGTCTACCGAGAACTCCACGCCCTGCCCGCTCCACCGCCGCTGTCCTCGCAGCCCGAGGAGCCCGCTTCACCACGAGGCGTGGGCGTGACGCACAAAGAGAGCCTGCCCGCCCCCTCCTGAGCGGCCATCTGCCCGGCATTCCAGGGATTTCCCGGAACCCTCTTAAGAATCACCATTGTCTGCTGACAACTAGGCTTGGCAGCGAGCACCCTGCGCGGAGGCACGCTGTCCGGCGATCAGCGATGATGGGATCCTCCGCCAATGGCTCAGAGGGCCGGATGATCGAACTCCCAGGGTACACACTCCTCAGTCCACTGCAGGCAAGAGGCTCGCATCTGCTCTACCGCGCCGTGCGGGTGTGGGACCGCCGCTCTGTGATTCTCAAGACGCCGCGCACCGAGCACTCCGGTCCGCGCGCGCGCGCCCGCTTCGAGTACGAGTACAGCCTCTTGCGCCACCTCAAGGACGTGGCCGGGGTGGTCACCGCTCACGCCTACGAAGTGCATCATGATCGTCCCGTGCTGGTGCTCGAGGACACGGAGGGCACGGATCTCTCGAAGCAGGTAGGTCCCTTCGCGCTGGGTCGTTTCCTGGAAGTGGCGCTCTCTCTGGCCTCCACGCTGGCCGAGGTGCATCAGCGCGGCGTCATCCACAAGGACATCAAGCCCGCCAACATCCTCGTGTCGCCCGCGGGGCCGCGGCTCATCGACTTCGGCATCGCCACCCTGCAGCCAGTGGAGCACGTGCAGGCCGCGCCGCTGCACCTCATCGAAGGCACGCCGGCCTACATGTCCCCGGAGCAGTCGGGGCGGATGAACCGCGCGCTGGACTACCGCACCGACTTCTACTCGCTGGGCGTCACCTTCTATCAGCTGCTCACCGGCCACCTGCCCTTCCAGGGCAAGGACACGCTGGAGTGGGTACACGCGCACCTGGCCCAGGCGCCCGTGCCGCCGCACCAGCGTGAGCCCTCGGTGCCGCCGATGCTGTCGGCCATCGTCCTCAAGCTGATGGCCAAGGTGCCCGAGGAGCGCTACCAGAGCGCCGAGGGGCTCAAGGCGGACCTGGAGAAGTGCCGCGAGCGGCTGGAGCGCGGCGGCCAGGAGGGCTTCGCGCCCGGCGGGCAGGACTTCCCGGCCCGCTTCCAGCTTCCCCAGCGGCTCTATGGCCGCGAGCACGAGGTGAAGGTGATGCTGGGCGCCTTCGAGCGCGTGGCGCGCGAGGGGCGCCCCGAGTGGCTCCTGGTGAGCGGCTACTCCGGCATCGGCAAGTCCTCGGTGGTCAACGAGCTGCACCGGCCGGTGCTGCAGCAGCGCGGCTTCTTCCTCAGCGGCAAGTTCGATCCGCTCCAGCGCGACGTGCCCTACGCCACCCTGGCCCAGGCGTTCCGGGGACTGGTGCAGCAGCTCCTGGCGGGAGATGACGCGGAGGTGGGCGCCTGGCGCCATCGCCTGCTGGAGGCCTTCGAGGGCAACGGCAAGGTGCTGGTGAACCTCATCCCCCAGCTGGAGATGGTGGCGGGCCGGCAACCGGAGGTGGCCGAGCTGGCGCCCCTGGAGGCGCAGAACCGCTTCCACCGCATCTTCCAGCGCTTCCTGAGCGTCTTCTCGCTGCCCGGGCGCCCGCTGGTGATGTTCCTGGATGACCTCCAGTGGGCGGACTTCGCCAGCCTGGAGCTGTTGACGTACCTCTCCAAGCACCCGGATACGCCGCCCGTGCTGTGGGTGGGCGCCTACCGGGACAACGAGGTGAGCCCCACCCACCCGCTCCAGACCGCGCTGGAGGAGATGCGCAAGGCGGGGGCGCGGATGGGGGACATCCACCTGGAGGCCCTCTCGCTGGGACAGGTACAACAGCTCGTCACCGATGCCCTGCCCGGCACGCGCCCGGAGGTGGTGAAGGGGCTGTCGGCCGTGTTGCAGGAGAAGACCGCGGGCAACCCCTTCTTCCTGCTGCAGCTCTTGCAGACGCTGCACCATGACCGGCTGCTCACGCGCACCCCGCAGGGCTCCTGGACCTGGGACGAGGCGGGAGTGCGGGCCCGAGGCTACTCGGACAACGTGGTGGAGTTCATGGCGGGCCGGCTGCAACTGCTGCCCGGTCCCACGCAGCAGTTGCTGCGCATGGCGGCGTGCAAGGGCAGCACCTTCTCCGTGACGACGCTGGCGCTGCTGGCCAGCCTGGACACGGTCGAGGTGGAGCGCCGGCTGGAGCCCGCCCTCCATGAGGACGTGGTCGTGCGGATGGGCGCCGACGACTACCGATTCCTGCACGATCGCATCCAGCAGGCGGCCTACGCCCTGATCCCCGAGGCGGAGCGCAAGTCGCTCCACCTGCGGCTGGGGCGCATGCTGCTGGCCCGGCTCTCCCCGGACGAGCTGCGCGAGCGGCTCTTCGACGTGGTGGGCCAGCTCAACGCCGGCATGGAGCTGATGGACGACCGGGCCGAGCGCCACCGGCTGGCCCAGCTCAACGCCGAGGCGGGCTGGCGGGCCATGCGCTCCGCGGCCTGGCGCTCGGCCGTGGGCTACTTCACCACCGTCTTCCCGCTGCTGCACGGAGACCCGTGGGAGACGGAGTACGCGCTGGCCTTCAAGCTGCGGCTGGATCAGGCCAGCTGTGAGCTGATGGGCGGCAACGCCGCCGAGGCCCGGCGACTGGTGGACGAGCTGCTGCCCCGGGCCCGCACGCGGCCGGACATGGCCGAGGTGTACCGCCTCAAGAGCACCCTGCACCTGGCCTCGGGAGAGGTGCAGGACGCCGTCTCCTGCCTGCTCGAGTGCCTGGAGAAGTTCGGCATGCCCATGCCGGCCGATCCCACCCCCGAGGAGATCCAGGCCGCCGACGCCGAGGTGTGGAAGCTGTTGGGCGCGCGCCCCATCGAGAGCCTCATCGAGCTGCCCACCATGGCGGACGCCGACATGAAGGCGGCCATGAGCGTGCTGGCGGCCCTCACGGTGCCGGCGCTCTACTCCTCCGGCAGCCTGCTGGCCTTCCACCTGTGCCGGATGGTGGCCCTGGCCATCCGCTACGGCAACATGGACGCCGCCGCGCACGCCTATGTCTGGTACGGCAACGTGTGCTGCGTGGCCGCGGCGGGCAAGTACGAGGCGGGCCACGCCTTTGGCCGGCTCGCCCACCGCCTGGTGGAGCGCCCGGAGTTCGCCGCCCATCGCAGCGGCGTGCTCTTCGTGCTGGCGCTGATCAGCCGCTGGGTCCGCCCCTTCCCCGTGTCCCTGGGGCTGCTCCAGGACGCCTTCCGCCACGGGCTCATGCGCGGAGACTTCCGCACCGCGTGCTACTGCTGCGACAACATGCTGCTGGACATGCTCTTCCAGGGCCGCGAGCTGGGAGAGGTGTACCAGGAGTCGGTGGCGCGCCTCGACTTCGTGCGCAAGGCCAACTACGAGGACATCGGCTTCTTCATCGTCCTCATCCAGCGCTACGTGCAGCAGATGCGCGGGCTCTCGGACGGGTTCGACACCCTGGACGGAGAGGGCTTCAGCGAGGCGGAGGTCGAAGCGAAGCTGGAGAGCCGGGGCCTGCCGATCGTCTCCTGCGTCTACCTCATCCACAAGACGCGGGCGCGCTTCATGGCGGGGGCGTACGAGGAGGCGCGCCAGGCCTCCTCCATCGCGGCGGAGCACCTGGGGATGCTCTCCGGCATCATCCTCCAGGCCGACTTCTACCTGTACCGGTCGCTGACGCTGGCGGCCTGCTTCCGCGAGTCGCCCGCGCCCCGGCAGCTGGAGTTCCTGGAGGCCATGCGGCACCACCACCAGCAGCTCAACCTCTGGGCGAGCCTGTGCCCGGAGAACTTCCGCGCCCCCGAGCGGATGGTGGCCGCCGAGCTGGCACGGGTGACGGGCCGGCCCGAGGAGGCCATGCGCTTCTACGAGGAGGCCATGCACGCGGCGCGCGAGTACGGCCACATCGAGCACGGCGCCCTGTCCGCGGAGCTGGCCGCGCGCTCCTGGAAGGAGCGGGGCATGTCGCGGGTGGCGGTCACCTACGCGCGCGAGGCCTGGGAGTCCTATCGGCAGTGGGGCGCCGA
Source organism: Hyalangium ruber (assembly GCF_034259325.1). NCBI lineage: Bacteria > Pseudomonadati > Myxococcota > Myxococcia > Myxococcales > Archangiaceae > Hyalangium > Hyalangium rubrum. The sequence continues at coordinate 201,233 of NZ_JAXIVS010000013.1, read as the reverse complement.
GGGCAAGGCGCGGCAACTGGAGACCCTGTGGCCGAGCCTGGGTGTCTCCGGCGAGGGGGGACACGGCACCGCGCAGACGGGCTCCTACCAGTTGGATGCGCTGAGCCTGGTGAAGGCCCAGCAGGCCGTCTCCCGGGAGATCGTCCTGGACAATCTGGTGGCCACGCTGATGAACGTGGCGCTGGAGAGCGCGGGCGCCCAGCGTGGGGCGCTGCTGCTCAAGCAGGGAGATGCGCTCAAGCCGGTGGTCCTCTCGGAGATGAAGGGAGACACCACGCCCCTGGTGGAGGCGGAGCTGCCCTGGACGATGCTGTCCTATACGCGGCGCACCGGGGAGTTCGTCCTCATCGGCGATACGACGCGGCCCCATGCCTTCGCCTCCGAGGCGGAGTTGCTGCGCGGCCGAGCCCGCTCCGTGCTCTGCCTGCCCCTGCGCCGCCAGGAGGAGCTCTACGGCGTGCTGTACCTGGAGAACTCCCTCACCACCGAGGCCTTCTCTCCGGGGCGCCTGGCCCTGCTGGGCCACATCGCCTCGCAGGCGGTCATCTCCATCGAGAACGCACGGCTGTACGCGGAGGTGCAGAAGGCGGAGGCCGCCCTGCGCCAGGCGAACGCGGAGTTGGAGCAGCGGGTGGAGGAGCGCACCCGGGAGCTGAAGCAGGCCCAGGCGCAGCTCGTGGATACCGCGCGCATGATGGGCATGGCGGAGGTGGCCACCAGCGTGCTGCACGACGTGGGCAACGCCTTCACCAGCATCCTCGTGGACTCGGGGTTGATCCGCCACGCGCTGATCGCCTCGCGCTCGGGGCGGGTGAAGCAGGTGGCGGCGATGCTGGAGGAGCACCGGGACGATCTCGCCAACTTCCTCACCGACGACTCCCGGGGCAGCCAGCTGGTGAGCTACCTCTCGCGCCTGGCCGATGAGCTGAACCGGGAGAAGGAGGTGCTGCACACCACCCTGGAGGACCTGGACCAGAACGTCGGCCGGGTGCGCACCATCGTCCAGATGCAGCAGACGTACGCCACGTCCACGCTGCTCACGGAGGAGTGCGATCTCAACGAGCTGCTGGAGGATGCGCTGCGCCTGCAACAGGGCGCCCTGCAGCGGGCCGGAATCCAGGTGACGCGCGAGTCTCGCCCCCTGCCGCCGGTGCGGGTGGATCGCTACAAGGTGGTGCAGATCCTTCTCAACCTCATCACCAACGCCCGCCAGTCCATGGAGGAGGTCCCCATGGACCGCAGGAACCTGGTGGTGCGGCTGGAGCCGAAGGGCGAGCGCGTCTGCCTGCAAGTGGCCGACAGCGGCGTGGGCATCGCCTCCGAGGTGAGCAAGCGGCTGTTCACCCAGGGGTTCACCACCCGCAAGAACGGGCACGGCATCGGCCTGCACTCCAGCGCGCTGGCGACGCGCCTGCTGGGCGGCAAGCTCACGCTGGAGAGCGAGGGCCTGGGCAAGGGCGCCACCGCCACGCTGGAGCTGCCAGTGGCTCAGCCCGAGGCTCCGGCGCTGCGGCGCGCCGTCCACCACATGCCCTGAGGCGGCGTCGGGGAGGCTTCAGTCGACCTTGGCGAGCCGGTTCCGGTCGCCCAGGAAGTCCTCCACGCCCTGGGCGATCGCCCGCGCCACCGAGTCCTGGTACGCCTCGGAGGCCAGACGCTCCTCCTCCTCCGCGTGGGAGAGGAAGGCCGTCTCCACGAGGATCGCCGGCATCTTCACGCCCAGCAGCACGTAGAAGAGGGCCTCCTTGTGGCCCAGGTCCTTGATGCCCGTGTACTCGCGGGTCAGCTGCCCCACGAGGCTCTTCTGCACCTGGCTGGCCAGCCGCGTGGACTCGCCGGTGTTCGCCTTGGTGGCCAGGTCCGCGAGGATGAACTGCAGATCGCTGATGCCCTTCTCCGTGGAGGCGTTCTCTCGCGCCGCAAGGCGGATGGAGTACCGGTCCGAGGAGATGTTCAGGGTGTAGGTCTCCACGCCGCGCAGCTTGCGGTTGTGCGCCGAGTTGCAGTGGATGGAGATGAAGAGGTCTCCCCGGGCCTCGTTGGCGAACTGCGCGCGGCCCTCGAGCTTCACGTAGCGATCGTCGTCCCGGGTGAGGATGACCTCCAGCCCGCGCTCACGCAGCTGCTGGGCGAGCTTGTGGGAGATGGCCAGCGTGATGTCCTTCTCGCGGGTGCCCTGCTTGCCGATGGCTCCGGTGTCGTGGCCGCCGTGGCCGGGATCGATGATGACGCGGCGCACCTTGAGGCCGAGCTGCTCCACCAGCGTCAGCTCCGCGCGGCGCGAGAGCTTCGCGGCCGTCTTCATGCGGGCCTCGGCGACGTGCTGGTCCAGGGCGGGGATGCTCGGCATCGGCAGCGGCCCGGCCTCGTCCTCGTCCGACTCGGCCTTCTCAGCCTTCTCGGCCTTCGACGGCGCCGCGGCGACGGCGATGGTGGGAGCCTCCTGCTTGGCGGGCGGAGAGACCTTCTCCGGAGCGGGCTTCACCGCCACGGGGGTCGGCTCGGAGCGGGGCTTCGCGACGGAGGCGACCACGGCCGGCGTCTCTGCGGACACACTCGGAGTCGTGGCCACGGCCTCCCCCGCGGACTTCGCGACGGGGGCCGGCGTCTCCTCGGGCTTCAGCGGGGTGATGACGACGACGCGCGGGCCCTCCTCGACCTTGCGCGGCGCGGGCTCGGCGGCGGGCGACGGGGTGGCGGGCGCCGACTCCCGGGCGGTCCGGGAGATGGCCTCCACCAGCGCGTTGCCCGAACGCTCGGGCTGCGGCGCGGGCGCCTCGGCGACGGCGGGGGCCTTGGTGCGCGCGGGCGACGCCTTGGGCGCGGGCAGCGAGGCGAGCAGCTCCTTCAGCTCGCGGGCCCGGTCTCCCTTGCCGTTGAGAGCGAGGGTCTCGGTGATGACACGGCGCGCGGTCTCGGGCTGCTCCAGACGATCCAGGTGGATGCGCGCCAGCGAGAGCGCCGCGTCATCCGCGAGCCGGTGCCGGGGGTACTCCGCCACCAGCTTTCCGTAGCTGCCGACGGCGGCCTGGAGATCCTCCGCGAGGAAGGAGATCCGGCTCAGCTCGCTCATCAGCTCGCCGGCGGTGAACAGCGCATCCGGAGCGCGCTCGCTCTTGGGGTGCTCGCTGGCCACGGCCTCGAAGCGGTGGCTCACCTTCAGCCAGTGGTGGCGCAGCTTGCGACGCGCCGCGTCCCCCTTGAGGGCGTAGTAGGACGTACGCGCCTCCTGGTAGGCCTCCTCGGCCACGTCTCGCTTCGCCGCGGCGGCGACAGTCGACAGCAGCAGCAGGCAGAGCACGAGGCGTGTGCGCATGAGGCCTCCGGACACAAGTAGCGAGAGCTACAGCTGTGTGTCACGGGCCCACTGACCCCGCAAATTTTCGGTCCTCCCCTGCCCTCGGCTTGTGTCACAGCCAGTCAGTGCGATCGGCATACACATGGTGCATAAGGCGGCTCGAATGAAGATCGACATATTTTGCGAGATGATGAAGCCGAAGATGTTCTTCGGCGAGGGCCAGGAGCACGCGCTGATCCTCGAGACGCTCGAGCAGGCACGGCTCGCCGACGAGCTCGGCTACGGCTGCTGGTGGCAGGTCGAGCATCACGGCGCCCCCCACTTCAGCTACAGCTCGGCTCCGGAGATGATGCTCACCGCGATCGCGCGCTCCACCCGGAGGATGCGCGTCGGGCACTCGGCCGTGCTCGCGCCCATCAAGGTCAACCACCCGATGCGGATCGCCGAGCGCGCGGCGTTCCTCGATCACCTCAGCGAGGGCCGGCTCGAGCTGGGCCTCGCGCGCTCGACGCTCCCGGAGTGGCGCGTGTTCAACGTCGAGCCGGACGACGTGCGCCGGCAGCTCCAGCAGGCCTTCGAGATGATCCCGAAGATGTGGACGCAGGAGCGCTTCTCGTGGAGCAGCCCTGACTTCACGCTCAAGGACGTCGCGGTGGTGCCCAAGCCGTTCCAGAAGCCGCACCCACCGCTGTGGCAGGCGGTCGGTACACCGAGCGGGTTCGAGCAGGCAGGGCGCAACGGCGTCGGCGTGCTGCTCACCACGGTCTCGACACCGATCGCGGCGGTCGAGGAGATGCTCGAGGTGTATCGCCGGGAGATCAAGCGTTGCACCCCGGTCGGCCAGACCGTCAACGATCAGGTCGCGCTGTTCACGTTCGTGCATTGCGCGGAGACCGAGCGCGAGGCGATCGAGCACGGCGCGGCGGCGGCGGCGGCCTGGTACATCAACACGGCCTTCACGTTCTTCGAGGCGCGCGAGCACATGATGCGCACGATCGACGAGATGACGGCGGCGGCCGAGCGCGACCCGACGAGCCCGCTCGCCGCGTATGCGAAGCTCACCGCGGAGAAGGCCTCCGCGCCCAAGAGCCCGACGACGGCGCTGCTCGACCGGCTGGTGGCGGGCGAGCAGGTCTCCAACGAGGAGGTGTACGAGATCCTCAACGCCGACGCCGCGGTCATCATCGGCGACGTGGCCTCATGCCGGAAGAAGATGCAGCGCTACAAGGACATCGGCATCGACCGCCTGATGTGCTTCCAGCAGGTCGGTCACCTGCCGCACGAGCACATCATGAACAGCATCCGCCTGGTCGGCGAGCACCTGATCCCGATGTTCGATCCGAAGTGAGGCGCGGCTGAAAAGCCGGGCGGCTCAACGAATCCAACCGAGAGTCCGGGCCAGGTCCTCGTCGATGACGCGGGCCCAGTCCGGCTCGCGGGGCACCACGGCGGCGAGCACCTTCTCCCCGTTGCGCACCGGGGAGCGGCCCGGGCGCGCGCGGACGCGGACGGAGTGCTTCACGTCCTGCCGGAAGTAGGTGGCGGGGAAGATGATCTCCTTGCGCGTCTCCGGCAGGGGCCCCTCGGGGGTGAGCCACACCAGGGCGCCCAGGCGCAGGGGCTCCAGCTCCGCGCGGATGGTGCGGCGCAGCTCGCGGAGGAACAGGGCCACGGCGCCCAGCGCCCCCAGCCCGAGCCCCCAGGGCAGCAGATTGATCGCCCCGGAGCGCTCGCGGGCGAAGCGCTCCTCGCGCGGACGGTCCGGCTGCTCGGGATCCACCAGCAACTTCACCTTGGCCCCGTGCCCGAGCCCCTCGGCGTACTCGGCGGAGGTGCGCACGCCGCTGACGGAGTGCTGCACCTCATCGACGCTGTAGAGCACCTCCAGGGTGGCCTCGGCCTCCAGCCGCTTCTCCAGGGGCGGCAGCGTCACATGGGACACCAGCCCCTCCACCTCGCGAGCGCGGGCGAGGAAAGCGCTCTCCTTGAGGAAGAAGCGCCCGACGAACGAGGCCCCCGCGCCAAGGACGCCCATGAACAGCAGCCCCAGGGCGAGCGTACGCAAGAGCCGCCCCACGGCGCCGGGGACCTGGGTGAAGCGAACGCGCCGGGGCGCGTGGGGAATGGCGAACTGCACGGGGCAGCCTCCTTGGCTCAGCCCCCTTTTACTTCAACTCCTTCTGGAGCCGGGCCAGGAGGTTGAGGGCCTCCAGCGGAGTGGTGGTGTCCAGCGCGGTGGAGCGCAGGGCCTCCAGCACCTTCAGGTGCTCGGCGGGCACAGCGGGAGCCCCCTGCGCCTGGGCGACGGGCCCCGTCTCTCCCCCACCGAACAGCCCCAGCTGCCCGGCGGACACCTTGGAGCCCTTGCGGTGCGTCACCCGGGGGCGCCCGGCCTCGTCCAGCTCGCCGGACTCCAGGTTCTGGAGGATGTCCCGCGCCCGGGCCACGACTTCCTGGGGCAGCCCCGCGAGCCGCGCCACCTCGATGCCGTAGGAGCGGTTGGCCCCGCCGGGCACGAGCTTGCGCAGAAAGAGCACCTTGCCGCCCTGCTCCTTCACGGCGATGCACAGGTTCTTCACCCGAGGCTTCTCGCGCGCCAGGTCCACCAGCTCGTGGTAGTGCGTGGCGAACAGCGTCCGCGCGCCGAGCTTGTCGTGCAGGTGCTCGGCCACCGCCCAGGCGATGGAGAGCCCGTCGAAGGTGGAGGTGCCGCGGCCGATCTCATCCAGGATGACGAGGCTGCGGCGCGTGGCGTGGTGGAGGATGTGGCTCGTCTCGGTCATCTCCACCATGAAGGTGGACTGGCCGCGCGCCAGGTTGTCCGCCGCGCCCACGCGCGTGAAGATCCGATCGCACAGGCCAATGTGCGCCGCCCGGGCCGGAACGAAGCAGCCCGCCTGGGCCATGAGCACGGTGAGCGCCACCTGCCGCATGACGGTGCTCTTGCCGGCCATGTTGGGGCCGGTGATCACGAGGATCTGCGCGTCGGTGGCATCCAGCCGCACGTCGTTGGAGACGAAGGAGTCGCCAGCGGCCAGCAGGCGCTCCACCACGGGGTGGCGGCCGGCGGTGATGGTGAGCACGTCCGAGTCATCCACCGTGGGCCGCGTGTAGCCATACTCCGCGGCGCTGCGGGCGAAGGACAGGAGCACGTCACACGTAGCCACGGCCTCGGCGGCCGAGCGGATGCGGGGCGCGGCGGCGACGACCTGGGCACGCAGCTCCTCGAAGAGACGGAACTCCAGGGCGCACCGCTTCTCCTCGGCGGTGAGCACCTTCTCCTCGTACTCCTTGAGCTCGGGGGTGATGAAGCGCTCGCCGCCCACCGTGGTCTGCTTGCGGATGTACTCGCCGCTCTTGGGCACCAGGTGGAGGTTCGCCTTGGTGATCTCGATGTAGTACCCGAAGACCTTGTTGTAGCGGATCTTCAGCGAGGAGATGCCCGTGCGCTCCTTCTCGCGCGCCTCGAGCTTGAGCAGGTAGTCCTTGCCCGAGGTGGACAGCGCCACGAGCTGATCCAGCTCGGCGTGGAAGCCCGTGCGGAACAGGCCTCCCTCCTTGAGCGTCAGCGGCGGCTCGTCCACCACGGCCCGGGTCAACAGCTCGGCCAGCTCGGGCAAAGCGCCCAGCGGCCCCGCCAGGGCCTTGAGCAGCGGAGCCGAGCACCGCGAGAGCGCCGCCCCCAGCCGGGGCAGCTGCGTGAGCGACACCCCGAGCGCGCGCAGGTCCCGGGCGTTGCCCGCACCCAGCGAGAGCCGGCCGCACAGCCGCTCCAGGTCCGCCACCTCCTTGAGGATGGTGGTCAGCTCCTCGCGCCACACGCTGCGCCCGGACAGCTCCTCCACCGCATCCAGGCGGGCGTGGATCTCCGGCAAGGCGCACAGGGGCGAGGCGAGCCAGCGGGCCAGCTTGCGGCCCCCCATGCTGGTGGCGGTGCGGTCCAGCACGCCCAGGAGGCTGCCCTTGCGCGCCCCGTCCCGGAGCGTCTTGAGGACCTCCAGGTTGGAGCGCGAGGACTCGTCCATGAGCAGGTGGCCGGCGCGCTCCAGGCGGCTGAGCCGGTCCACGTGCGCGGCGGGCGTCTTCTGCGTGTCCTTGAGGTAGCGCAGGGCCGCGCCGGCTGCGCCGGTGGCCAGGGGCGCCTCGGCCAGCCCGAAGGCCTCCAGCGAGGCCACGGCGAAGTGGTTGCGCAGATAGGTGGTGGCCCGGGCCGGCTCGAAGGCGGCCTTCTCCATCTCCGTTACCGGAGGCGGGCGCGACAGGCGCGAGGTGAGGAAGCCCACCTCGGGCGCCGCCTTGAGCCCCTCGGGGACCAGCAGCTCGCGGGGCTCCACGCGGGACAGCGTCTCCACCAGATCCTGGGCGCTGGGAGCCTCCACACTGAAGAACTCGCCGGTGGAGGCCTCGAGCAGCGCGGCGCCGAAGCCCCGCTCGCTCCAGTGGACGGCGGCCACGAAGTTGCTGGCCCGGGGTTCGAGCACCTCATCGTCCAGCACCATGCCGGGGGTGATGATGCGCGTCACCTCGCGGCGGACGATGCCGGGACCGTTGCCGGGCTCCTCCATCTGCTCGCAGATGGCGACCTTGAGCCCCTGTTCGATGAGGCGACCGATGTAGCGGCGGGCCGAGTGGTAGGGCACCCCGCACATGGGCACCTTGTCGCTGCCCTTGGCGCGCGCGGTGAGGGTGATCTGGAGCAGCTCCGAGGCGCGGACCGCGTCCTCGAAGAACATCTCGTAGAAGTCGCCCAGCCGGAAGAAGAGGATGGTGTCCGGGTGGAGCGCCTTGGTCTCCAGGTACTGGCGCATCATCGGAGTGAGCGAGGCGATCTCGCGTGCCCCGACGGGCTCGGTCCCGTTCTCCAAACCCTCCAGGTTGGATTCCAGCGCGGCCTCCTCGCCGGCGCCCTTGGCTGTCTTCACCTGCGTCACACCCATGGCTTCCCTTCTCTCACGCCCACCGTCCTGGATCAACGCTCGGGCGTCCTACCCACTACGTCACCTGCGCCGCACCTGTAACACGCCGCGGCGACAATCGCCCTTGTTGGAGCCGAAAACAATTCACGGCCGACCCCCAGGGAGGCAACCTACCGGCCGATCATGGAGCCACGCCCGCCACCGCCCGTCCCTGCCCTCTTCAAGGTCGCGATCGCGCCCCTCCAGGCCTTCTTCCGGCTGGAGGCCAGCAGCGGCATCCTGCTGGCGCTGTGCGCGGTGGCGGCCATGGTGTGGGCCAACTCCGGGTGGGCCGGAAGCTACACGGGGCTCTTCGACGCGCCGCTGGCACTGGAGCTCGCGGGGTCGCGGGGGGCGTTCAGCTTCCGGGAGTTCATCAACGACGGGTTGATGACGTTCTTCTTCTTCCTGGTGGGCATGGAGATCAAGCGCGAGCTGTCGGCGGGAGAGCTGCGCACGCCGTCGCGGGCCATGCTGCCGCTGATCGCGGCGCTGGGCGGCATGGTGGTGCCGGCGGGCCTCTACATGATCTTCAATGCGGGCACGCCGGCGGCCAAGGGCTGGGCGATCCCGATGGCCACGGACATCGCCTTCTCGATCGGGTGCCTGACGCTGCTCAAGGGCCGGGTATCGCACGGGTTGGTGGTGTTCCTCACGGCGCTGGCGATCTTCGATGACATCGGCGGCATCCTGGTGATCGCCTTCTTCTACGGCACGGGCGTGCATGTGGAGTGGCTGCTGGGAGCGCTGGGCGTGGTGCTGTTGCTGGGGGTGTGCAACCGCTTCTACGTGCGCAACGGCATGGTGTACGCACTGCTGGGAGCGGCGCTCTGGTACACGATGCACCACGGCGGAGTACACGCGACGCTGTCGGGGGTGGTGCTGGGCATGTGCATTCCGGCACGGCCGACGCGGCGGGGGCGCGAGGTGCTCACCGAGCTGTCGGCCTACATTACGCGCTGCGTGGAGGAGCCGGAGGACGAGGCGGTGCGGGGGGCGCAGATCCTCTATATCGAGGAGCAGTTGGAGGACATCGAGCCGCCGCTCAACCGGTTCGTACACCTGTGGCACGGCTATGTGGCGTACGTGATCGTCCCGCTGTTCGCGCTGGCCAACTCGGGCATCTCGCTGGAGGGCATGTCGCTGTCGGATCTGACCAAGCCGCTGCCGCTGGGAATCATGGTGGGGCTGTTCGTGGGCAAGCAGGTGGGCATCTTCCTGTTCACGTGGGTGGCGGTGAAGGCGCGGGTATCGCCGATGCCGGGCGGGTCGAAGGTCACGCAGCTGCATGGGGTGGCGGTGGTGGCGGGCATCGGGTTCACGGTGGCGCTGTTCGTGGCGACGTTGGCGTTCGCGAAGGAGCCGGAACTGCTGACGGAGGCGAAGCTGGGCATCCTGCTGGGCTCGCTGCTGTCGGCGGTGGTGGGCTACGTGCTGCTGCGCTTCGGTCCAGCGCCCAAGGTGGCCCAGCCCGCCGCCTGACATCTCCCCCCGCTTCTCAACGAAGCGCCCGCTCAACCGTTTGCGGGAGCCCTGCGCCCGTGGGAAGGTGCCGGCCGCGTGATCCTCCAGGACCTCAACCGGGTGCGTCAGATCGCCGTCATCGCGGCACGGCACGGATTCGCCGATGTAACCGAGCGTGCGGGGCTGTGGCGGATGCTGGGCCGCAAGGAGAAGGTGGAGGTCTCGCCCGAGAGCCAGCGAGCCTCCACGGCGCGTCGTTTCCGGATGCTCCTCAATGAGCTGGGCCCTACGTTCGTGAAGCTGGGGCAGATCCTCTCCACGCGCGGAGACCTGCTGCCGGCCGAGTTCATCGACGAGCTGTCCATGCTCCAGGATCAGGTGGATCCCATCCCCCTGGACCAGGTGCATGCACAGATCCGCGAGTCACTGGGCAAGGAAGTACAGGATCTGTTCGCGCACATCGATCCGACGCCTCTGGCCGCAGCCTCGATTGCGCAGGTACACCGGGCGGTGACGCAGTCGGGGGACGAGGTGGTGGTGAAGGTGCAGCGGCCGGGGATCTCCGAGCGGATCGACTCGGACCTAACGGTGCTCCGCTCGCTGGCACGACTGCTCGAGGCCGTGATCGAGGAGACGGGTGTCTACACGCCCTCGGGGATCGTGGACGAGTTCGACAAGGCGATCCACGAAGAGCTGGACTTCATCAACGAGGCCTCGAACATCCGGGCGTTCCTGGCCAACCACGTGGATCGGCCGTACCTGAAGATCCCCCGGGTGTACGACGAGCTGTCGAGCCGCAAGGTCCTGACGCTGGAGTTCATCCGAGGCGTGAAGATCAGCCAGGCGAAGCTGTCGGAGGACGACCGGAAGGTGCTAGCACACCACATCGTGGAGGGCAGCTTCCGGCAGCTCTTCGACGACGGCCTGTTCCACGGGGATCCGCACCCGGGGAACCTGCTGGTGCTGGAGGGCAACCGGCTGGCGCTGCTGGATTTCGGCGTGGTGGGACGGCTCACGAAGCCGATGCAGGAGACGCTGGTGATGCTGTGCCTCGCGGTGGCGCTGAAGGACAGCGACTCGGTGGCACGCATCCTCTACCGGATGGGGCAGGCGGACACGCGGGCCAACCTCGTGGGCTTTCGCAACGACATCGACAACATCATCGGCCAGCACCTGCCGACGACGCTAGGCCAGGTGGACGCGCGCACGCTGCTGCGAGACCTGTTGGACCTCGCGGTGAAGTACCGGATCCGGATTCCGAAGGAGTACGCGCTGCTGAGCCGGGCATCGGTATCGACCGAGGGCATGCTGCGCAGTCTGTACCCGGAGATGAACATCCTGGAGATGGTGCTGCCGTACGCGAAGGAACTCCTGGCGGGCCGATACGATCCCAGCCAATTCCAGGGCGGGCTGATGCGCACGCTCCTGCGCTTCCAGTCACTGGCGACGGACCTGCCCACGCAGCTGTCGCAGATCCTGCTGGATCTCGAGTCCGGAAAATTCACGGTGACGGTGCGGGCCGATCAGTTCGACAAGCTGAACGAGAACCTGCGCAGCGTGGCGATCATCGCGTTCCTGGGACTGTGCGCGTGCGGGTTCATCGTGGGCGCGTTCATCTCGTTCGCGCAGAAGCCGTGGATGTACGGGAACGTGCCGGTGCTGGGAATCGTGGGGATCGCACTGGCGGCGGCGTTCTTCGGCGCGGTGTTCACCTGGTACCTGTTCGGCGGCAGGTTCCGCAAAGTGAGCGTGATCCGCTGGCTCAAGAAGCGCCGGTAATTGAGGAGTGAAAGCGGCCCGTGAGCCGAGGAAGAGCGGGACGGCCGGCGCGGGAGGACCCGTCCGCTGACGGGGGGCCCCGCGCCGAGACGAGGGACCCGCGACCTGCGTCCCCAGACCGCGAGCCCGTCTCTCCACTCAAACCCGTTCTCCTATTGGCCCAGCCGACCTAAAAGGTCTACCACACGCCCACTCGAGGGCCCGTGGAGAGGTGCCATGCTGCGCAAGCTGGACGAAAACCTGTGGGTCGCCGAACAACCGCTGACCTTCATGGGTCTGAAGATGGAAGCCCGGATGACGGTCATCCGGCTCGCGGATGGAGCGCTCTGGGTCCACTCCCCTCTCCGCCTCACCCCCGAACGGCGCCAGGCCGTGGAGGCGCTCGGGCCCGTGCGCTTCCTCGTCGCGCCCAACATGTTCCACCACCTGTTCATCGGTGACTGGATGACTGCCTTCCCCCAGGCCCGCGCCTTCGCGGCGCCCGGCCTGCCGGAAAAGCGCAAGGATCTGAGCTTCCACGCGGTGCTCTCCGAAGCGGTCTCCGCCGAATGGGCCGAGCAGATCGACGTCCTGCCCTGGCGCGGTGCTCCCATGATCGGCGAGGTCGTCTTCTTCCATCGCGCCAGCCGTACCCTCATCGTCACCGACTGCGCGCACAACATCGGCCCGGATGCCGCGCCGTTCACGCGCTTCGTCTTCAAGACGATCGGCGGCTACGGTCGGCTGAGCACCTCGGTGATCGATCGCGTGGTCAACCGGGATCGCGCCGTCGCTCGCGCCAACGTGGATTCCATCCTGAAGTGGGACATCCAACGCGTCATCGTCGCCCACGGACACATCGTCGAGCAGGAGGGGGCACGTGCCTTCCGCGCAGCCTATGAATGGCTGTAGTCCCCTCTGAAATCCGAAGGACATCCACGCGCACCCCAACAGCTGCCCTCCCCGGGAATACCGGGTGGAGGCGCATGCCCAAGCCCATCACGGGCCTGACCGGCCTCTTGCCCATGCGAGCGGATGTGTTGCGCTCCTTCGGAGCTAGCCCCAGCTTTTAGCGAGGGAACGCAACGGCAAGTAGGAGGGAGCCTGCCCCTCCAGAGGCAGCCGGGAATGGACTCGCCGCAAGACGACGATGACCAGGACTTCGGTGACTCCCTGTTGGTGGAGGTCGCATCCACTGAGCCCTGGCTGCCCAGTCCCGTCCCCGGCGAAAAGCTGGGAGGCACGGATGGTCGGCGGTTCGAGCTCCAGGTGGCGCTGGGCACGGGCTCCATGGGCACCGTGTACCGAGCGTGGGACGCGGAGCTGCAACGGGTGGTGGCGCTCAAGTTCCTGCGACCCCGCGGCCTGCCACTCGGGAGCCGCGCCGGCGGCCTGCTCCAGCAAGAGGCGCGAGCCATCGCCCGGCTGAACCACGAGAACATCGTCCGCCTCTTCGACGTGGCCGAGTGGAGCGTCGAGCATGGGGGCCCTCGGGTGCCCTTCCTGGTGATGGAATACCTGGAGGGTGAGTCGCTCTCGGCCCTGCTGCGCCGGGGCCGGCCGGAGCTGCAGCGAGCGCTGACGCTCATGGAGGGCATCGCCGCGGGCCTGGCGCACGCCCACCGCCGCCACCTCGTCCATCGCGACCTCAAGCCCGCCAACGTCTCCGTCACCCAGGAAGGGACGGCGAAGCTGTTGGACTTCGGCCTGGCCCACCTGCTGGCGAGCGCCTTGCCCCTCCCCAACCTGCCCACCGCTGGCACCCCCGCCTATATGTCGCCGGAGCAGTGGCGCGGCGAGCCGCAGGATGAGCGCACGGACATCTGGGCCGCCGGGGTGATGCTCTACGAGCTGCTGACCGGCACGCTGCCCTTCCCTTCCCGAGTCCCCGACCGCATCCGCGACGCCGTGCTCTCTCCACGGCCCATGCCCTCGCTGCGCGAGAGCAACCCCGAGCTGCCCTCGGAGCTGGAGCCGCTGGTCGCCGCCGCCCTGGCCAAGGATCCCGCCCGGCGGATTCCCTCCGGCCAGGAATTGCTGGAGGAGCTCCAAGAGGTGAGCGAGCGCCTCGGGCTGCGCCGCAAGCAAGGACAGGCCCGTCCCCCCGAGCGCCGCCAGGTGACGCTCGTGTGCTGTGTGTCGGCCGGCCGGCCAGAGTCGCTCGATTCCGAGGAGCGCGATGAGCTGGAGGCCGCCTTCCATCATGGCTGCGCCGAGTTCCTCAGCCGCTGTGGCGGCTCGATCATGCTGTCCATGGGCTCCCAGGTGCTTGCCTGCTTCGGCTATCCCCAGGTCCAGGAGGGGGACGCCCGAAACGCCGTCCAGGCGGGGATGCTCCTGACGGAGAGCTTCCCCCAGGTGCTCCAGCAGCAGCTCGCGCGCCGGCCTCCTCCCGGGTTCGCCGTGAAGGTCGGCATCCACACGGACCGGGTGGCGCTGCGGGAGAGCACTGGGACGCTGGAGCCGGACGCGCCCGCGCTCGCCGGAGACGCCCCCGAGGTGGCCGCCTGGCTGGCCCGGCAGGCGGAGCCCAACACCGTGCTCCTCACCGCCTCCACCCGCACCGTGGTGCGCGGTGCCTTCGAGCTGGAGGCCCGGGGCTCGGCCACTCCCGAGGGACTGCCCACCAACCGCCCGGTGGCGATGTACCGCGCGTTGAGCAAGCGCAAGGCGCGCTCCCGCTTCGATCAGCGGCGCGCGGCCTTCGGGCTCACGCCCCTGGTGGGCCGAGAGCGGGAGCTGCGGGAGCTGCTCGGCCTGTGGGAGCAAGCCCGGCGGGGGCAAGGCAGCGCCGTGCTCCTTCGGGGCGAGGCAGGGCTGGGCAAGAGCCGCCTCATCCACGAGGTGCGCGTCCAGGTGGCCTCCGAGGAGAGCTATCGCCTGAAGGCCCTCTGTGGCCCGCAGTTCACCGCCAGCGCGCTCCACCCCCTCATCGAGCTGCTCCAGCGCCTGCTCCAGGGTGCCCTCCCGGAGGGCCTCCCGCCCTCTTCCCAGCGCGCCATGGAGCCGCGGCTGCTCGCGCTCGGGCTCTCCAGCGAGCACGTGCAGGCGCTTGCCTCGCTGCTGTCTCCCTCCTCGGAGGGGCAGTTGCCGTTCACGCCCGAACGACAGAAGTCCCTGGCCTTCGAGGCGCTGGGCACCCTGCTGCGCAACCTGGCCCGGGAGCGTCCCGTGCTGGCCGTGGTGGAGAACGTGCATTGGGCCGATCCTTCCACCCTGGAGTTCCTGGCCTGGCTGCTCGAGTCGGTGCGGCAGTCCCGGGTGTTGCTGCTGCTCAGCAGCCGCTCCGAGCTGCGGTATGCGCCGCTGGAGCCGCCCGGCGTCCGGCTCCTGGAGCTGGAGCGGCTGTCCGAGGCGGACTCCGCGTCGCTGGTCCGGGAGATGACCCACGGCCAGGACCTGGAGCCGGAGCTGGTACGGCAGCTCGTCCAGAGGACGGAGGGCGTGCCGCTCTTCATGGAGGAGATGACGCGCATCCTCCTGGAGCCACGGGGCAGCCAGGCCCCCTCCTTCTCCATCCCCCTGAGCCTGCATGAGGTGTTGCTGGCGCGACTGGACGAGCTGCCTCCCCGGCAGAAGGCGCTGGCACAGCTCGGCGCCGTGGTCGGGCGACGCTTCTCCAGCGCGCTGCTGGCGGCCCTGACGCAGCAGTCGGAGGCCTCGCGGCAGCGAGACCTGGAAGGGCTGGTCGCGGCGGGCATCCTCCAGCCGAGCGAGCCCAGCTCCCGCGGCGCGGAGTACTACTTCCGGCACTCCCTCATCCAGGAGGCGGCCGCGCAGTCCCTGGTGCGCGACACCCGGCGCGAGTACCACCGGCGCATCGCCGAGGTGCTGGAGCGGCAATTCCCCGAGGTCGCGGAGTCACGCCCGGAGCTGCTGGCCCACCATTACACCCGAGCAGGCCAGCACGCGTCGGCCGTCCGCTGGTGGGCCCGCGCCGGAGCCCATGCCAGCCAGCGCTCGGCCTACCAGGAGGCCATGGGCCACCTCAACCAGGCGCTGAAGCTGCTGCGAGAGCTGCCTGACACCGCTCAGCGCAAGGGGGAAGAGCTTCAGCTCCTGCTGACGCTGGGCATGCCCCTGGTGCAGGTGCAGGGCTACCAGTCCCCCGAGGCCGAGCGGACCTATGCCCGCGTACACGTGCTGTTCGACGAGGTGGGCGAGGTGCTGCCCCGGCTGGAGCTGTCCTACTGGGGGCCGTTCGCCTTCAACATGGCGCGCGGAGAGCTGGTCCAGGCGCACAAGCTGGCCCAGCGGCTGGTCACGCTCGGCCAGCGCCAGCGACACCGGGAGTTCCTCGCCCTGGGGCACTGGATGGAGGCCGTGGTGGCCTTCACCCGGGGACAGGGCCGCGCCGCGATAGAGCAGATCGAGCGCTCGCTGGAAAACGCCCACTTCCCCCTGGAGCAGCACCGGCTCCTGGCACGGCGACATTGGGTGGATCCCGAGGTCGCGGGGCTGGCCTACGGCTCGACGATCCTCTCCTGGAGAGGCGAGCTGGAGCAGGCCCGACTCTGGAGCCAAGAGGCCATGGAGCTGGCGGGCCGGATCGGCCACCTCCATACCTCCGCCTTCGCCCTCCAGCATGTGGCGCTGGGTTGCCAATACCGGGGGGATGCCGCCACCACGCTCGAGCTCTCGGAGCGCTGCCTGGCGCTCTCGAGCGAGCACCACTTCCGGCTGTGGCAGGGCTGGTCGGCGCTGCTGCGAAGCTGGGCCATGGCCGGGCTCGGGTGGGGCTCCCAGGGCCTGGCGCTCATGCGACAGGGGCTCGAGAACTGGCGGGCCTCCGGGCTCCGGAGCGACCAGAACCACCACAACCTCGGCATGCTCGCGGAGATCCACCTGTGGCAGCGACAGCCCCGGCAAGCGCTGGAGGTGGTGAACAAGGCGCTGGCCCAGCTGGGAGAGGAGCGCTTCTACGAATCGGCGCTCCATCGCCTCCGGGGCGAGAGCCTGCGCGCGCTCGGTCGTGAGCAGGAGAGCCAGGTCAGCTTCCAGCGGGCCCTGGAGGTGGCCCTCGCTCAAGAAGCGTTCACCTTCGCGCGTCTTGCACAACAGCGGCTGGGGCCGTCCGCACTCACTTCCACCCCAACGCAGGTGTTCCCATGAGCCGCCCACGTCTGCACATCCACGCCAAGCTCCTCATGGCCTTCAGCATCATCCTGCTGCCGGTGCTGATCCTGCTGATCGCCGGCTTCCTGTCGGATTTGCAGAGGACCCGGCAGACCATCCTGGTGTCCCAGTCGATGACGGCCCGCTCCGTCGCCGTGCAGGTGTCCGAGGTCTTCGACAGCGCCATCGGTCTGGGTTGGGCCATCGCGCAGGATCCGATGCTGCGGACGCTGGACCCCCAGGTGCTGGATCCGCACCTGAAGAAGATGGTCACGCACAGCCCGCTCTATGACTCCATCGGTGTCTATGACGCCAACGGCGTCAACCGGGGCTGGGGAGATCCCTCTCAGCCCGCGACGCCCAGGCTCAACATCCGTGACCGCCGGTACTTCCAGCAGGTGATGGCCGCCAACGTCCCCATCATCTCCGAGGTGCTGGAGCTCAAACGCCCCACGCGCACGGGGCTGGTCGCCTGCATCCCCATCCGCGGGCCCCAGGGCACGCCCATCGGCGTGGTCAACATCATGATCCGCTCCGAGCAACTGGCCTATCGCTTCGTGGACGCCCGCCTTCAACAGGATCAGATGATCTTCCTGGCCGATTCCCAGGGCCGGCTGGCCTTCCACACGGGCTCCTCCCACCTGCCCTATCGGCAGAGCGACGCCCTCATGGAACTCGGGGCCCTCCGCGAGGCGGCGTCGGGGATCGGCCGCCAGCTCGATCGGTTCACCAACCCCTTCATCGGTGACGAGCACATGGGGGCCTTCGCCCCCGTGCCGAGGTATCCGTGGGCCGTGGGCGTGTCCATTCCCCGCGACGTCGCGCTGGCCCCGCTGTTCTCGGAGCTGCGCGTCAAGCTCCTGGCCTTCACGGGCATCCTCCTGCTCAACGCCCTGCTGGCCTTCGTGCTGGCGCGCTTCTACGCCCGCCCGGTGCATCAGCTCCGAGCGGCCGCCCAGGCCCTGGAGCGCGGCGATCGGGACGCGACCGTGCGGATCCACACGGGCGATGAGATGGAGGACCTGGGCAACGCCTTCAACGCCATGGCCACGGAGGTCATCCGCCGAGAGGAGGAGGTCAACGCCCTGCACAAGGAGGCCGAGCGGCAGGCCCTCGAGCTGGCGGCGATCATCGCCAGCGTGCCGGATGGCATCTTCCTCGCCGGCCGGGATGGGCGACTGGTCGGCACCAACCCCTCGGGCTTGCGGCTGCTCGGGCTCAAGAGCTACTCCGAGTTCGAGCGGTCGCTGCCCGAGTACCTCCAGCGCTATGACATCCGGCACCCCGATGGGCGCCCGCTGGAGGCGAAGGAGATGCCCGTCCTCCGCGCGCTGTCGGGGGAGACGTTCACCGACGCGGAGATCCGCCTGCGCAGCCTGGATGGCAAACAGCGCCTGCTCAGCGTCAACGGCGCCCCGGTCCGGGATGCCTCGGGGCAGATCATCCTCGGAGAGGTCGTCATCCGGGACATCACCGCGCGAAAGCAGGCGGAAGACGATCTGGCGCGGCTGCTCGACCAGGAGCTGGCGCTGGCCCGGATTGGCCAGGCGCTGGTCAGCGAAGTGGAGCTCGAGCGCATCGCCCAGGTGTTCATCGAGCAGTGCCTCCATTCCCTGGGGGTAGATGCGCTGGGGCTCTGGCTGGCCGAGCCCGAGCGCCAGGAGCTCACCCTGATCGCCTCCCACCGTCTGGGGGTGAGAGAGCAGCTCCATCACCTGCCCTTCGATGCGCCCGTGCTCACGGCGCATGCGGCCCTGACGAAGCACATCCAGACCGTCGAGGACACCCAGTCGGAAGAGGAGTGCCCGGCTTCGTGCATGCTCACCGAAGAGCCCTTCCGGGGGATCGCGGCGCTGCCGCTGCTCTCACAGGATCGCCTGGTGGGAGTGATGACCTGCTGCACGTATGCGCCCCGGCGCTTCTCCAGCCGGGAGCTGGAGTTCTACTCCACCGTGGGCCGGCTGTTCGCCGTGGCCATCGAGAAGGCGCGCCTGTTCCAGCAGGTGCGCGAGGCCCTGCGCCTGCGCGAGGAGTTCATGTCCGCCGCGGCCCATGAGCTGAAGACGCCCGTCACCACCATCCAGACCTGGGCGGAGATGCTGTTGCACCACGAGGACTCCACGCCCCGCCAGAAGAAGGGCCTCACCGCCATCATGCGCAACACGCGCCGGATCGCCCGGCTGGTGGAGCACTTGTTCACGGCCGTGCGGATGGCGCCCGGACCGCGCACGCAGGAGCACGAGACCTTCGATCTCCTGGAGCTGATCCGCGAGCGGGTGGAGAACCTCGCCCGGACCACGGAGAACCCGATCTCCATCGAGGCCTCCGGCCCGCTCTTCGTCCAGGCCGACCGCCAGTTCATCGGGGATGTGGTGACGCACCTGCTGGAGAACGCCGTCCGGTACTCGTTCCCCGGCCAGGCGATCGAGATCAAGGCGCGCAGGCAGGACGAAGAGGTCGTGGTCTCCGTTCACGACCAGGACCCGGGAATTCCACCGGAGCGCCAACCCCATGTCTTCGAGCCCCTCTACGAGCCACTGCCTCCTGGGGCGCAGGGCTACACCGGGGTGGTGGGGCTCGGGTTGCACCTGAGCCGGCAGATGATCGAGGCCCAGGGCGGACGCATCTGGGTGGCGAGCTCTCCCGAGGCAGGCTCGACGTTCTCCTTCAGCCTCCCCCTGGTGCCCGCGCCCTCTGGCAGGGACTTCTCCCCCTCTCGCTCCGACGAGGACCTGGCGCGGCCCTCCACCGGCTGAGCTGCCGCCCCCGCTCGCAAGGAGCCCAGCCGACCAGGCACGCGCTGGCGCCTGGGTGCGCCGTGAACACCGTTAGCGGCGCGACAGCGTCGAGGGAGGGGCGGACATGGCAACGGTGAATGTGACGCGATCCCCCAACTGGGGGCGGGTGCCTGACGAGGTGCGTGCGTCAGCGCGCGGCGGCTGGGTGGAGCGCTGTGCGAGGCTGGGCTACGGAGCCAAGGGCGTCGTGTACGCCATCATCGGCACCCTGGCCCTGCGGCTGGCCTTAGGCCAAGGGGGGCGCACCACCGACAGCCACGGAGCCGTGGAGAGCGTGGCCCACCAGCCCTTCGGCCGGTTCCTGCTCGCGCTGCTCGCCGTGGGCCTCGTGGGCTTCGTCGTGTGGCGCTGGGTCCAGGCGTTCCTGGATCCCGAGCACGTGGGCACTCGCGGCAAGGCGCTGGTGAAGCGGGTGGCCTACTTCGCGGGAGGCGCCCTCTACGCCGGCCTCGCGCTCACCGCCGCGCAGCGCGCCCTGGGCGGCGCCCCTCGCGAGGGCACCAGCACCCGAGGCTGGACGGCGCGGCTGCTCGAGCAGCCCCTGGGACAGGTGCTGGTGGCGCTCGTGGGGCTGGTCGTCATCGGCTACGCCGTGAAGGAGTTCCACAAGGCATTCACCGCGAACTTCCGCCGCAAGCTGGACCTTCAGCGCCTGGCGCCGAACCGCGCGCATACCGCCGTGCAGCTCTGCCGCTTCGGGCTGGCCGCGCGCGGAGGCGTGTTCCTCCTCATTGGCGCCTTCTTCATCCGCGCCGCGCTGCAGGCCGATCCCGGCGAAGCCAAGGGGCTGGGCGAGGCCCTGGCCATCCTGGCCCGACAGCCTCACGGCGTCGTGCTCCTGGGCATCACCGCCGCGGGGCTCGTCGCCTACGCCCTCTATCTCTTCATCGAGGCGCGCTACCGCCGCATCGCCCCCAGCGTCTGACGTCGGGTTTACAACGCAGCGTGGCAAAGCCTTGCGTTTTCCCTGAGTTTCACCGGAAAACCAGGATCTTCCCTTGGGGGGCGGTCCGCCATGCTTCAGTCGCGACTCCAGTCCAGCGCGCCCGATTTCGGGGAAGAGCAACGCCTGCAATCCCTCTATCGGTACGGGCTGCTGGAGGGGCCGCCCGAGCCCGAGTACGACGCCATCGTCCGGCTCGCCGCGGAGCTGTGCAAGGTGCCCATCACCCTCATGAGCCTGGTGGACCGGGAGCACCTCTGGGTCAAGGCCAGCCTCGGGCTGACGAGCAGCACCACCCGCCTGGATCGCGCCAGCTCTTTCTCCACCTACGTCATCCAGCAGGACGGGCCCTTCATCGTCGCCGACGCGCTGGAGGATCCCCGCTTTCGTGACAACCCGCGCGTGCGCGGGGCGCCCTTCGTCCGCTTCTGCGCCGGAGTCCCTCTGCATGCCGATAACGGGGCTCGGATCGGCGCCCTGTGCATCTTCGATCGGACTCCCCGCCACCTGGACGACGGCCAGCTCCACGTCCTGGAGCACCTGGGGCGTCAGATCGAGACGCACTTGCGCCTGCGGCTCCAACTCCAGCAGGCCCAGGAGCGCAACGCCGAGCTGGAGGAGGCCCGCTCGCGCCTGGATGCGCTCAACCAGGACCTCCAGGCCGAGATCCTCGAGCGCCGGCGCGTCGAGCGCGAGCTGCGCTCCCAGCGGGAGATCCTCACCAACGTCCTCACCCACATCCCCCACTCGGTCTTCTGGAAGAACCGCGAGGGCATCTTCCTGGGCTGCAACGACGCCTTCGCGCACCAGCTCGGCCGGGCCTCGCCCGAGGAGATCGTCGGCCGGACGGAGCTGGAGCTCGGCCTGCCCCCCGTGCAGATCAAGGCCTACCGGCAGGATGATCTGCAGGTGATGGACAGCGGCATGCCCAAGCTCGGAATCGAAGAGCCCATCCGCACGGCCCAGGGCACCGATCACTGGCTGCTGACGAGCAAGGTGCCGCTGTGGGATCCGGAAGGCCAGGTGTGGGCGGTGCTCGGCATCTTCGCGGACATCACCGAGCGCCGCGTCCAGGAGAACGTGCTCCACCATGCCCTGCGCGAGGTGGAGCGGCACGCCGCGCGGCTGGAGTTCCAGGTGTACGAGGCCCGCGGGCGCATCCGCCGGCTCATGGAGGCCTCCCTGGACGCGGTCTTCGTCCTCGATGAGGCGGGGCGCGTGCTCGAGCTCAACCCGGTGGCCGAGCAGCTCGTGGGGATGCCCGGCTCCCAGCTCCTGGGCATGCCCTTTCACACGCTCGCCCCCTCCTGCGAACAGGCCGCCCTGGAGCGCGCCCTGGGGGAGTTGCTCACCCGCGGCACGCTGCGACTGGAGGACCAGGGCCTGCGCTCGGCCACGGGCGCGCGGACGGCGGTGCAGATCATCGGATCGATCCAGGACGCTGGCGACTCGCGGAACCTGCTGCTCGTGGCGCACGATCTCACCGAGCGGCGGAGGCTGGAGCAGCAGGGCATCCAGAACGACCGGCTGATGGCCATGGGCGTGCTGGCGGCGGGCATCGCCCATGAGATCAACAACCCCACCGCCTATGTGCTCTCCAACCTCGACTTCCTGCGGGCGCGCTGGGACGAGCTGGAGCAACACCTGTGTACCCAGCCCGCGCTCCCGCCCGCGCTGGTCGGGGGGCTGTCCGAGGCCCGGCAGCTCATCGCCGACTGCCTGGACGGGGCCTCACGCATCCAGGACATCGTGCGCGGCATGCGCTACCTGTCCCACCAGGGCCACGACGAGGAGCCCACCCTGCTGGACATCCACGCGAACCTGGACGCGGCGCTGCACCTCGCCCAGGGAGAGCTCAAGCGCACGGCCCAGTTGGAGAAGGCGTACGCGGAGGATCTGCCCCTGGTGCTCGGCAGCGAGGGCCGCCTGAGTCAGGTGTTCCTCAACCTCATCATCAACGCCGTACACGCCATGCGGCCGGGCTCCGCGAGGGACCATCGGCTGCGCGTCCACACGCGGCGGGAGGGCGAGCGGGTGCGCGTGGACATCAGCGACACCGGCCACGGCATCCCCCCGGATGTGCTGCCGCGCATCTTCGATCCCTTCTTCACCACCAAGCCGGTGGGCGTAGGCAGCGGGCTCGGCCTGTCCATCAGCCACGCCATCGTCCAGAAGATGGGCGGAGAGATGCGGGTGGAGAGCCAGGTGGGTCGAGGCACCACCTTCTCCCTGCTGCTGCCTTCTCATTCCTAGGACCAGCAGTGAAGCGGGGCATGCCCGCGCGGTACACTCCCGCGCTTCCACGCGTCGCAGGAGGCCCGGCCATGCCCTTGAAGTACCTACTCTCCGACGAGCAGATCCCCCGCCACTGGTACAACATCATCCCGGATCTGCCCTCCCCTCCGGCGCCCGTGCTGCACCCGGGCACGCTCCAGCCCGTGAAGCCGGACGACCTGGCGCCGCTGTTCCCCATGGCCCTCATCGAGCAGGAGATGAGCGCCCAGCGCGAGGTCCCCATCCCCGAGGAGGTGCGCGCCGCGCTGGCCCGCTGGCGGCCCTCGCCGCTGTTCCGCGCCCGCGCCCTGGAGCAGCAGCTCGGCACGCGCTCCCACATCTATTACAAGTATGAGGGCGTCTCGCCCGCGGGCAGCCACAAGCCCAACACGGCGGTGCCCCAGGCCTTCTACAACGCGAAGGCGGGCGTGCGGCGGCTGGCTACGGAAACAGGCGCCGGTCAGTGGGGCAGCTCGCTGGCCTTCGCGGGCCAGCTCTTCGGGCTCGCCGTCACCGTATATATGGTGAAGATCAGCTACGAGCAGAAGCCCTACCGGCGCTCGCTGATGCGCACCTGGGGCGCCGAGGTGTTCGCCTCGCCCACGGACAAGACGAACGCCGGCCGAGGCATCCTCCAGAAGGATCCGCGCAGCCAGGGCTCGCTGGGCATCGCCATCTCCGAGGCGGTGGAGGACGCGGCCACCCACGAGGACACGAAGTACGCGCTGGGCTCGGTGCTCAACCACGTGTGCCTGCACCAGACGGTAGTGGGGCTGGAGGCCCAGGAGCAGATGAAGCTCGCGGGCGAGTACCCGGACGTCGTCATCGGCTGCCACGGCGGCGGCAGCAACTTCGCCGGCCTCGCCTTCCCCTTCGCGCGCGACAAGATGCACGGCAGGCAGGTGCGGTTGGTGGCCGCCGAGCCCACCAGTTGCCCCACGCTCACCCGGGGCGTGTACACCTACGACTTCGGCGACACGGCGAAGATGACGCCGCTGATGAAGATGCACACGCTGGGGCATGACTTCATGCCGCCGGGCATCCACGCGGGCGGCCTGCGCTACCACGGCGCCAGCCCCCTGGTGTCCCAGCTGGTGGCTTCGGGACTCGCCGAGGGCGTCGCCTTCCCCCAGAAGGGCTGCTTCGAGGCGGCCCTGCTCTTCGCCAAGGCGGAGGGCATCCTGCCCGCTCCGGAGAGCTCGCACGCCATCAAGGCCGCCATCGAGGAGGCGCGCCGGGCCGACCAGGAGGGCCGCGAGCGCGTCATCCTCTTCAACCTCTCGGGGCACGGGCACTTCGATCTGGCCGCGTATGACCAGTACCTCGCCGGACAGCTCGAGGACTTCGAGTACCCGCGCGAAGCCATCGAGCGCTCGATGGCCGCGCTGCCCAAGATCGGCGCCTGAGTCCCCTTACGGGTCGAGGTGGGTCGTGAGGAAGTCCAGGGCCTCCTGATCGTAGGTGACCTTGGCGTCCACGTCGGCCTGGGTGAAGGAGCCGCCGGTGGTGAAGGCCTCGTCGAAGCTGTGGCGGACGCTGGAGGGATAGGCGTCCGCCACCGACGCGTCCGAGAGGGCGAGCTGCTTCGCCTTCACCATGCGGCGGTCACGGCAGTTGGTGAGCAGCGAGTCCGAGGTGCCCATGACGAGGCGGAACGGCACGTTGGGGATCCAGGTGCTGTTGGCCACGGTGCCGGTGAGGCTGAGCCCGCCGTAATTGCGCTCCGCGCTCAGGTCCGTGGCGCCGTTGTCTGCGTCGCGGGTCTCCAGGCCGCAGCCCGGATAGAAGGCGTAGCCCACCTTGAAGGGCTTGGCGCCGTTGTAGAGCGGCGCCGGGCCCGTCAGGGTCTGCGAGCCGCTGGTCCAGGTGTTGGAGTGAGCCAGCAGGGCCATGAGGGTGCTGCCTCCATGGGACCAGCCGAGCACGCCCACGCGGTTGGTGTCGATGCCGGGCACGGTGGCGAGGAACTGCCGGGCCGCGAGCGCGTCCTGGGGACGCTGTGTCGTCTCCTCGACGCCGAGCGTGTGGAGCACGTCATCGCCCGGGTAGCCGCTTCCTTCCTTGCAGATGCCCTTGGTGATGGTGACGGTGGTGGGCGTGCCGTTGCGGGTGACCGTTACGTCCGAGCCGTCCGAGAGCCCTCGCGTGGTCAGGCTGTCCACGAGGAGCACGGCCATGCCGGCGTCCATGGCGCGCTGGGCCCAGCCCTGCTGCGAGGCGGTCGTGCTGGCGTTGTCGAAGACGCGCTTGATCTCGCCCGAGGCGTTGAAGAGCCCCGCGCAGCCGTGGAGCATCACCACCGCGGGCACCTTGTCCTCGGCCGGTGTCTCCGGATCCGTGGGCGTGCCCGTCGGCAGGTACAGGTAGCCGTCGAGGGTGTAGCCGAGCGCCCCGTTCGGGATGCTCACGGCGATGCGCTGGCCCGTGGGCCACGGGTCGACGACCACGGAGGACTGGGACCGCGAGAGCTCCGGGTCGGGAGCGGCGAGCTCGGGACCACAGGCCGACATCGAGCACAGCAGGGAGAAGCAGAGGGTGGTGCGGGACAAGAACATGGTGCGCCTCTGGGAAGATCCCCCCTTCATGGGGGCGGTCTGCCGGAAGAACGAACCCGGCAAAAGATCTTCCCGGCGATCGTCAGAGAAGCCACCGCGCATTTGTGACAGGGACTTCAGTTGGCCTGACGCGGCGCGTCGACAGAGAGGCTCCTCAGGATCTCGGCCGTCTTGGCATCCGCGGGGAAGAAGGACTCGATCGCCAGCTCCGAGAGGGTGATGTCGGTCGGCGTGCCGAAGACCGTGATGGTGCTGATGAGCGACAGCACCCCGTGCGGCGTCTGGAGACGCATCGGCAGGACCACCCCCGCGTAGTCCGGCTCCCGGGCGAACTTCTGGGAGGTGTCGCCATGCGCGCCATATCCGCGGAGTTCGTCATAGAGCGCGGCGAGCGTCGCATCGGCGGTGAGTTCCACCTGCCGGTGCAACCGTGTGAGCACGTGGTGCCGCCACTGCTCCAGGTTGACGATGCGAGGCGCCAGCCCCGAGGGGTGCAGGCTGAGCCGCAAGACATTGAGCGGAGGCTGGAGCATCTCCGGCGCGATCCCCACGAGGAGCGCCCCCACCGCGCGATTGGCGGCGAGCAGCGTCCAGTGCCGATCCACGGCCAGCGCCGGATAGGGCTCATGCCCGGCGAGCACCAGGTCTACCGCCTGCCGTGAGGCCTGGAGCGCCGGATCATCCAGGCTCCGCTCCGCGTAGACCGGCGCAAACCCGGCGGCCACCAGCAGCGTGTTGCGGTCACGCAGGGGAATGTCGAGCTCCTCGGCGAGCAGCAGCACCATCTCCCGGCTCGGCTGGGAGCGGCCCGTCTCCAGGAAGCTCACGTGCCGGGCGGACACCTCCGCGCGACACGCCAGATCGAGCTGGCTGATGCTGCGGCGCTGGCGCCACATGCGCAGCAGCTCTCCCACGGGGCGGCTCTGAGTCGTCATGCCTCGGAAGATAGAGGCGCGAGGTCATCCCACCAATTACCTCGGACGTAATCGACTCCAGACGGGCCGGCGCGCATCTTGTGTCTCACGCAACGGACGCCGGAAGCGCCGTCGCGCTCACCTCTCTCATTGGAGAACACCCGTTATGAGCACCCTGACCGCTTCGTGGAACCTGCTGCGCCGTGTCCTGCTGGCCGACGGAGTCATCAGTGGCAGCACTGGGCTCCTGATGCTGCTCGCCGCCAGCCCCCTGGGCGGGCTGCTCGGGCTGAACGTGGACCTGCTGCGCATCGCCGGCCTCAGCCTGCTGCCCTTCGCTGCCTTCCTGGTGTACCTCGCCGCGCGGGGCAACATCTCGCGCCGCGTCGTCTGGGCGATCGTCGTCCTCAACCTGCTGTGGGTCATCGACAGCGTGCTGCTGATGGTGAGCGGCTGGGCCGAGCCCACGACCCTGGGCTACCTCTTCACCTCGTTCCAGGCGCTCGCGGTGGCCGCCTTCGCCGGGCTGCAGTACGTCGGGCTGCGGCGCTCGGCCCCTGCTCTCGTCCCTAGCGCGGGATGAAGAGCGCCATCGACAGGCTGTCCACGAACGTGCCGTCGTCCGCGCGGACCAGGCCTCGGCGCGTTCCCTCCACCACGAAGCCCAGCGCGCGGTAGAGCTCGACGGCCTTCAGGTTGTCGGCTCTCACCCCCAGCTCCACCTTCCGCACGCCGCCTCCGTCCGCGTCCCGGTGCGAGCGTGCCCAGGCCAGAAGGTGTTCGATCATCGCCCGGCCGATGCCGAGGCCCTGGGCTCCCGGGAGTACGCCGATGCCCAGCACGCCCACGTGGTTCACCATGCGGAACCGGAGCCGAAGGATCGACGCCTCGCCCACCACCCTGCCCTCCAGCTCCGCCACGAGCTGGCACGCCGAGCCATCCGTCGCCGCGAGCCCCGCGCGCACCTGAACATCCGCGTAGGAGGCCACATCCCCGGGCAGCTCGTCCTCGTGCTTCACGACGCCGTGCCGGGCGCGGACGATGGCCCGCTCGAGCTCGAACAGCCCGACGAAGTCCTCGGGCGCGGCAGGGCGGATGAGGCAGTTGCGGCCATCCCGAAGGGTGACCTCGACAGGTGGGGGCAGGGCGAGCATCCCCCACGAGTCTAGCGGCAGGCGACGTGACAGGCCCCTGCAATGGAAGGCGCCGCTCCGCGTAGGGAAGAGGCACCCTCTTCCTTGGAGCCCTCTCAATGCGCTCGATGTTCGCCCCGACCCTGGCCCTCGTCAGCCTCCTGGCCCTGCCTGCCCTGGCCGATGACACCGACAAGAAGGAGCCGGAGCCCAAGGTGCGCTGCGCCATCCACTCCAAGAACGGGAGCCGCGCCGTTCAAGGCTCGGATCTGATCGTGAAGGCCGGTGAGAAAATCAAGGACGCGGTCGCCATCGACGGCAACATCACCATCCGCAAGGGCGCCGTGGTGGAGGACGTCGTCGTCATCCAGGGCAAGGTCACCATCGAGGAGGGCGCCGAGGTGAAGGGAGATGTGATCGCCCTGGGCGGAGACTTGGTCCTCAAGGGCAAGGCCCGGGTGGACGGAGACGTGGTGGCGCTGGGGGGCTCGCTCCGCATGGACGAGGACGCCAGCGTGGGGGGCAAGCAGTCCAGCCTCAGCATCAACCTCAACGGCAAGGATCTCGCGAGGAGCTTCGTGGACAAAGCCCTCGAGAACTCCGACTGCCGCCTCTCCTTCGGAGATGACGAGAAGGAGTAGCCTCCGCTCGCCGGGACGCCCCCTTCCAGGGCAACCGGGCCCCCCGGAACCCGTTGGGTTGTTCTCTGGTAGGGGATGGCGCCGTTTACGGCTATCGTCCGCGCACCTTTATCAAGGAGGCCGGCGATTCGTATCGGCGTTCCACGTGAGATCCTCCCGGGCGAGCGGCGCGTGGCCGCCACGCCCGAGTCCACCCGCAAGCTGCGCGACCTCGGCTTCGAGGTGCAGATCGAGAAGGGCGCGGGCACCGACTCGGGCCTCACCGATGCCGCCTACGTCGAGGCGGGCGCCACCCTGGCGGACTCGCCCGAGGCCTTGTGGCAGGCGGCCGATGTCATCGTGAAGGTGCGGCCCCCTACCCCGGATGAGGCTCAGCGGGCCCGCCCCGGCACCACGCTCATCTCGCTGCTCCAGCCAGAGCGCAACCCGGAGCTGCCTCCCGTCCTCCAGTCGCTCAAGCTCTCCGCCGTTGCCCTGGAGCGCATCCCGCGCATCAGCCGCGCCCAGAAGATGGACGTGCTCAGCTCCATGGCGAACCTCGCCGGGTACCGGGCCGTCATCGAAGCGGCCCAGCACTACCAGGGCTTCTTCGGTCCGCAGATCACCGCCGCCGGCGCCACGCCTCCGGCCCGCGTGCTCATCATCGGCGCGGGAGTCGCGGGCCTGGCCGCCATCGCCGCCGCCAAGGCCCTGGGCGCCGAGGTCCGCGCCTTCGACGTCCGCGCCGCCGCGCGCGAGCAGATCGAGAGCCTGGGCGCCACCTTCCTCCAGGTCGACATCCAGGAGAGCGGCGAGGGCGGAGGCGGCTACGCCAAGACGATGAGCAAGGAGTTCATCGAGGCGGAGATGGCCCTGTTCCGCAAGCAGGCCGCCGAGGTGGACGTCATCATCACCACCGCCCTGGTGCCCGGCACCCGCGCGCCGATCCTGCTGCCCCGGGACGTGGTGGAGAAGCTCAAGCCCGGCTCCATCGTGGTGGACATGGCCGCCGAGCAGGGCGGCAACTGCGAGCTGTGCAAGCCCGGGGAGATCGTCGACTTCAACGGGGTGAAGATCATCGGCTTCACGGATCTGGCCAGCCGCATGGCCGGCACCGCCAGCCGCTTCTTCGCCAACAACATCGTCCACCTCATCACCGAGATGGGAGCCGGTGAGAAGTTCCGCGTGGACCTGGAGAGCGACGTGGTGCGCCCGGCGCTGCTCACCTACGGAGGCGAGCTGCTGCCGCCGCCGCCGCGCAAGGAGCCCTCCCCCGCTCCCGCGCCGAAGCCGGCCCCCAAGCCGCCGCCCGTGGACGCCAAGCCCCAGCAGCACGCCATCATGGCCCCCACCAACCGCGCCTGGGGCACCACGGTTGGCGGCCTGGGAGTCATCGCCCTGCTCTTCGTCCTGGGCCGCTTCGCCCCCGCCGATTTCCTCAAGCACTTCACCGTCTTCATCCTGGCGTGCTTCGTCGGCTGGCAGGTCGTCTGGAGCGTCACCCCCGCGCTGCACACGCCCCTGATGAGCGTCACCAACGCCATCAGCGGCATCATCATCATCGGCGGCATGCTCCAGATCGGAGGCGGCGAGATTGATCTCGCCTCCATCCTGGGCGCGCTCGCCGTGCTCGTGGCCGCCATCAACATCTGCGGCGGCTTCTTCGTGACTCAACGCATGCTCAAGATGTTCCGCCGCAACCCCGGAGGTGGCGCATGAACGGCGTCACCACCGTCGCCTATCTGATGTCGGGCGTCCTCTTCATCCGCAGCCTCGGCGGCCTGTCCAAGCAGGAGACCGCGGCGCGCGGCAACCTCTACGGCATGCTCGGCATGGCGCTCGCCGTGGCCGTGGCCGGCGTTACCTGGTTCATGACGGGCGCCGGCGCCGTGGGCCCCGGCATGGCCCTGCTCATCGGCTCGGTGGTCGTCGGCGGGGCCGTGGGCGTCGTGCTCGCGCGCCGCGTCGAGATGACCGGCATGCCGGAGCTGGTCGCCATCCTCCACAGCTTCGTCGGCCTGGCCGCCGTGCTGGTGGGCATCTCCTCCTATCTGGCCCCCCGCTCGGAGCACGCGGCGGTGGCCGGCGGGGGCGCGGCCCACGTCGTCGCCATGGTGGAGATCTGGGTGGGCGTGGCCGTGGGCGCGCTCACCTTCACGGGCTCCATCATCGCCTGGGCCAAGCTGCGCGGCACCCTCTCCGGCAAGCCGCTGCTGTTGCCGGGCCGGCACCTGCTCAACGCCGGCATCGCGGCGGGCATCATCGGGCTGGCGGTGCCCTTCGTGAACGCTTCGGGCCCCGGCCAGGGCCTCATCTGGCTGCTGCTCATGACGGTGCTGGCGGGCGCGCTAGGCATCCACCTGGTGATGGCCATCGGCGGCGCGGACATGCCCGTGGTGGTGTCGCTGCTCAACAGCTACTCGGGGTGGGCGGCGGCGGCGGCGGGCTTCGTGCTCGCCAACGACCTGCTCATCGTCACCGGAGCCCTGGTGGGCGCCAGCGGCGCCATCCTCTCCATCATCATGTGCCGGGCGATGAACCGCTCCATCCTCAACGTGGTGTTCGGCGGCTTCGGCACCGGCGACGTGAAGCCCTCCGAGGGTCCCCGCTCCGGCGAGGTGCGTGAGCTGTCCGTCGACGAGACGGCGGCCCGGCTGCGCACGGCCAAGAGCGTCATCATCGTGCCGGGCTACGGCATGGCGGTGGCGCGCGCGCAGAACGCCGTGCAGGAACTCACCCGCGCGCTGCGCGAGCAGGGCGTCACCGTGCGCTTCGCCATCCACCCGGTGGCCGGCCGGCTCCCGGGGCACATGAACGTGCTGCTGGCCGAGGCGGGCGTCCCCTACGACGTCGTGCTGGAGATGGAGCACATCAACCACGACTTCACGAGCACCGACGCGGTGCTCGTCATCGGCGCCAACGACATCGTCAACCCAGGCGCGCTGGATGATGCCTCCAGCCCCATCTACGGGATGCCGGTGCTGGAGGTGTGGAAGAGCAAGCTCGTGGTGGTGCTCAAGCGCGGCATGGCCGCCGGCTACGCGGGCGTGGACAACCCGCTGTTCCTCCTGGACAACACGCGCATGCTCTTCGGCGATGCGCGCAAGTCCATCGAGGCGCTGCTGACGGCGGTCCGCAAGTAGCGAACCGCCGGCGCGGGGGGCGTCTCAGCCCTCCGCGTCCTCGGGATCCGGGTACTCCTCCAGATCCTCGTCGGCCTCCTCCTCCACGGGCTCGGCGTGGCGCTTGTTCTGCCCGCCGCCCTTCTTCCCCGGGGCCGTCTCCGTCTCGGGAGAGACCACGTACCACTGGCGGCCCTGCTGCTGGCGCTTGAGCAGCCCCTCCTGCTCCATCGCCGCGAGCAGTCGCGCGAAGGTGGGGAAGCCGTGGTCTCGCTCGTCGAAGTCCGGCTCCTTGCGGACGATGGTCTCCTTGATGAGCGAGGGGTTGAGGGGGCCCGTCGCTCCGCCCAGCAGGCGCTTCACCACCGAGCGGGCGATGTCCGGCACCTTCGGCTGGCTCTTCTGCTTGCCCGTGGGGGCCTCGCGCTCACCGCCCTTGTCCTTGTCATGCCCCTTGGCGCGGTGGCCGCGCCCGCCCTGCGAGGGCTCCTCGGCGCTGACGGAGTCCTTCTCGGGCCTCTCCCCGCGAGACTCCCGGGAGCGCAGGTAGAGGAACTCGTCGCACGCCTTCACGAAGAGGGGCGAGGTGGAGCCCTTCACGGCCAGCCCGATCACGGTGCGGCCGTTCTCGCGCAGCTTGTAGGCCAGCGGGCAGAAGTCGCTGTCGCCCGAGCCGATGACGAAGGTGTCGATGTGCTCGCGCGCGTAGCACAGCTCCAGCGCGTCGATGACCAGGCGCATGTCCGCGCCGTTCTTGCCCGCCCGCGTGGAGGGCGGCACGTCGATCAGCTCCACACCGTGCTCGTGCAGGCGCGCCTTGGCATCCCCGAAGCGGGACCAGTCGCAGTAGGCGCGGCGGAACACCACCTTGCCCTTCTCCAGCAATCGGTCGATCGAGGGCTGCAGATCGAAGCCCTTGGAGCTGATGCCGGTGTTGGTGACCAGGTTCTCGAAGTCGAGGAACAGAGCGATGCGGTGATCTTTATGTCCGTTCATGAAACACCACCCTAACCTCTTCCTCGCCGCCACCACAGCCATACTCCGCCCAGCAGCACGAAGATCAGGCTGCTCGCTACCAGGGCGGTGATGGCCACGGGGCTCGCGTCGAGCACCGAACTGGCCCCGAAGCCCGCCGCGTCGACCGTGAGCGGCAGCTTCAGCGTGGACATCACCTGCTCCCCGAAGTCGCGCGCGACGGCCAGGTACTGCTTGTGGGTATTGAAGGAGATGATGGTGAGCGAGTCCCGCGAGGGCACCAGGTAGGCCACGCCGCTGGCCACGTTCTCCTGGGGATCCCCAGCCTTGAGCTCCGTGGAATATTCCCACCGGGCCACGGGAATCTCTCCGATGCGCTGGAGCGTGTACGGCGCGTCCTCGCCCCCGGCGAGCCGAGGAGCGGTGCCGAAGTCCTCGGCCAGCCGCGCCATCGTCGCCTCGATGAAGCCGCGAAGCTGCTGCTCGCGCATCTGGCCGATTCCCGGCCGGGAGATGCTCGACGCGGTCAGCATGACCATCGCCTCGCCCTGCCGCAGCACCGCCAGGGCCTGGAGGCTCTTCTCCACACTCGGAGCCGTGGAGGAGCCCCGGGAGGGAATCCCCTCACAGGCCTCGGGATCGTACAGGTTCTCGGGCACCACGACGCAGGTGATGCCCGCCTTCACCTGGAAGCCCAGCGAGAGCCCGGTCTGGGGGTCCACGACATGGGACTGGGCGGACGGAGCGGACTGCGCGAGCGCCTGGGAAGCCAGGAGAAAGAGCAGGAGTTGCGCGAGGATGCGGGCACTCACCGGCGGGATCATCGGCCCACCATAGCCCGATAGATTCTTTTCGCGACTGGTGCGTTGATGGCCGGGAAGGCCTCGGATTCCGGAGGAGAGACCCCGCCGTGTACGCCCCTCAACGTCTGCTGTTGCTCGCCGCCTTCCTGCTGCCGGTGCTCGCCTCGGCCCAGGGTTTGCTTCTGCCCACCTCGCCCAACGCGCGGCCCCTGGCCATCAAGAGCCAGCGCGTGAGCGTGGAGATCCACGACGGCACGGCCGTCACCCGCGTCGAGCAGGTGTTCCAGAACGACGGGCCCTCCCAGCTGGAGGCGCACTACATCTTCCCGCTGCCCAAGGGCGCGGCGCTCTCTGAGTTCTACCTGTGGGTCAACGGGCAGAAGACCAAGGGCGAGGTGCTGGAGAAGGAGAAGGCCACCACCATCTACGAGGGCATCGTCCGGCGCCTGGCGGACCCGGGCCTGCTCGAGTACGTGGACTCGGATGTGTTCCGGGTGCGCGTCTTCCCGGTGCCCGCGCGGGGCGAGCAGAAGATCGAGCTGGCCTTCAGCCAGGTGCTCAACTTCTCCAGCGGCCTGTACCACTACCACTACCCGCTCGGGGCCACGGCCAAGGCGCAGCCCGAGGACTGGAAGCTGGTGGGGGGCACGGCGAAGAACGACTTCACCTTCAGCGCCCGGGTGCGCTCCAAGGTGCCGCTGCGCAGCATCTACTCGCCCACGCACCAGATGGACGTGTCGCGCCGCGACGAGAACACCGCCCTGGTGGGCCTGGAGCAGGTGGGCGGCGCGGACCTGACCAAGGATCTGGACCTGTACTTCTCCGTCTCGGACAAGGCGGTGGGCCTGTCGCTGCTCACGTACAAGCAGGCGGATGAGCCCGGCTACTTCGTGGCCCTCATCGCCCCGAAGACGGAGGTGAACCCCAGCGAGGTGGCCGCCAAGCGCGTCACCTTCGTCATCGACACCTCCGGCTCCATGCAGGGCAACCGCATGCAGATCGCCAAGGACGCGCTCAAGTACTGCGTCACGCGCCTCAACCCCCAGGACACCTTCAACGTGGTGCGCTTCTCCACGGACGTGGAGCCGCTCTTCCCGGCGCTGCGTACGGCGAACAAGGAGAACATCGAGAAGGCCGTCTCCTTCGTGAACCAGCTGGAGGCCATCGGCGGCACGGCCATCGACGAGGCGCTGGTGCGCGGGCTCCAGGACAACGACGGCAAGTCCCCCACCCCGCACCTGCTGCTGTTCATCACCGATGGCCTGCCGACGATTGGCGACACGGACGAGAACACCATCGCCCAGCACGCCCGCGAGGCGCGCAAGGTGAAGACGCGCCTGTTCACCTTCGGCGTCGGCGAGGACCTGAACGCGCGGCTGCTGGATCGCCTCTCGGCCGAGGGCACCGGCACCTCGGACTTCGTGCGCGACGGCAAGGAGTTCGAGACGAAGATCTCCAGCTTCTACGACAAGGTGAGCCACCCGGTGCTCTCGGACCTGGCGCTGGAGATGGCCTCCATCGACGCGTATGACTTGTACCCGCGCAAGCTGCCGGACCTGTTCAAGGGCACGCAGCTGGTGGTGATGGGCCGCTACCGCAAGTCCGGCGACGCCAAGGTGGTGCTCACCGGCTACGTGAACGGCGAGAAGCGCACCTTCGACTACGGCACCACCGCGCCCAAGGTGGACACGAGCGACGACTTCATCCCCCGGCTGTGGGCCATCCGCAAGGTGGGCTTCCTGCTGGAGGAGATCCGCCTGCGCGGCGAGAAGCCCGAGCTGCGCGACGAGGTCATCACCCTGGGCAAGAAGTTCGGCATCGTCACCCCGTACACCAGCTACCTGGTCATCGAGGACACGCCGGTGGTGACCAACGCCCCGCCGCCGCCGCCGGTCATGCGGCCGTGGGATGACCGGCCGGGAACGCCCCGCCCCGAGCCGAAGGGTGCGCCGATGCAGGAGTCGGCGGCGGACGAGGACTTCAACGGCGTCCTCAGCGGAATGACCCGGGGAGGCGGGAGTGCGAGCGCTCCCGCGGCGGCCCCGGCCCCAGCCGAGTCCTTGTCGAAGGCCGAGGGCAAGAGCGGCGTGGCCGTCTCGCGCGCCATGAAGAAGATGAAGGAGCAGGAGCGCGGGCCGTCGGCGAGCGAGCCGGTGCGGGTGGCCTCGGGCCGGACGTTCATCTTCCGGGACGGCGGCTGGATCGACTCCGAGGCCCTTACCAGCCCAGGCAAGCAGTTCAAGGTGAAATTCCTCTCCAAGGCCTACTTTGCACTACTCCGGGAGCGGCCCGAGCTGAAGGCAGCGCTGGCCCTGGGAGAGCGGGTGGTGGTGCGGGTGGCCAAGGACAAGAGCGTCATCATCGGCCCGGACGGGGAGGAGGGCGCCGACAAGCTGCAGGCCTTCCTGAGGTAACCTACGCTATAGGGGGGTCCAGCTGGGAGGCGCCCGATGTCGGAGAAGCGGAGGCACCGAAGATTCAAGAAGCGGTACACGGTCCGGTTTGGCACGGAGGACCTGTCGCAGTCCGGCTTCACCGGTGACATCTCCAAGGGCGGCGCCTTCATCGTCTCGAACCACCTGGTTCCGCTCGACACGCGCCTCCACCTCCAGGTGCAGGGGGATGACGGCAACTTCGCGCTGTTCGAGGGCATCGTTCAGCGGCACCGGATGGTGCCGCCCGAGCTGAGGCAGGTGGAGGACGGCGGCTTCGGGGTGCGCTTCCTGTACCCGGGCGAGGTGATCGCCGACATGGTGGACACGGGCAAGCCCTCCTTCGAGCTGCACTTCGCCTCGGCCCAGCAACTTCGAGATACCTATGAGCGGGAGCTGCGAACGGGGGGCACGTTCGTGGCGACGGACAAGGTGCTGCGCATCCAGGACAAGGTGCAGATCAGCCTCTGCCTGGACTTCGCGGGCGAGACGCTGGAGCACGAGGCCACGGTGGTCTACATCACCCTGCCCCAGGGCTCCGGCCGCGCGGGGGCCTCTGTCGTGTTCACCGACAAGCAGTCGTTGGAGGAGCGGCTCAAGCCCTACCTCCAGGCGTCGCCGGTTCCCGAGGTCCGGTAGCCGCCCCGCTCACCGCGCGTTGGGCATGGACTCGAAGGGCCAGGGGCGTGTCGCGACGGGCGCGTGTTGCCCTTGTCCAGCCGGGGGAGCCAGCCACAGATCCGCGAGCTGCTGCGCGATCCGCCACGGCTCTCCACCGGCGCGGTTCGTCAGGACGATGACCGTGAGCCGCTGCGCCGGGTACTTCACAATCGCGTTGGTGAAGCCACTGGTCTCACCGTGGTGCGAGAGGCGCACCCTCCCCTCGTCCTCATCGATGAACCACCCGAAGCCGTAACGCGCGGACGTGTCCCCCGGCAGCATCGCTGGCGTCCACGCGAGCTTCTGGGTGGCCTCGGAGACGAGCGTGTGCGCGTCCAGCGCGGCATCCCACGCGACCAACTCCGCCACGGAGGAGTAAATGCCCCCATCTCCCAGCACGGCGCTGGTGGGGCTCTGGTCTCGGGGCCGGAAGCCATCCCCATCGGCCACATAGCCATAGGCGCGCCGCGCCACCGTGGACACGCCCTCCTCGTGCGCCACCGTCGAGCGCATGCCGAGCGGCGTGAAGACCTGCTCGCTCAGAAAACGGGAGAAGGGCATCCCGCCCACCTGCTCCACGATGAGCGCCAGCACCGCGTACCCGGAGTTGCTGTAGCGCACCGAAGTCCCTGGAGGGAAATACGTGCGGTCCGCGCGCGTGAGCAGCGCCAGGACGTCGCGATCCTTCACCTGCTCGGGCTGGGTGGCCGGGACGAAGGCCTCGTAGTCCCAGATGCCGGAGGTGTGCTGGAGCAGGTGCCGGATGCGGACCTCGCCCAGATACGCCGGGAAGCCCGGGAGCACATCGACCACGCGATCGTCGTACTGGAGCCGACCCTGCTGGATCAGGAGCATGATGGCGGTGGCCGTGAACTGCTTGGTGAGCGAGGCGAGCCGATACTGAGTCTCCGGCGTGGCGGGGGTGCGTGCCGAGAGGTCCGCCAGTCCATAGGCGCGACTGAGCACCACCCTGCCCTCGTGAATCACGACGACACTGGCACCCGGATGATCCGGGTTGTCATAGGCGGCGAAGAGCGGATCCACGGTGGAGCTCCCCCGGGTACTCGAAGTGACGCCGGTGCATCCGATCAGCAAGCAGGCGGTGGCGAAAAAGGCGACTTTCGCGTGAACGGGAGCGGGCATGGAAACCACATCGATACAGCAGTCCCCATGCCCGCGGGTAGCAGCATCCGCGCGTCAGCCGACAGGGGTCCGCACGAGGGCCCCACCCCCTACCGCGCCACCCGCTGGCCCTCCCCGGGCGAGCACACCGTGGTCATGGAGTACTACGAGAGCGAGGGAGGGGCCGTGGCGACGCTCCACTGGGCGCACCGCTTCTGAGCAGCCTTGGCGCCTCACTTTTAATAGGATGAGGCTCTTTCAAGGCATGTTCCCTGTCGCTCTCGGCATTCGCACCATGACCGCTCGCACCGAAAACCTGAATGTCGTTGGCTTCGACCACATGCCCTCGCCCGCCGAGATCAAGGCGCGCGTACCGCTCACCGAACGCGCGTCCCAGGCGGTCCTCTCCGGCCGCCGCGCGCTGATGGACATCCTGGACCGCAAGGATCCGCGCCTCTTCGTCATCGTCGGCCCATGCTCCATCCACGATCCCGTGGCGGGCCTCGACTACGCGCGCCGGCTGCGCGCCCTCGCCGACGAGGTGAAGGAGACGATCCACGTGGTGATGCGGGTGTATTTCGAGAAGCCGCGCACCTCCACGGGCTGGAAGGGCTTCATCAACGACCCGCGGATGGACGACTCCTTCCACATCGAGGAGGGCATGGAGCGCGGCCGCCGCTTCCTGCTGGACGTGGCCGAGCTTGGCCTGCCGGCGGCCACCGAGGCGCTCGACCCCATCGCGCCGCAGTACTACGGCGATCTGATCTCCTGGACCGCGATCGGCGCGCGCACGGCGGAGTCCCAGACGCACCGCGAGATGGCCTCGGGGCTCTCGACGCCGGTGGGATTCAAGAACAGCACCGACGGCTCGCTGGAGGCGGCGGTCAACGGCATCCTCTCCGCGTCCCGCAAGCACAGCTTCCTGGGGCTCAACGAGAACGGCGTGTCCTCGATCATCCGCACGGGCGGCAACGCCTACGGCCACCTGGTGCTTCGAGGGGGAGGCGGGCGGCCCAACTACGACACGGTGTCGATCGCGCTCGCCGAGCAGGCGCTCGCCAAGGCGAAGCTGCCAGGCAACATCGTGGTCGACTGCTCGCACTCCAACTCCTGGAAGAAGCCGGAGCTGCAGCCGCTGGTGATGCGGGACGTGATGCACCAGCTCCGCGAGGGCAACCGCTCGGTGGTGGGCCTGATGGTCGAGAGCTTCCTCGAGGCGGGCAACCAGCCGATCCCCGCCGACCTGTCGCAGCTGCGCTACGGCTGCTCGGTGACGGACGCCTGCGTGGGCTGGGACACCACCGTGGACATGCTGCGGCGCGCCCACCAGATGCTGCGCGAGGCGGCGCGCGTGAAGAGCTGAGGCGGACGCCCCGCCGCCTCAGGGGTTGTAGCCGACCGAGCAGCTGCCGGTCGCGCCGCAGCCACCTTCCGCGTAGGGCGACACCGTGCCGCCCTTCATGTTCCAGTTCACGTTGTTGGCCGCGGTGCCGGGGTTCTCCACGTTCGGCGCCCCGATCAGGCTCTCCGAGCTGGCCCCGAACAGCCCTTTGATGTTGTCGCCGAACAACGTGACGATCCCGATGGCGCCGATGCCGACGAGGAAGATGATGATGATGACTTCCGTCAGGCTCTGGCCCGAGGAACGACGCTGGCGCTTGGGCATGGGGAGGCTCATGGAAGGCTCCTTATACCGGATTTCACTGCCATTATAGCCGATCCGGGGCGGATTGCTCCCTACTTGTCAGATTTAATCCCCCATGGGGGCGCCCAGGCCCGAGATTACGGGCGGTCCGAGAGGGCGACCGAGAACGGGTGCCGGTCGTTGCTCCTGAGGTCCGGATCATACGTCCCCGTCGGAACGACGGTCACGATGAGGGTCCGGCGCTGATCGGCTGCGAACTCGAGCGGCTTCGGACCGGACGCGAGATCGAGGATCTCTCCATCGGAGTCCGGCGTCAGCCCGGGCACGGCCTGGACCACGAAGCGGCGCCGCACGTCGTTCGGGGCCTGTAGGGACACGTAGACCGCCTCGGGAGTGCTCGCGCCCGCCGACAGCTCGATGTAGCTCGTGCCCAGCATCATCGGCGCGTTCTCGGTGATGCTAATCGTCCCGGGCGCGGCCTCCTGCTGGGCCGCCAGCGTGAGCTTCGCCGCCTTGAGGTTGTCCAGGCCGTCCTTGAAGTGCCGGAAGTGGCGGTCATCGACGTGATCGCCCGTGTACCAGCGCCACCGCGAAAACTCCGGAACGGTCTGGACGTAGCTCGAGCCCTGCGAGCTCAGCAACCCGTCGATCGCATCCGCGAAGTCCGGATCATTGAGCGTCTGATCGTCCTGCGCGCCTGGGGGGTTGCGAGAGGCGAGCCAGATGTCCGAGATGAAGCGCGGCTGGCCGTCGAAGAAGCGATCCTTCAGGTAGAGCAGGTACAGCGACGAGCCGTACATGTACCAGGTCTCGTATTTGTCGTAGTAGTCGAGCGCCCAATCGGGGTGGGCCTGGAAGTCGTTCAGATACGTCTTGATGTAGCGGTTGGCGTAGACCTGATCCGTGAAGACCGCCGACATCTCGAAGGTGATGGGCGACTCGTACCAGTCATCCGCGGCCTGGGAGGCGTGCGCCATCTCGTGGACGACGGTCTCCTCGAGCTCGGAGCCACCGTAGGGGCCCCAGGCATCGACGATCATGTAGCCGCGCCGGTCATCCCACGCGGTGGAGTCCTCGCCGGAGAGCGCGTTGACCAGGCAGCCGCGGTGACCCTTCCACACGAAGACGTCGAAGGCGTCATCGGGGCCGCACTCGCTCGCGTCCGTGATGGCCGGGCGCATGCCGAGCTGGTTGGCGTGATAGTCCCAGCCCTTCTCGATGTACCCGAGGACCTTCTGGGCCGTCTCCTTCTCCACCTCGCGGTAGTAATGCACCATCACCGGGTACTTCGTGGAGCGGAGGGAGTACGGGAACATCTGGTTGAAGTCGGGCCGCCCGCAGATGGGAGTCCCTTCGGCCAGGGGGTGCTTGTAATCCAGGGTGTCGTCGCTGCTGACAGCGACGACAAGCCCCAGTCCGAAACAGGTCAGCCAGAGCAGGAGCCTGAGCACGCGTGAGGCAGCAGAGCTGAGGGGGCGGAGCATGATCTCTCCCTTGAGCACGGCTTCACGCGGGCTACCTCCCTGACTCTACATGCTCTAGCGAATCTCGGCCGAGGTCAGCGTGAACGCCACGCTGACCTGCTTGCCGCTGCCCACGGACACCGCGGCCGGATGAGCCGGGCTGGTGGCGAAGCTCACCCCTTCCGGAGCGAGGATGTCCGCGGAGAAGTCCCCGGGGATGAGGAACTTGAACTGGGCCTCGAACGTGCCGTCGCCGTTGGCGTCGGTGAAGGCCACCGTCTCGGTGCTGTTGCCGGTGTTGGTGAGCGTGGCCTTGAACTGGCCCAGCGTGATCTGCTGGCCGTCCTGGCTGGGCAGGGTCACGCCCGCGCCGGCGGTCAGCGTCACCGTCACCGTGCCGCTGAAGGTGATCTCCGCGGCCTTGATGACGGGGCTCATCACCCAGCGGCCGGAGCCGCCCGCCTGACGGCCGAAGCTCTGCGCCACGTCGAAGTCCACGAGGATGACCTTCTGCTCACCCTCCACGGCGACCGGATCGGCGATCTTCACCTTGAGGCCGGAGGTGCCGTAGCTGGGCATCTGCAGCTCGCCGGCGACCTGGGCGCCCTCGGGCAGGCCCGCGTAGTCCGGAGACGAGGCGTAGATCTTCGTGGAGCCGTCCTCCTGCTCCACCTCGATGAAGGCGCCGGTGATGACGAAGCGCAGCTCTTTATAAGTGCCGGCCGGAACAGTGGCGTCCTTCACCAGGTCCGCCGTGTCATTGGCCAGGGTGATGAGATCGGTGGTCTTCGCCTCGTTCAGGAGGACGACGCGGTTGTTCTCGCCCTCGCCCAGCAGTTCGACCTCGGAGATGGTGACGACGGCGCGCTTGAAATCGCCCGGGGCGTCGGTGAGCTTGATGGTCACCTTGCTCTCGCCCCCACAGCCGATCAGGCCCAGGGTGAGGGTGAAGAGAAAGGTCGCCAGGATTTGCATGCGGTACATGTAGGTCTCCACGTGAGTCCGGCCAACGTCGCCCAGAAGACTGGCGAGCCCGTTAATCGGCCACACCCACGTGGAGCTACAGCCCACCACCCAGCGGGTGGCGGGGCTCAGCCTTCGGCGGGCCGAGGCTCGGACTTGTCGGGAGTTTCCGCGCGGCGGCGACGGCTGAAGAAGCGATCGGCCACCACGTAGAAGGCGGGCACCACGAGGAGACTCAGCACGGTGGACACCGAGAGGCCGCCGAGCACCGCGATGGACATGGGCTGGCGCGTCTCGCTGCCGGCGCCCAGCGCGAGCGCGGCGGGGACGGCCGCCATCATCGTGGCGATGGACGTCATGAGGATGGGCCGCAGACGCACCGGACCCGCGCGCTGCATGGCCTCCACCGCGTCCAGCCCCTGCTCGCGCTGCTGCAGGGCGTAGTCCATGAGGATGATGGAGTTCTTCTTCACGATGCCCATGAGGAGCAGCAGGCCAATCATGCTGAAGATGTTCAGCGTGGTGCCCGCGGCGAGCAGCGCGAAGGCGGCGCCCGCCACCGACAGCGGTAGGATGGTGAGCACCGTCACCGGGTGCAGGAACGAGTTGAACTGCGAGGCGAGCACCATGTACGCCACGCCAATCCCGAGGAAGAGCGCGAACAGCAGGCTGCTCATCGACTCACGGAAGGCCACGCTGGCCCCGCCCAGCACCACGCGGGTGCCGCCCGGCAGCTCCTTGGCGGCCTGCTCCACGAAGGCCAGCGCCTCCTCCTGGTTCGCGCCCGGCGCCACGTTGGCGAAGACGCTGATGGCGCGCTCACGGTCCCGGCGGGTGATGGCCTGCAGCGCGGGGCGCTCCTCCTGCTTCACCAGAGAGGAGAGCGGCACCAACTCGCCACTGGCGGTGCGCACCTTGAGCCGCGACAGATCCTCGGGCCGCGAGCGCTGATCGGCCAGCAGGCGCAGCCGCACGTCGATGCGCCGCCCGCCCGCGCTGTACTTGCCCACCCGCACCCCGCCCACCAGCGCGTTGAGGGTGGAGGCCACCGTCTCGACGGAGATGCCCAGGTCGGCCACGCGCGCCCGATCCGGAGTAATACGCAGCTCCGGCATGCCGAGCTGGTAGTCCGTGTCCACGTCCACCACCTTGCCGCTGGCCTGCAGCTTCTCGCGGATCTGCGCGCTGGACTCCACCAGCCGTTCCCAGTCCGAGCCGCGCACGCTGAACTCCACCGGGAAGCCGCGCTGAGCCGTGAAGCCGCTCTGCGATAGATCCTGCACCACCGCGCGCAGGCCCGGGTACGAGTTGAGCTCCTTGCGCAGCACCTGCTGGAACTCCGCCTGGCTCATGCGCTCGCTGGGGGGCTTCAGGGTCACCATCAGGTTGCCCGAGTTCACCGAGCCACCACCGCCGCCGAAGCCTCCCACCACGGCGAACACGCGCTGCACCTCGGGCCGGCTGATGGCGAAGGCCTCCGCGCGCTTGAAGAGCCGGTTCGTCTCCTCCAGGTTGCTGCCCACCGCCGTCTGCAGGCGCACGTTGAGCCGGCTCTGGTCCTGCGAGGGCACGAACTCGCTTGGCAGCGCCTGGAAGGCGAACACCGAGGCGCCCAGCATCACCGCCGCGCCGCCCAGCACCCACCACGGCCGCTTGAGCGCCTGGGCCAGCACCCGCGCGTACAGGCCCTCGAGCTTCTCGAAGCCCCGGTCCACCAGCAGGCCCACCTTGCCGCGGTGCTCGCGCGAAGTCTTGAGCAGCTGCGCGCAGCGCGCCGGCGCCAGGGTGATGGCCTCCACGTAGGACAGCAGCACCGCCACGCACAGGGTGACGCCGAACTGGAGGAAGAACTTGCCGATGATCCCCTTCATGAAGACCACGGGGATGAAGATGGCCACCACCGCCAGCGTGGCCGCCAGCGCCGCGAAGGTGATCTCCTGCGTGCCCTCGCGCGCGGCGCTCACCCGATCCTTGCCCGTCTCCGCGTGCCGGTAGATGTTCTCCAGGACCATGATGGCGTCGTCCACGACGATGCCCACCGCCAGCGCCAGCCCTAGCAACGTGAACGTGTTGAGCGTGAAGCCCAGGAAGTAGATGACGGCCACCGTGCCCAGCAGCGACATGGGGATGGCCAGCACCACGTTGAGCGTGCTGGACAGCGAGCCCAGGAACATCCAGCACACCAGCGCCGTCAGCAGACACGCCAGCAAGAGCTCGATCTCGATCTCGTGGACGCTCTCCTCGATGAAGCGCGTGGAGTCGAAGTTGACGCCCAGCAGCATGCCCTCGGGCAGCTCCTTGCGCAGCTGATCCAGCACGGCATGCACGCCCTCGGCCACGGCCACCGCGTTGGCGCCGCGCTGCTTGCGGATGCCCATGCCCTGCGCGGGATTGCCGTCCACGCGCGCCAGGCGCCGCTCGTCCTCGAAGCCGTCCTCCACCAGCGCCACGTCGGAGAGGTACACAGGGGCGCCCTGCTGCTCCCGCACGACGATGTTGCGCAGCGTCTCCAGGTCCAGCGCCTCGCCCATGATGCGGACGTTGACCTCGCGCCCCTCCGTCTCGATGCGGCCGGCGGGCAACTCCACGTGCTCGCGCTGCAGCGCGGCGATCACGTCCGCGACGGTGAGCCCCCGTGCGTCCAGCTTCCCCGCGTCCGCCCAGATGCGCACGTTGCGCTCCAGCGCGCCGCCCAGCGTCACCTCACCCACGCCCTCCACCGTCTGGAGCTTCTCCTTGATGCGGTAGCGCGCGTAGTCGCTCAGCACCTGCGGGGCAAAGGGCCCCGACAGGCCGATCCACATGATCGGCTGGTCCTCCGGGTTCGTCTTGGAGATGACCGGCGGATCCACGTCCTGCGGCAACCGCCGCTGCGCCTGGCTCACCTTCGTCTGCACGTCCTGGAGCGCCAGATCCACGTTGCGCGACAGGTCCAGCTCCACGGTGATGGAGGCGCTGCCCTGGCGCGCGGTGGAGGTGAGGGACTTGACGCCCTCCACCTGCATCACCGCCTCCTCGATGGGCTCCACCAGATCGCTCTCCACCGCCTCGGGAGAGGCGCCCTCCCAGGTGACGGAGATGTTGATGGTGGGGAAGTCCACGTCCGGGAACTGGCTGATGCCGATGCGCTGGGCCGCCACCAGTCCGAAGACGATGGTGGCCGCCATGAGCATCCACGCGAAGACAGGTTTCTTGATGCAGGCCTCGGTGATGCTCATTGCCCGGCACCTCCCGTGCTGCTCTTCTCGACCGGTTGCTGGCGCGGCTCACCCGTCAAGGGCGGCTTCTGCCCTTCCACCACGCGCACCGGCGCGCCCTCCTTGAGCGCCTCGGCGCCGCGCACCACCAGCGTCTCGCCCGGCTTCAGCCCCTCCTTCACCTCCACCCGCCCGTCCGCGGTGCGCATGCCCAGCTCCAGCACGCGCTCGCGCGCCTTGTCCCCCTCCACCACGAACGCCAGGAAGCCACGCTCGCTGGGGCGCACCGCCGTCTGCGGGA
Organism: Hyalangium ruber; assembly: GCF_034259325.1. NCBI lineage: Bacteria > Pseudomonadati > Myxococcota > Myxococcia > Myxococcales > Archangiaceae > Hyalangium > Hyalangium rubrum. The sequence goes on along the minus strand of NZ_JAXIVS010000013.1, from coordinate 156,723 downwards.
TGACCGGCGAGCCCTTCGAGGTCTCCACCGGCACCGACACCGAGGCGAACGCGCCCGGCCGCAGCGCCGTGGCCTCCTCGCCCTTCACCTCCGCCGTCACCGGCACCATGCGGCTCTGATCGTCCGCCGCCGCCGCCACGTGGGTGATTTTCCCGGTGTACGTGCGCCCATCCGTGCGCACCGTGAAGCGCGCCTCCATGCCCGGCTGGAGCCGCGCCACGTCCGCCTCCGGCACGCGGAAGCGCAGGAGCAGCGGATCGCGCCGCAGCAGCGTGGCCATCACATAGCCGGGGTTCACGTACTGGCCCGTCTGCACGGTGCGCGTCTGCAGCACTCCGTCCATGGGAGCGCGCACGTACGCGTCCCGCAGGTTCAGCTCCGCCTGATCCAGCGCCGCCTTGGCCGCGCTCACCTCGGCCGCCGCGGTGCGTGCGCGCGTCTGGAAGGTCTCCAGCTCCTCGGCGGGCAACAGGCCGGGGCGCTGCTCGTTCACCGTCGCCCGCCGCTGCGCGCCCGCCTGGGCCTCCGAGGCCGAGGCCTGCGCCTTCTCCAGCGCCGCCTTCGCCGAGGCCACGGCCAGGCTGTAGCGGGTGGGCTCGATCTCCGCCAGCGCGTCGCCCTTCTTCACCGTCTGCCCTTCGGTGAACAGGACGCGCTCCACCACGCCGGCCACCCGCGCGGTGATCTGCACCTGCTCGAAGGCCTCCACGGAGCCCACCGCGCTGACGACGTACTCCACGTCGCGCGACTCCACGGGCGCCACCTCCACGGGAAATTGCATCGCCCCGCGTCCACCGCCCTTCCCTCCCGCGCCACCCGCTCCCGCCTTGCCGGCTGGCGCTTCCCCGCCCGCGGCGTCTCCTCCCCCCTTGCCGCCACACCCCGTCCCCATGGCGAGCGCCACGGCCGCCAGGGCCACCAGTCCCATGCCTCGCATTACGGCTCCTTCCCGAGAGGATCGAGTCCCACGGCGGCTCGAAGATCCAACAGCGCCACGCCCAGGCTGTAGCGCGTGCGGGCCAGCTCCACCTCCGCCTCGAAGAGGCGAAGCGAGGCATCCGCCACCGCCAGCGCGGTGGACAGCCCCTGCCGGTAGAGAATCCCTGTCTCCTCCGCGTTCCTGCGCGCCTGCGTCGCCGCCAGCTCGCTCTGCCGCAGCGCGGCCCGCGCGTTGTCCAGCGCCACCTGCGCGCGTTGAATGTCCACGCCCACACGGCGCGTGCGCGCCGTAGCCTCCAGCTCCAGAGCGTGCGTCAGCGCCACCCGCTCGCGGCGCTCCGCGTACCGCTCACCACCATCGAAGAGGTTCCACGTCAGATCGAGGGCGACGAACCCATCGCCCTGGTTGCCGATGAGCCCCGACTCGTTGGTGATGCGGTACTGCCCCGACACGCCCAGCGTGGGGAAGAGGCGGGCCAGGGGTTCACGGGCGGAGGCCTCCTGCGCCTGCACCCGGAGCCTCGTGGAGAGAAGATCCAGGCGTCGCGCCTCGGCGCCTTGCGCCAGCGCGCTCAGGCCCTCGGTCGATCGCGACGCCTCGGCCAGCAACGGCTCCGGCAGGGCCAGCGCGCCCTCCACGGGAGCGACCAGCAGGTAGCCCAGCTCGAGCCGGCTCGCCTGGGCCTCGCCACGGGCCTGGGCCAGCTCCACCTCGGCGCTGGACACCTCCAGCTCCGCGCGAGTCACGTCGTTGGTGCTGGCCAGCCCTGCTTCCGCCCGGGCCTTGGCGTCCAGCAGCGTCTGCTGTGCGAAGTCGAGCCGCCGCACGGCGGCCTCATACACCTGCTGTGTACCCAGCGTGGTGAGGAAGGCATCCGCCGCCTCGAAGGCCACCAGCCGGCGCTCCTCGCGCGATTCCAGCTCCGCCGCCTCGCCCTCCAACCGCGCCGCCCGGTACAGCGGAAAGCCCCGCGCGTCGAACAGGGACATGCGGGCCACGGCCGTGGCGCCCAACGCGTTGCGTCGTTGCAGCACCGTCGGTTGGCCCGCCACATTTCGCACCGACTCGCGCAGGCGGCGGGTGTAGGTGCCAGTAACCGTCAGCTCGGGGAAGAAGAAGGCACGGGCACGGGCCACCCGAGCGTCCGCGGCCTCGGCGCGCTGCTGGGCCGCCAGCGCCCGCTCATTGTGCTCCGAGGCAAGCTCCACGGCGCGCTCCAGGGTCAGCGGCTCCGCGGCCGGAGTCTCCGAAGGCGAAGCCGTGGGCGCGGCGGGCGCCACTGGGGGGGCTGGCTCCGAGGTCTGCGCTCTGGCATCCAGCGACGTGAGGACGAGGCAGGCACACAACGGGGCGCCGAGGAAGAGTCGAGCGGTAAACATGAAAGGCCGGGCGTCGGACGAGGTGCGGGGGACTCGTTGGAGCGCCATATAACGAAGCGCGGGATGTAGGGCCATCGACTTCTCGCCTGTCTGGACGTTCGCCCGCTCGGCGGACTAAGGGGGATTCCAGTTCCTCTGGGCGTCCTCTGCGGAGGGGGCCCCACCAGACGGGCGTGCGCCCGGGAATCCACCAGCGATGCGTTTATTCCTGATGGGGCTGTGGGTCGTGCTGTTGGCCAGCGGGTGCAAGCGTGCGGAGCCGCAGGCGGGTGCGCTGCGGGTGGAGCTCTCCTACGCGACGTTCCGCCCCGGGTGCCTCACGCTGAAGGCCTCGGACAAGGAGGACCCCTCTCGCGAGAAGCTCGAGGAGCTGGTGCTGGGCACCCCTCCTGCTCCCAGCAAGGAGCTGCTCGTGGCCGTCTTCCGCCAGGAGGGCTGGAGTCGGAACCTGGTGCTGACGGCCACGGCGTACGAGCGCAGCTGTGCCGATACGAACCGGCGGCAGGTGGACACGCAGACGCTGGAAGCCGAGGTCCCCGAGGAGGGCGTGCTGCCGGTGAAGATGGAGCTCCGGGCCGAGGACCTGGACGATGACGGCTTCGTGAGCACGGCGCAGGGAGGCTCGGACTGCGATGACGATGACCGCCAGGTGAACCCGAACGCTCCCGACATCTGCAATGGCAAGGACGACAACTGCTCGGGCGACGAGTCGGACGCGACGGGAGCGATCACCTATTTTCGCGACGCGGACGGAGACGGCTATGGAGACAGGGACCCTCTGCGCCAGCCCCTGGTGAGCTGCACCCGACCCGCGGGCTACGCGGCCAACAACCGGGACTGCGACGATTCCAAGGCCAACTTCCGCCCGGATCAGGCGGAGTCCCTGTGCGACGGGCAGGACGAGAACTGCGACGACGTGGTGGATGACACCTTCGGTGCGGGCACGACATGCACCACGAGCCAGGGCTGCGGCGGAACCGTCACGTGCCAGAGCACCACCAGCGCCGCGTGCGTGAGTCCCACTTCGCCCAGCAACTGGTACGTGGATGAGGACGGGGACGGGCGCGCGGGCACCTTCGCCGCGATGAGCTGCGTGGCGCCTGCGCCCGGGGCCGTGACCAGCCCGAGCGACTGCAACGACAGCTCCCCGTTCGCCTTCAACGGGGGAACGGAACGTTGCGATCGGCTGGACAATGACTGCAATGGCGTGGTGGACGATCCGCCGACGTGTGCCTCGGTGAGCTGGAGGACCGTCTCCAACACGGGCTCCACCCAGTGGGACGCCGTGGCTTCCTACGCGGAGAACAAGGCGTGGGCGGTGGGCACCAACCAGTTGGCGCACGTGGAGCAGTCCACCGCGACGCTCTACACCGACTGCACGGGGAGCTGGCGAAGCGCCTGGGCGCGTGCGGACGGACGCGTCTTCATGGCCTCGTCCGACGGCGTGCTCGCCACGCGGGCGTTGGCGGAGAACGGCTGCGCGACCGTGAACTCAGGGCAAAGCGTCAGCATCAACGGGCTGGTGGGCTTCGAGAACGGCGCGAGCACCACGCTCTTCGCGGTGGCGAGCGACGGGCGCATCTACCGGTGGGAGCACATGGGCACGGGCGCAGGCACGGTCACGGAGACAGCGCGGGTGGGTGCCAACCTCCGGGCCATTCATGGGACGAGCCCCACGAACCTGCTGGCGGTGGGCGCGGAGTCGGTGTCCTCGGTCAACGAGCCGCGGATCTTCCGCTCTTCTCCCACGGGCAACGCATGGACCCGTGAGACGCTGCCGGGTTCACTGCCCACTGATTTCTTCCTGCGCAGCGTGCATATGGTGCATGGCCAACTCGCGCATGCGGTGGGAGACAAGGGCGTGGTGCTCAAGGGCGTCAAAGGGGTTTGGAGCGAGCTGCCCCGACTGGAGCCGAACGACACCCCCACGAATATCCGGGACGCCGTCTCCTACAGCGACACCGTCATCTACCTCGTCGCCAACGACAAGACGGTCTACGTGTTCGATGGCACGACCTGGGACGACTTCCACACGGTCAGCTGGACGCCCATCGCGATCGACGGCGTGAGCCCGCACGAGCTCTGGTTGGCGGGTTCACAGGGCAACGTGGCCCGCTGGTCTCGCTGAGCCAAGCTGCTTCCGCGGCGGCTATATTCGGCGCGATGAGCCGAGCGCGCACCGCGAGCCTGACCCTCGACGAGTTCCTCCCCTACCGCCTCTCGGTCGCCGCGAACGTCGTCAGCCAACGGGTCGCCCGCGTATACGCGGAGCAATACGGCCTGAGCACCCAGGAGTGGCGACTCATCGCGGTGCTCGGAGAGGACGGCGAGCGCACGCAGCTCGAGCTCATCAAGCGCACGCGGATGGAGAAGGTCCCGGTGAGCCGCGCCGCGCGCTCCCTCGAGGAGCGCGGACTGGTTCGGAGCGCCACGAGCGAGAGCGACGCCCGCTCGCGCCGCCTGTCACTCACCGCCGCGGGCCGGCGCATCTACGAGCGCGTGGCGCCCGCGGCGCTCGAGGCCGAGGCCGAGGTGCTCGCCGAGCTCGGGCCCGATGAGCGCGCTCTGTTGCGCTCGCTGCTCGAGCGGATCGAACGCGCCGCGAGCCGCGCCCTGAAGCAAGGCCCGTGAAGCTTGTCAATTTGGTTTCATTTGTTACTATCTGAGGTGCCATGGAAAAGCTCCGCCACCAATCAGGGTTCGGGAACGAGCACGTATCGGAGGCGATCGCCGGTGCGCTCCCCGTCGGCCAGAACACGCCGCAGCGCGTCGCGTTCGGCCTCTACGCCGAGCAGCTCTCGGGCACGGCGTTCACGGCGCCGCGCCATGAGAACCGGCGGACGTGGCTCTATCGACTGCGACCGAGCGCGGCCCACCCGCCGTACCGGCAGACGGACGCAGGCAAGCTGCGCAGTGGGCCGTTCACCGAGGTTCCCCCCTCCCCCAACCGGCTGCGCTGGAATCCGCTGCCGCTACCGACGGCGCCGACCACGTTCCTCGAGGGACTGCTCACGCTGGGAGGCAATGGCTCCCCCGCCATGGGCGCGGGCGCGGCGGTGCATCTCTACGCCGCGAACGCGTCGATGATCGACACCGCGTTCTTCAACGCCGACGGCGAGCTGCTCATCGTCCCCCAGTCCGGGGCGCTCCGGATCGTGACCGAGCTGGGCGTGCTGGAGGTTCCTCCCGGTCATGTCGCGCTCATCCCGCGCGGGATGCGCATGCGCGTGGAGCTGCCGGAGGGGCCGGCGCGCGGCTACATCTGCGAGAACTACGGCGCGCCGTTCCGGCTCCCGGAGCTGGGGCCCATTGGCTCCAATGGGTTGGCGAACCCGCGAGACTTCATCGCGCCGGTGGCGAGCTACGAGGACATCGAGCGGCCGACGCGCGTCGTGCAGAAGTTCCAGGGCAACCTGTGGGAGACGACGATCGACCACTCGCCGTTCGATGTCGTCGCATGGCACGGCACGCACGTCCCGTACACGTACGATCTCGCGCGGTTCAACACGATCAACACGGTGAGCTACGATCACCCGGACCCGTCGATCTTCACGGTGCTGACGTCCCCGAGCGATACACCGGGGACCGCGAACTGCGACTTCGTGATCTTCCCGCCCCGGTGGATGGTCGCGGAGAACACGTTCCGGCCGCCGTGGTTCCATCGCAACGTGATGAGCGAGCTGATGGGGCTGGTCCACGGGGTCTACGACGCCAAGGCGGACCAATTCGTGCCGGGAGGAGCGTCGCTCCACAACTGCATGAGCGCACATGGTCCCGACCGGAAGACCTACGAGGCGGCGGTCGCCGCGGACCTCGCGCCGCGGAAGATCGACAACACGCTCGCGTTCATGTTCGAGACCCGCTGGGTCATCGCGCCGACACGCGCGGCGATGGAGAGCCCGGCGCTGCAGTCGGACTACGACGCCTGCTGGGCCGATCTGCGCAAGGCCCAGGTGCCTTCCAAGGAAGAGGCTCCAAAGTGAAGCTCGCATCCCTGAACGTGGGGCGGGATGGCCGCCTGGTGGTCGTGTCGAAGGATCTCAAGCGGCAGGCGGATGCATCGGCCATCGCGCTGACGTTGCAGGCCGCGCTCGATGAGTGGGACCGTTGCGCGCCCCTGCTGCGTTCGCTCGCGGAGCGACTGGAAAAGGGAGACCTCGCGGGTGAGCCGTTCGACCCCACGCGGTGTGCGGCGCCCCTGCCTCGCGCCTATCAGTGGGCGGACGGCTCGGCGTACGTGAATCACGTCGAGTTGGTGCGCAAGGCGCGCAAGGCGGAGATGCCCGCGACGTTCTGGACCGACCCGTTGATGTACCAGGGTGGCTCGGACGGCTTCCTGGGCCCATGCCAGCCCATCCCTCTCGCGGACGAGTCGTGGGGCTGCGACATGGAGGGAGAGGTCGTGGTCGTGACGCGCGATGTCCTCCTGGGGGCGACGCGTGAGCAGGCACTGGGAGCAGTCGTGCTGGTCGGGCTCGTCAACGACGTGTCGTTGCGGAACCTGATTCCGGATGAGCTGGCGAAGGGCTTTGGGTTCTTCCAGTCCAAGCCGGCGTCGGCGCTCTCGCCGGTGTTCGTCACGCCTGACGAGCTTGGCACGGCGTGGCGTGATGGAAAGCTGCACCGCCCCCTCGAGGTCTTCCTCGATGGCCAGCCATTCGGGCGTGCGAACGCCGGCGTGGACATGACGTTCGACTTCGGCACGCTGGTGGCGCACGCGGCCAAGACGCGCACGCTGTGCGCGGGGACGATCATCGGCTCGGGCACGGTGTCCAACCGTGGCCCTGACGGGGGGCCAGGCAAGGCCGTGAGCGAGGGTGGCGCGGGCTACTCGTGCATCGCGGAGCTGCGCACGGTCGAGACGCTCCAGAGCGGCGCGCCCAAGACGCCGTTCCTGAAGCGGGGCAACCGGGTGCGCATCGAGATGCGGGATGAAGCCGGCACGATCTTCGGGGCCATCGACCAGGTGGTCGGAGCTTGAGCCCCTTCAGGTAACCTTGGGCTCATTGGTGGAGCGCATGAAAGACACGGGTCGCGCTCTCCTCTTCTCTCTGTGGGTCATACTTGTGGGCCTCACGGCGGGGTGCGCCTCAATGGCTCACTCCACCGCGAGCCAGCCGACCGACGCAAGACAGCCCATCTATCTGGCCCAAGCCTCCTGCTGGGACACAGAGAGTTGCTGCATCTTGAGGGATCCGCTGACCGCGGCCAACCGCTGTATGGTCAGCCCCTTGAGGATTGCTGAAGTTCTCAATGGCGTGAAGACGCTCTATGGGACGACGCAATCTGGGGTGGCGCGGCTCGAAGAAGAGGCCCAAACGAAAGAGGACGCGGCATTCGCCGAAGCCGCCGAAGCCGCCGGAGAAGCCGCGCCCGAGCCCCCCGATTGCCAAGGACAGAACCATCACGTCATCTCCCGGCCCATCGCCAAGGTACTGGAGGACCATGAAACCCTCAGCGGACTCTACGAGCCGAGAGATGAGCGCTACGTGGCCAAGGCAAAGGACAAGGAGTCGCACTGCGGCTACCAGAAATGGCACCGCGAGGTAGACCTGGAGGTTATGAGGTGGCTGAGGCAGGAGCGCAGAGCAACGCCGGAGGAGTTCATGGCGAAGCTGCGCGAGATCTACAGCCGCAAGGACATGCTCAAGAGGTTTCCCAATGGCTTCGGGCCCGCCATCTGACGCGCGCTTCTTCGTGCTTGAGGACGATGTCTGGGGGCCTCACGACACCAAGTTCTACAAATCGGAGCCTACCAATCGCGGAGGTGCCACGCGTTGCACCCACTGTGGCGAGCCCATCGGCATGAAGGTGTGGCTGCCCCCGTACCGCGTCGAGCTGGAAGTGCATGGTGCGACCTTCGGGGACTTCGTCGAAGGGCCAGGCGATGAGGCGCTCTTCTCCGAACGCATGGCGGAGACATTTCGAGAGGAAGGGCTCACCGGACTGCTCGGCTTTCATCCCGTCGAGGTGAGCCGTGTGCGGGCAAAGCGCAAGCGCCCCAAGTCCGGCTCTGTGCCCCGCTACTTCGTCGTCAGCCCATGCTTCGGCCGTGGAGCCGTGGATGAGGCAAGGAGCCACCTCCGCCACACCAAGCCCATGACATGCGCTGAGTGCCGCTATCGTGGACTGGACTCCATCCATGGGTTCTCTTTGGAGCCCGGCACCTGGCAGGGCGAGGACGTGTTCCGCCCCCGTGGCCTCCAGGGGACCATCATCGTCTCCGAGCGCTTCGCCAGGTTCGTCACGCGCCACGCCTTCACGAACACGAAACTGACCCCCACCGAGGAGTACGTCTGGGACCCTGGCCAGCCCTGAAGGCCAACGGACGCCCGTCTGAAACAAGACTTCCTCGCCAGCCCGGATGTTCCGGAATGGCGCGAGCGTCCTGATCCAGGGCGATCCAAATTGGGGCACCAGGACGGTACACCCCTCCCCCTCCCCATGTCATTCCGGGCATTTAGGCTCTGGCATCGTCCCTGCTTTAGCCCAGGAACGACAGCGCGGCCGCACCGGGCCGACAGCACTTCGAGGGAGACGCACCATGGAAATCCGGTTCTTCGGCGTTCGGGGCAGCATCGCGGTCTCGGGCTCGCGCATCGGCGGCAACACAGCCTGCGTGGAGGTCACCAGCCAGGGCCAGCGCCTCATCCTGGACGCGGGCACGGGCATCCGCTCCCTCGGCGAGATCATGATGCGCGAGGGCCCTCCCCAGAAGACGACGATGTTCTTCTCGCACCTGCACTGGGACCACGTTCAGGGCTTTCCCTTCTTCACCCCCGCGTACCTGGGCACCACCGAGCTGACAATGTACGGCCCGGGCGCCAACGGCGATCAGGCCCTGCAGAGCGTGCTCGCCCGGCAGATGGAGCCGCCCAACTTCCCCGTCCCGCTCTCCATCATGCGCTCGAAGATGGCGTTCGCCTCGGCCCTGCACGGCCGCACCGTCGAGGTGGGCCCCTTCCGCGTCACGCCCATCGACGTGCCCCACCCGCAGGGCTGTCTGGCCTACCGCATCGAGGCGGACGGCCACACCTTCGTCTACGCCACGGACGTGGAGCTGGCGCGCGACAGCCTGAGCGGCGACGTGGGCCGTCTGCTCGAGGGTGCCGACGCGCTCTGCCTGGACGCGCAGTACACGCCCGCGGAGTACGAGGGCAAGGTGGGAATGCCCAAGAAGGGCTGGGGCCACTCCACCATGGTGGACGCGGCGCAGGTGGCCCAGGCGGTGGACGCCCGCCGGCTGCTGCTGTTCCACCACGACCCGGCGCACAACGACGACGTGGTGGAGAACATGGCCGAGGAGGCCCGCAACCACTTCTTCGCCACCGAGCCGGCGCGAGAGGGCAAGCGCATCCTCCTGGGTCACACGGTGAGTGCATAGGGGGCGGTGCGATGCGCTTCGAATGCTATGGTGCCGCCACGGCGTTCGTTCTGCCGCCGCTGCCCACCATGCCTCAGCCCTCGGATGTCAGTCAGGTCCTGCTCTCGGTCGGCGGCCTCGTCGGGCGCGAAGTCGATCTCGATGCGTTCCTGCACACGCTCGTCGACCGCATCGCCGTGACGATGCAGGCCGATCGCGGCACGCTGTGGCTGTTGGACCCGGCGCGCGGCGAGCTGTTCTCCCGCGCGGCGCACCTGCCCGAGGTGTCGCAGATCCGGGTGAAGCTCGGCCAGGGTGTGGCGGGCCACGTGGCGCAGGTCGGCACGCCGGTGAGCCTGACGGACCTGAAGGGCGAGCCCCTGTTCTTCGCCGACATCGACCGGCTGACGGGCTACCGCACCACGAGCCTGCTGGCGGTGCCTCTGCGAGACGCGGAGGGCACCATCTACGGCGTGCTCCAGGTGCTCAACCGGCTGGGTGGCGGACGGTTCACGGAGGAGGACACCGATCGCTTGACGGCGATCGCCTCGCAGGTGAGCACGGCGCTGCAGAGCACCAGCCTCTACCAGGAGCTCAAGCGAGCGAAGGAACAGCCGCACGCGCCAGTGGGCTACTTCTTCAACCGCATCATCGGTGAGTCGGCGCAGCTCAAGTCCATCTACCGACTGGTACAGAAGGCGGCGCCCACGGACGCCACGGTGCTGCTGCGCGGCGAGAGCGGCTGCGGCAAGGAGCTGTTCGCGCGGGCCGTCCACGTCAACGGGCCTCGGAGGGACAAGCCCTTCGTGAAGGTGGACTGCGCGGCGCTGCCGGCCACGCTGATCGAAAACGAGCTGTTCGGCCACGAGAAAGGCGCCTTCACCGGAGCCGACCACCGGGTGCCGGGCAAGTTCGAGGCGGCCGACAGCGGCACGGTGTTCATCGACGAGATCGGTGAGCTGCCGCTGCCGGTGCAGGGCAAGCTGCTGCGCGTGCTGCAGGATCGCGAGTTCGAGCGCGTGGGCGGCACGCACACGGTCAAGGTGAACGTGCGCATCGTCGCGGCGACGAACCGCGATCTGGCGCGCATGGTGGCCGAGGGCAAGTTCCGCGAGGATCTCTACTACCGCATCAAGGTGGTGGAGATCGTCCTCCCTCCCCTGCGCGAGCGCGGAGGAGACGACATCGAGCGGCTGGCGCGGCACTTCGTGGCGGCGGCGGCGAAGCGGCACCGGCTGGAGCAACCGAAGCTGAGCGCGGCGGCGCTGGGTCGGCTCAAGAGCTACCGCTGGCCAGGCAACGTGCGCGAGCTGGAGAACTGCGTCGAGAGCGCGGTGGTGCTGTGCGAGGGAGAGATCCTCGAAGAGCACCTTCCCCTGCCCACGGTGGACCGGGTCGTGCCCGTGACCAGTGAGGCCACGGCCTCGGCGGCGCCGCCTCCAGGCTTGCTCCCGCTGGCGGAGGTCGAGCGGCGCCACATCCTCCATGTCCTGGAGGCGGTGAAGGGCAACCGCACGGCGGCGGCGAAGGCGCTGGAGATCGGCCGCAACACGCTGGCGCGCAAGCTCAAGGAGTACGGGCTCTCGGACGAGGGCTGAGCGCGGCGCCTCCCCACGGCGGGCCACTCCCCGCCACACCTTTACCGGGGAGGTAGAGGGACCATGCCCGCGAATCCGCAGAGCGTCAGCACGCTCATCATCGTCATGCTGGAGAACCGGTCGTTCGACCACATGCTGGGCTACCGGAGCCTGCCGGCCTATCGCCAGCCCGGCAGGCCCGTGGTGGATGGCATCCAGGTGGGCGCCGATGGCCGGACGCTGCCGGCCTTCCAATTCAAGAACATCGACTGCCGGCCCTACCCGCTGAGCAATCCGAACTTCCCGCCGAAGGACCCACCGCACAACCGGGCGAGCTTCCGCCGGCAACTGGGCACTTTCGACCCGGCGCTGAATCGCTACCCGATGGACGGCTTCGTCCCGGAGTACGCGCGGGCGCACCAGAACGACTCCCACTGGGGCCGGCCGGAGCACACGCGGATGGTGATGGGGTACTTCACGCCGGACGAGGTACACACGGCGCATTTCTTCGCGGACAACTTCGCCATCTCCGATCGCTGGTTCCAGCCGGTCCCCGCGGGGACACAGGCCAACCGGATGATGGCGCTCTCGGGCTTCAGTCGGGTCGAGGACAACGGCCTGGTACTGCCGGACCACGAGCTCGTCTACGACTTCTGCAACCGCAACAAAGTGCGCTGGCGCGTGTACAGCGACGGAGCCTTCCCCTTCACCTTCCTCGTCAAGAGCTGGCAGTTGCCCATCCTCACGCAGCACACGCACTTCCGGAGCTTCAGCCGCTTCGGCTTCGATTGGGCTCACGAGAGCAACACCAGCGCTCCCAGCATCATCTACATCGAGCCCGGCTACGAGGACGCCATGGACCCCGACCCGACGGACGATCACCCGCCCGTCACGGTAGCGCGGGCCCAGCGCTTCCTGGCACGCATCTACTCGGCGCTGCTGCTGAACCTGGAGCGCTGGTCGCGCACGCTGCTGGTCATCACCTACGACGAGAGCGGCGGCTTCTTCGACCATGTCTCGCCGCCACGCATCGCGACCCAGCCACCAACGGGCGTGCGTTACGCGCCCTACGAGTCGCTCGGCCCGCGCGTACCGCTCTTCGTCGTGTCGCCGCTCGTGGACGCGGGCCAGGTGCTCCGCCCTGCCCATGCCGAAGCGTTCGACCACACGTCCATCCTCAAGTTCATCGGCGAGCGTTGGGGCCGGACCGCGCAGAGCCGACGCTACTCGGACGTGGTGGCCGCACGCCCGGTGGGTTCGCTCACCGAGTGCATCACCCGCGACCAGCCCCGAACGGACGTGCCGGTCATCGCCCCTTCGGCTTCCCCCGGAGCGCTCTCCCCCGCCTTCGCCGAGGCGGTCAACTCGGCGATGCGGGACTTCGGCACGCGGGCGCTCGGAAAGGAACTCCCGCAGCTATGGCTGTCGGCGTGAGCCGTAAACAGAGCCCGGCGCTGCCTGTCAGTGCCGCTGCTCGATGAGCTCCACCCGGTAGCCGTCGGGATCCTCGACGAAGGCGATGACCGTGGTGCCGTGCTTCATCGGCCCGGGCTCACGGACGATCTTCCCTCCGGCCTGGCGGATGGCCTCGCAGGTGGCGCGGATGTCCTCCACCCCCAGGGCGACGTGGCCGTAGGCATTGCCGAGCTCGTACTTCGAGGTGTCCCAGTTGTGGGTGAGCTCCAGCGCGGGGTGGGTGTCCTCGGGGCCGTAGCCCACGAAGGCCAGGGTGAACTTCCCCTCGGGATAGTCCTTGCGCCGCAGCAACTTCATCCCGAGGACCCGCGTGTAGAAATCCAGGGAGCGCTCGAGGTCTCCCACTCGCAACATCGTGTGCAGGATTCGCATGCCCCCTCCTTGTCGCACGATTGACGGTCGAGGCGCAGTGCCTATCGTGGGCGCGCAACCCATTCTGAAGGGCACCACACATGACGACGATCACGACGAAGGACGGCACGCGCATCTATTACAAGGACTGGGGCTCGGGTCAGCCGGTGGTGTTCAGCCATGGCTGGCCGCTCACCGCCGACGCCTGGGAGGACCAGATGGTCTTCCTGGCCTCCAACGGCTTTCGCACCATCGCCCACGACCGGCGCGGCCATGGGCGCTCCAGCCAGCCCTGGGGCGGCCACGAGATGAACACCTACGCGGATGACCTCGCCGCGCTGATCGAGACGCTGGACCTCAAGAACGCCATCCTCGTGGGCCACTCCACGGGCGGCGGCGAGGTGGCGCGCTACATCGGCCGCCACGGCACGAGCCGCGTCGCCAAGGCGGTGCTGGTCGGCGCCGTGCCGCCCATCATGCTCAAGACCGCCGCCAATCCCGGCGGACAACCGATCGAGGCGTTCGACGGCATCCGCAAGGGCGTGGCCGCCGATCGCTCGCAGTTCTTCAAGGACCTGACCACGCCCTTCTTCGGCGCCAACCGCCCGGGCTCGAAGGTCTCTCAGGGCATGCGCGACAGCTTCTGGATGCAGGGCATGATGGGCAGCCTCAAGGCCGAGCTCGACTGCATCAAGGCCTTCTCGGAGACCGACTTCACCGAGGACCTCAAGAAGTTCGACGTGCCGACGCTGATCATCCACGGCGACGATGACCAGATCGTCCCGATCGACACCTCGGCCCGCCTCTCGGCGAAGCTGGTCAAGGGCGCGACGCTGAAGGTCTACCCCGGTGGCGATCACGGCCTCGCCGCCACCCACAAGGATCAGCTCAACGCCGACCTGCTGGCGTTCGCCCGGGGCTGACCCAGCCCCCTCGGGGGGAAGGGGCTGGCAGGCAGTGCCTCAGGGCACTGCCTTGGGCAGGGGGTTGGTGCCCTTCATCAGGCTGTAGCTGGTGATCAGGTTGCGGTAGTCGGGGATGTGGTTCGAGAACAGCGCCGCCAGCCCCTCCACGTCCCGGCGCCAGTCGCGGTGCAGCTCACAGGCGACGCCGAACCACGTCATGAGCTGCGCGCCCGCCTGCGTCATGCGGCTCCAAGAGGCGTCACGGGTGATCTCGTTGAACGTGCCGGAGGCATCGGTCACGACGAACACCTCGAAGCCCTCGGCGATGGCCGACAGCGCCGGGAAGGCGACGCAGACCTCGGTCACGACGCCCGCGAGGATGAGCTGCTTGCGGCCCGTGGCCTTCACCGCCTTGACGAAGTCCTCGTTGTCCCAGGCGTTGATCTGACCGGGGCGCGGGATGAACGGCGCCTTCGGGAACTTCTCCTTCAGCTCCGGGACCAGCGGACCGTTGGGGCCGTCCTCGAAGCTGGTCGTCAGGATGGTCGGGAGCTTGAAGTAGGCCGCGAGGTCGGCCAGGGCGAGCACGTTGTTCTTGAACTGATCCGGGTTGAAGTCGCGGACCAGCGACAGCAGACCGGCCTGATGGTCCACCAGCAGCACCGCCGCGTTGTCCCGATCCAGACGGCTATAGGGCTTGTTCATGGGTCTTCTCCGAGTGTTGGGTATTCCGCACTTCGCGGTCCCACTGCGGAGTACCCGGGCTCGGCACACTGCGCCATTCGATTTTTTCTGAAAGCGCCTCTCATTGACGCAGAGAGTCGACGCCTGGGCATTGAATCCTTCGAATCAAAACCTGAAGGCGCTTTCAAAGACTTCTTTACTGACAGAGAAAACGGCTCTAGAGGTGTCTTTGAGAATTGCGAGTGAACTCACCCAGTTCCCTCCGCATTCTGACGCATCGCGACACATACCCTGAGTCTGGCCCGGCGTGGATGCGTGCTAACCGCTTTCAAGACGAGGAGACGGGATTGAAAATCAGGAACCTGTTCGTGCTGCTGCTGCTCCCGTTGTTCATCAGCGCCTGCGAGTCCCCGGGACAAGCCTCCGGAGACACCGGCGTCGTGGCGCTCGCGCTGGATCAGAACGTAGCGCAGGGCAAAGCCATCACGGCCTCCTCCTATACGCAGGTCTACGCCGCGACGAACGCGAATGACGGCAACCGGGGCACCTACTGGGAAGGGGCGCCCAATGCCTATCCCAATACGTTGACGGTGAACCTCGGCGGCAACCACACCCTCAGCTCGGTCGTGCTGCAGCTCAACCCGGACAGCATCTGGGGCACGCGCACCCAGACGCTCTCCGTGCTGGGGCACAACGCGAGCACGAGCACCTTCTCGACCCTGGTGGGTTCGGCGACCTACACCTTCAACCCCGCGAGCGGCAATCAGGTGACGATCCCCGTGACGGCCACCGTCAGCGAGGTCCGCCTTCAGTTCACCGCGAACAGCGGCGGCACGGGCGGCCAGCTCGCCGAGTTCCAGGTCTTCGGCACGCCGTCCGGCGGAACGACGACCTATGCCCTGACCGTCAACAACGGCACGGGGAGCGGCTCGTACGCAGCCGGAACGGCCGTGAGCATCAGCGCCAACGCCCCTCCCTCCGGGCAGGTCTTCAACGGCTGGACGGGCGGAGTCGCCTCGAGCTTCGGCAACGCCAGCGCGGCGTCGACCACGTACACCATGACCGCGGCCGCGGCGACGATCACCGCGACCTACGCGGCGAGCACGGGCGGCTCCAAGTACGAGGCGGAGTCGGCGACCCTGAGCGGCGGCGCCGGCATCAACAGCAACCACCCCGGCTATAGCGGCACGGGCTTCGTGGAGGGCTACTGGACCCAGGGCGCCAGCACCCGGTTCAACGTCTCGGTCACCAGCGCCGGCTGGTACGACGTGAGCCTGCGCTACGGCAACGGCTTCGCGGACTCCAGCATCTCCCTCTACGTGAACGGCGCGAAGCTGGGCCAGAGCGCCCTGCCCACCACCGGCGCCTGGACGACGTGGGCAAACAAAGTCGAGACCGTCTACCTGAACGCGGGCAGCAACCCGGTGACCTACCAGTTCGACGCCGGGGACGGCGCGAACATCAACCTGGACTTCATCACCGTCGCGCCCACCTCCTCGCAGCGGGCCGACCTGACGGTGACCGACATCCAGTGGACGGCGGCCCACAATCCTCCCCAGGAGGGCGAGGCCATCACGCTGCGCGCGGTCGTGCGCAATAGCGGCACCGCGGCCAGCCCGAACGCTGCCCACAAAGTCTCCTTCCGAGTGAACGGCCAGGAGGTCGCGGCGGCGAACCCGACGACGTCCATCGCGGCCGGCGCGAGCGCGACGCTGACGGCGAGCTCCACCTGGTCCACCGCCAACGGCACCCATGCGATCACCGCCACCGTGGATCCGGACAACGCCATCGCCGAGTTCAACGACAACAACAACGGCTTCACCAAGAACATCACGGTGACGCAGCTCCCCGGTCCGGACCTCATCGTCCAGTCCATCTCCTGGACTCCGACCACGCCCTCGGCGGGCAACGCGGTCACCTACTCGGTGACGATCTCCAACAAGGGCCTCAATTCAACGTCCGGCACGGCCGTCGCGGTGCGGCTGGCCATTGACGGCGCGACGACCCTGAACGGCACCGGTCCCTCCTCCCTGGCCGCGGGCGCATCCGCCGTCGTCACCCTGGGCGGGACGTGGACGGCCACCAACGGCAACCACACCCTCCTCGCGACGGTCGACCCCTCGGGCGCCATCGCCGAGGCCGTGGAGAGCAACAACACCCTGGCCTCGAGCCTCTTCGTCGGTCGCGGCGCCAACGTGCCCTGGATCGAGTACGAGGCCGAGAACGGGCGGACCAACGGCACGGTCCACGGCCCCAGCCGCGAGCTCGGCACCATCGCGGGCGAGGCCTCGGGCCGCAAGGCGGTCGTGCTCAACGCGACCGGCCAGTACGTGGAGTGGACCACCGTCGCTCCCGCCAACGCCATCGTCGTGCGCAACAGCATGCCCGACGCGGCCGGCGGCGGCGGCATCCAGGCGACGCTGAGCCTCTACGTCAACGGCGCCAAGCAGGGCGTCCTCAACCTCTCCTCCAAGCAGGCCTGGGTCTATGGCGATGACGCCACGCAGTACAACAACCCCTCGGCCGGCGCCCCCCGGCGCATCTACGACGAGGCCCACAAGCTGCTGAGCACCACCATCCCCGCGGGCGCCACCGTCCGCCTGCAGAAGGACTCGGGCGACACCTCTCCGCACTACGCGATCGACTTCATCGACCTCGAGCTGGTGGCGGCGCCCCTTCCCAAGCCGGCGGGCTTCGTCGACGTCACCGAGGCGGGCAACGGCTGGGAGCCGGCGATCCCCAACGACGGCCTCTCCGACGACAACGCGATCAACCAGGCCATCTGGGCGGCCCAGGCGGGCCGGTTCGCGGGCGTCTACCTGCCGCCGGGCACCTACAACCAGACCAACAAGTACCAGATCAAGGGCATCCCGATTCAGGGCGCGGGCATCTGGCACACCAAGCTCTTCAACGCCAGCCTCCAGGAGGATGCGGGCTGGGGCCAGACGGGCTTCATCATCACCGGTGACGGCGCGCAGTTCCGCCACTTCGCCATCTTCGGCAACACGGACGGCCTGCGCACGCAGGGCGGCAAGGCCTGGGTCAACTCGGCCTTCAAGAACACCGTCATCGAGAACATGTGGGTCGAGCACGTCCAGTGCGGCTACTGGGTCGGCGGTCCGTCCGAGTCGACGAACCTCCGCATCAGCAACGTGCGCTTCCGCAACACGGGCGCGGACGCCGTCAACCTCTGCAACGGCACCAAGGACAGCGTGGTGGAGAACTCCCACGCCCGCAACACGGGCGATGACGCCTTCGCCATCTGGTCCGCGACCGATCTCTACCCCCAGCCGGCCACCAACAACGTCATCCGCAACTGCACCGTCCAGATCGTCTGGCGCGCGGCGGGCTTCGCCATCTACGGCGGCGTGGGCAACCGGATCGAGAACAGCGTCGTCTACGACACGCTCACCTACCCGGGCTTGACCATCAGCTCCGAGTTCAACCCCTACCCCATGCAGTCCGCCACCATCGACGGACTGACCATCGTCCGCAGTGGCGGCACCTACTGGGGCGGGCAGCAGTTCGGTTCGATCTGGCTGCGTGCCGACCAGAACCCGACCACCGGAATCACCGTCAAGAACGTCGACATCATCGATCCGACGTACCAGGGCATCAGCATCCAGAGCAACAACGGGGGCGTGTTCACCAACCTGGCCTTCCAGAACATCTCGATCAGCAACCCGACGAACTACGGCATCCAGGTGCTGCCCACGGCGCGGGGTGGCGCCACCTTCACCAACGTGACGGTGAACAACGCCCCCACCGCGAAGTTCGCCAACCAGGCCGGCTCCGGCTTCAGCGTCGTCAACGGAGGTGGCAACAACTGGTAGCGCTCGCCCAGCGCTGATTTCACGCGAGGCTGCCCATTCCGATGGGCAGCCTCGTTTCCGTCTATGTAGGCTCCAGCCCTCATGCGCTTCGACGACATCACGGTTGACCCCACTCGCATCATCTTCTGGGGCGCACGCGCCGCGCTGGAGGTCCGCAGCCCCCTGCCAGGAGTCCTCCGACTGCGGCACCTGCCCTGCCTGGGCCACGCCGCGCTCACGCTCCGCGAGCTGCCCGCCAAGCAGTCCTGGGCTGTGCTGGAGCAACCGGAGCGGCCGCTCTCGTTCCGCCAGGAGGCGCGCGGCGAGGTCGCGGTGGTGAGAACAGAGGAGCTGTCGCTGGAGGTGCAGCCCGATCAGGGCAGTTGGCTCCTGCGAGACGCCGCGGGGAAAGAGCTTGCCCGGTGCGAGGGCTTCTCGGGCGAGGCGATGCCCGACTACCCCGTGACGCGCTTCCGCTCACGGCTCGCGCTGCGCACCCCACCCGAGGAGGCCTGGCTGGGCTTCGGCGAGAAGGTGGGGGCGCTGGACAAGCGGGGCATGCACTTCGTCTTCTGGAACACGGACGTGCTGCCGCACCACCCGGACACGGATCCGCTCTACCAGTCCATTCCCTTCAGCATGGGCCTGCGAGACGGCGTCGCCTGGGGCTTCTTCCTCGACGAGTCGTGGAGGCTGGAGGCGGACGTCGCGGCCGAGAATCCCGCCCTCGTGAAGTGGGAGTCCTCCGGCCCCGAGCTGGATGCCTATGTCTTCGCCGGCCCCATGCCCGAGGAGGTGGTGCGGCGCTACACCGCGCTCACCGGACGCCATCCCCTGCCCCCGCTCTGGAGCCTGGGCGCCCAGCAGTCCCGCTGGGGCTACGAGAACGCGGGTGACATCCGCGCCGTCATCCACGGCTATCGCGCGGGGCGGCTCCCGCTGGACTCCGTGTACCTCGATATCGACTACATGGAGGGCTACAAGGTCTGGACGTGGGATCGCACCCGCTACCCGGACCCGGCGGGGCTGGCCAAAGAGGCAGCCGCGCAGGGCGTGCGGCTGATCACCATCATCGATCCCGGGGTGAAGGCCGAGCCGGGCTACCGCATCTATGACGAGGCGCTCGCCGGCGACTACCTCGTGCGAAACGACCGAGGCGGCGTGTTGCTCGGCGAGGTGTGGCCCAAGCCCGCCACGTTCCCGGACTTCACCCGCGAGCCGGTGCGCAAGTGGTGGAGCCAGCAGCACCGGGAGTTCATCGAGGCGGGCATCGCCGGCTTCTGGAATGACATGAACGAGCCGGCCTGCTTCAAGTTGATCAATGGCCAGGACACGTTCGCCATCGTCACGGCCGCCGCGGCGGACCTGGGCAAGGTGGAGGGGCCCACGCTGCCGCACGACGCCCGGCACGGCGACAAGCGCCACCTGGAGGTCCACAACGTCTACGCGCTCGGCATGGCGCGCGCGGCGTACGAGGGGATGCGCGAGTTCGCCCCGGAGCGCCGGCCCTTCCTGCTGACGCGCGCGGGCTCGGCGGGCATCCAGCGCTACTCCGCGGTGTGGACGGGGGACAACTCCAGCTACTGGGCCCACCTGGAGCTCTCCGTCACCATGTTGCTGGGGCTGGGCCTGTCCGGCGTGTCCTTCGCTGGCGTGGACGTGCCCG
The DNA here is from genome assembly GCF_034259325.1 of Hyalangium ruber. Taxonomy (NCBI): domain Bacteria; kingdom Pseudomonadati; phylum Myxococcota; class Myxococcia; order Myxococcales; family Archangiaceae; genus Hyalangium; species Hyalangium rubrum. Next base: position 136,570 of record NZ_JAXIVS010000013.1, on the reverse strand, counting down.
GCTTCCTGGGCCGGGCGAGCGGAGAGATGCTCGTGCGCTGGACGCAGCTGGGCGCCTTCTACCCCATGCTGCGCAACCACTCCGGCAAGGGCACGCCTCCGCAGGAGCCCTGGCGCTTCGGTGAGCCCTACCTCTCCCTCACCCGCCAAGCCCTGGAGCGGCGCTACCGGCTGCTGCCCACCCTCTACACGCTGATGCACCAGTCCTCGGTGGAGGGCCTGCCCGCGATGCGGCCCCTCGTCATGTACGCGCCGGGGGATGTGGAGGCGCTGCGCATGGATGACGCGTTCCTCTTTGGCAGAGACCTGCTCGTGGCCCCCGTGGTGCGCCAGAGCCGGACGCGGCGGCACGTGTACCTGCCCGAGGGCCGCTGGCTGCCCTTCTTCAACCTCGCACCCTCCGGGGAGATCGTCGAGGGGCGGCGGCACCTGCTGGCCGAGGCGCCGCTGGACACGGTGCCGCTGTGGCTCCGGGAGGGAGGAGCCCTGGCCCTCACCGAGCCCGCGCTGCACACCACCACGGCCAACTGGTCTCACCTCACCTGGCACATCCACGCGGGGCCTCGCGTGGAGGGCCGCTTGTACGAGGACGCGGGAGATGGCTACGGCGCGTCACGGGTGACACGGCTCGCGGGTGAGTGGACTGGAGGTCGGCTCGTGCTCGAGCGCAGCGTGGAGGGGGAGTTGCCCCAGGCGCGCAAGCAGGAGACCCTGTGCGTCTACGGCCTGTCCGCGCCACGCCAGGTACACGGAGCGCGGCAGCACCGCTTCGCGGACGGAGTCCTCACGGTGGAAGTCGAGGGCGGCTGGCAGCGGCTGGAAGTCGTTTCGTAGCAGGAGGGGCACACACATGAAGAAGGCATTGTCAGGGCTCGTGGCAGCGGTAGCGCTTGTCTCCCCGCAGCTGGCACAGGCGGAGACGATCTCCGTCTCCTGTGGCAGCGTGGGAATGGAGCAGACCCTCTGCAGGCAGGGTGTGGAGGCTTGGTCGAAGAAGACCGGGCACACCGTGCAGATCATGAGCGCGCCGACGGACTCCTCGCAGGAGCTGGCGCAACTCCAGCAGCTGCTGGCGGCGGGCTCGACGGATGTGGACGTAGCGCGCCTCGACGTCATCTGGCCGGGCATCGTGGCCAACCACTTCCTCGACCTGACGCCCTACTTCCCGGCGGAGGTGCTCCAGCAGCACTTCCAGCCCATCGTGAAGAACAACACGGTGAACGGGAAGCTGGTGGCCATGCCCTGGTTCACCGACGCGGGCCTGCTCTACTACCGGATGGATCTGCTGGAGAAGCACGGACAGAAGCCGCCCACCACGTGGCAGGAGCTGGCCCAGGTGGCCAAAACGGTGCTGGAGGCCGAGAAGAAGGCGGGCAACAGCAAGCTGGTGGGCTTCGTCTTCCAGGGCAAGGCGTACGAAGGCCTGACGTGCAACGCGCTGGAGTGGGTGGACTCCTTCGGCGGCGGCACGATCGTGGACTCCAAGGGCCAGGTCACCCTCAACAACCCCAAGGCCGTGGAGGCCATCCAGTTCTTCTCCTCGCTGGTGGGCAACGTGGTGCCCAAGGGCGCGCTGGCCTACGAGGAGGAGGGCGCGCGCGGCACCTTCCAGTCCGGCAATGCGGTGTTCATGCGCAACTGGCCGTACGCGTGGGCGCTGGCGAACTCCAAGGACAGCCCGGTCGCGGGCAAGGTGGGCGTGATGGCGCTGCCCAAGGGCGGCGCGGACGGCAAGTCCACGGGGACGCTGGGCGGCTGGAACCTGGGCGTGCCCAAGTACTCCAAGCATCCCGAGATCGCGGTGGATCTGGTGAAGTACCTGACGGGCCCCGAGGAGCAGAAGCGCCGGGCGGTGGTGGGCGCGTTCAACCCCACCATCGCGAGCCTCTACAAGGATGAGGAGCTGCTGAAGGCCAACCCGTTCTTCGCCAGCCTCTTCGACACCTTCATGAACGCGGTGCCGCGGCCGACGATCACCGGCGCGAAGTACAACCAGGTGAGCACCGAGTTCCGCAACGCCGTCTACTCCACGCTCTCCGGCAAGGGCACGGCGACCGAGAACCTCAAGAAGGCCGACACGAAGATCAAGGGCATCGCCAAGAACGGCAAGTGGTGAGCTCTCCGATTCGCTAGGCGGCAGTAACCCGGGCCCCGGCTTGCGCACCTTCACGCGCATCCGGGGCCTCTGCTTTGGCCCGAGGCCTCAGGTGGCCCGGCCGACCCCGACCACGCGCCGCGTCAGGAGCTTCTGCAGCAGCACGAACGAGAGCAGCAGCCCGCCGATGGCCACCCGGCTCATCCCCGAGCTGAGCATTCCCTCGTAGGTGATGGACGTGAGGATGAGCCCCAGCATCAGCACGCCAATGAGCGTGCCGAACACCGAGCCGACTCCGCCCGCCAGCAGCGTCCCGCCAATCACCACGGTGGCGATGGCATCGAGCTCCATCCCGACGCCCTCCAGGTGGCTGCCGCTCGACAGGTAGAAGGTGAGCACGGCACCAGCGAAGGACGCACAGAAGCCGCTCACGGCATAGACGGCCATCTTGGTGCGCTGCACGGGGAGGCCCATCAGCAGCGAGGCCTCCTCCCCTCCTCCGAGCGCGTAGACGCTCCGCCCGAAGGGGGTGAGCACCGCCACGTACCAACCGATGGCGACGAAAGCCAGGAACAGGACCGCGGTCAGGGGTAGCGGGCCGAGGCGCATCACCGCGAGGGCGGTGTGACGTGGCTCGGAGATGGCGATCGACTCCAGGTGGATGATGAACGCCAGACCCCGCACGAAGAACATGCCCGCCAGGGTGACGATGAACGGCTTGATGCCGGTGGTGTGGATGACGGCGCCCATCAGCGCGCCGAGCGTCGTCCCGCACGCCAGGGCCACGCCGATCGCGGCGAACACGTTCCACTGGTACTTCATGATCAGCACGCCGATGAGCACGCTGGAGAAGGACATGACGGCGCCGACGGAGAGATCGATCCCACCGGAGAGGATGACGAACGTCATGCCCACCGCGACGATGCCGAGCACCGCGTTGTTGGACAGGAAGTTGATGAAGACCGGCAGCGACAGGAAGCCGTCGTACCGGGTCGCCGCGATGGCGTAGAGCAGCACGTAGGCGAACACGCCCGCCAACACGGTGATGTGCTTGCGAAGGAAGTTCATGCGCCCTCCGCGGGGCGCAGGCGCCGCACCAGCCGCTCGAACGAGGGCGTCTGCATGAAGCACACCGTCAGCGCCACGATCGCCTTGATGATGAGCGTGTGTTCGGTGATGACGCCGCGCATCTGCAACATGATGGTGAGCGTCTGGATGAACGTGGCGCCAATGAGCGAGCCCACGAGGTTGGCGCGCCCGCCCGTCAGGCTGGTGCCTCCGAGCACCACGGCCAGGATGGCATCCAGTTCCAGGTAGAGCCCGGCGTTGGCGACGTCGGCCTCCTTGATGTCCGCCGCCGCGATGAGCCCGGCGAAGCCCGCGCACAGCGCGCAGGCCATGAAGGCCAGCATCCGGATGACGTGGACCCGAAGCCCGCAGAGCCGGGCCGCCTGGGGGTTGCCACCCATGGCCTCGAGGTAGAGCCCCGTGGCCGTCTTGCGCAGCAGCAGCCAGACGACCAGCGCCACCGCCGCCACCAGCAGCGGCGCGAACGGCAGGCCCAGCACGGTGCCATTGCCGATGAACTCGAAGGCCGGGTTCTCGAAGCGGACCTTCTGGTCTCCGGTGAGCGTCTGCGCCAGCCCCCGCCCCATCACCAGCGTCACCAGCGTGACGATGATGGGCTGGACGCCCCCGTAGGTGACGAGCGCCCCGTTCACAGCCCCCACGCCCAGCGCCAAGGCCAGCGCGGCCGCGATCGACACGGGGACCGACAGCCCCTGCTCCGTCATCAGCAGCGCCGCGACCGCCCCTGACAGCGCCATCACCGAGCCCACGGAGAGATCGATGCCGCCCAGGGCGATGACCAGCGTCATCCCCACGGCCAGCAGCATGACGGGCGCGCCGTTCTGGAAGATGTCCACGAGCGTGCCGAAGAGCCGGCCGTCTCGGAACTCCATCCGCGCGAAGCCCGTGGTGAACAACAGGTTGAAGACCAGCAGCGCCGCCAGCGCCACCAGCGGCCAGAAGTTCCTATGGCGCATGGCCTTCCTCACCTGCAGCCTGCTTCATGCCCTCGGGCGGCTGCCCCTCCTCGCCGGCAATCATCTTCATGACCTCGGGAAGCGTCGTCCGCGAGAGCTCACCGATCTTCTTTCGATCCCGGAAGACGGCGATGCGGTGGGACAGCCGCAGCACCTCCTCCAGCGCCGCCGAGATGAAGAGGACCGAGAGCCCCTTCTGGGAGAGCTGACGGATGAGGCGTTCGATCTCGCCCTTGGCGCCGATGTCGATGCCGCGCGTCGGCTCGTCGAGGATGAGCAGGCGCGGCTCGTACGCCAGCCACCGGGCGAGGATGACCTTCTGCTGGTTGCCACCGCTCAGCAGCCGGATGGGCTGCTCGACCGAGGGCGTCTTGATGCTGAGCTTCGTCACGAACTCCTGCGCGAGCTTCTCCTGCCGCGCGCGCGAGACCCGGAAGCCCAGCTTGCGCTGGAGCACCAGCGCGATGTTCTCCCGCACCGACAGCTCCGGGAAGATGCCGTCGGCCTTCCGGTCCTCCGGGCAGAACGCCATCCCCTGCTCGATGGCCTGGCGAGGGCTCTTGGGCGAGGCGCCATTCACCGTGCCGCTCCGAGCATGGTCGGCGCCGAACAGCAGGCGCGCGGCCTCCGTGCGCCCCGAGCCCAGCAGGCCGGCGAACCCGACCACCTCGCCCTGGTGGATCGTCAGGTCAAAGGGTTCCACGCCGCGCCGCCCCAACCCCTGGGCGGCCACGACGGCCGTCCCCTGGCTCTCGGGATGCGGCTCCAGGGCTGGCTCCATCTCCTCCGGGACCTTGCCCAGCATGTGGGAGACGAGCTCCAGGCGCGTGAGCTTCGCCGCCTCGTACGTCCCCACGAGCGCGCCGTTGCGCAGCACGGTGATGCGGTCACTGACCCGGTAGACCTGCTCCAGGAAGTGGGTGACGAAGACGATGCCCAGGCCCCGGTTCTTCAGCCGAAGAATCACGTCGAGCAGCATCTCCGTCTCGTGGCTGTCGAGGCTGGAGGTGGGCTCATCCATGATGATGACCCGGGCCTCCGTCTGCACCGCCCGAGCGATGGCCACCAACTGCTGGACCGCGGCCGACATCGTCCCCAACGGCTGATCGACGTCCACGCGCAAGTCGAAGGTGGCGAGGATCTCCGCTGCCTTGCGCCGCATGGTGCGCCAGTCGATGCCGAACCAGCGCCGGGGCGCGCGCCCCAGGAACAGGTTCTCCGCGACCGTCAACGTCGGAACCAGGCTGAGTTCCTGGTAGATGGTGCTGATGCCCTGACGCTGGGCCTCCCCCGGAGAGCGCGGCCGGAAGTCGCGCCCCTCGAAGGTGATCGTCCCCCCGTCGCGCGCGTAGACCCCGGTGAGGATCTTGATCAGCGTCGACTTGCCGGCGCCGTTCTGCCCCATCAGGGCATGCACTTCACCCGCACGCACATCGAGGTCCACGCCGGCGAGGGCGTGGACCCCGGGGAAGCGCTTCTCGACACCGCGCGCGACGAGGAGCGGCTCAGTACTCACGAGTCCCGATGACCTGCGCCGCGTTCGCCTGCTCGAAGAGCTGATCCTTGTTCTGGATGAACTTCGGCACCTTCTCGCCCGCGCGGACCTTGTTGATCGTGTCGAACACGAGCGGCCCCATCAGCGGGTTGCACTCCACGGTGGCGTTCAGCTTGCCGGCCACCATGGCCTCGAAGGCGCCCTTCACCGCGTCGATGGAGATGAGGGTGACGTCCTTGCCCGGGTTCATGCCCGCCTCCTCGAGCGCCTGGATGGCGCCCAGGGCCATGTCGTCATTGTGGGCGTAGACGGCCTGGATGTTGGCGCGGTCCGACTTGATGAAGGCCTCCATCACTTCCTTGCCCTTGGCGCGGGTGAAGTCGGCGCTCTGGGTCTTGATGACCTTCATGTCCGGGAACTTCTGCAGCACCTCCATGAAGCCCTTCTGGCGATCGATCGCCGGAGCGGAGCCGGTGGTGCCCTGCAGCTCCACGATGTTGGCCTTGCCGTTGGTCTTCTTCGCCAGCCACTCGGCCGCCATGCGCCCCTCCTCCACGAAGTCGCTGGCGATCAGCGTGGTGTAGAGGCTCTCGTCGCTCACCTTGATGCCACGGTCCACGAGGATGACCGGGATGCCGGCCTCCTTGGCCTGCGTAAGGACGACCTCCCAGCCGGTCTCGACGACGGGGGCCAGGACGATGACGTCCACCTTCTGCGCGATGAACGAGGTGAGCGCCTGGATCTGGTTGGCCTGCTTGCCCTGGGCATCAGAGAACTTCATGTCCACGCCGCGCTTCTCGGCCTCGCCGCGGATGGACTTCGTCTCCGCCGTGCGCCAGGCGCTCTCGGCGCCCACCTGCGAGAAGCCCACCACGAGCTTCTTCGCGGCGGCCGGCGGCGTGGCCTCTCCCGCGGGCTGCTGAGGCTTCTCCGCGGACTCCTGCTTACAGCCCATCAGCGCTACCAGCGCTACCGCGATCATCCATCTCATTGGGTCTCTCCAGGTGTGAGCAATGAAACTAGTCTTTCAGCGTGTAGACGCGCACGTAGTCGAACGAGGCGGTGAAGCCCGTGCCCGACATCGACACCAGTCCGATCCGCGCGTCTTCCCCAAACTTGTGCGTCCAGGTTCCCGCCCGGCTCCAGAGCGTGCCATCCAGGCTGGAGTAGGCCGTGTACAGCTCTTCGTCGCCCTGGGTGCGCCGGGCGATGCGCAGCCAGACCGTCTCGCCAGCGGGGCCGCCGAAGGTCTCGCCGTAGCGCGGATAGCGGTCCGGCACCACCGGGCCCAGCTCCTTGGCGAAGGCGATCTGCCGCGTCTCCCAGTTCGAGAAGTGGACCAGCTTCACGTAGTTGTCGTCATCGCTGTGGATGAGGAGGCCCGCCTGCACGAAGTTGAAGCAACAGCTCGTCGGCGGCAGGTTCATGTGGAGCTTCGTCTCCACGAGGTAGTTCCCGCTGGGAGCCGGCTGCCACAGGATGGCGGCGCTGTTGTTGCCCTCGAAGAGGTCGGCATTCTGGGTGTTCAGGTGCAGCTGGCCCTCCGAGACTCCGGCAAAGGGGCCCACCGGAGCACGGACCCAACCCCACTGCGTGCCCACCGTGAGCCCGCTGAACTCATCCGTGGCCGAGGGGATGGCCGCCCCCGGCTCGTCCTGCCGGGCAACGACCAACTGGTAGCGGCTCTTCTGGCCCGGCTGGGCCGCCGGCGCGGGCTGCTCGGTGTCCGAGGCGCCGAAGCCGCCACGGGCCACCGGCCAGCCATCCACCCAGTCCAGCGCGTCCATCAGCGCCTGGCGACGGGGGGGCAGATCACCATTGGGCATCGGCGCCAGGTAGGGCCGCTGCCGGTCGATGGCGTGGTAGAGGATCCAGTCCTGCCCGCCGAAGTCCGTCACGATCGTATTGTGGCCGGGGCCCACCCACTTGTTGCCATTGAGGCCGAGCACGGGCGTGCCGCCGACACGGTTGGTGGTGAGGCGCACGCCGTCGCGATCCACGAACGGGCCCCAAGGGTCCTTGGAGCGCCCCGCGAAGACGCTGTAGCCAGTGAGCGGCCCTTTGCAGCAGTCCGTGGCAGAGGCCAGCAGGTAGTAGTACCCGCCATGCTGGATGACGCTGGGCGCCTCGTAGCGATTGGAGACCGCGACCTCCACCTGCGAGAACGGATCGGAGGTCAACCCATCCGCGGAGAGCTTGCGCACCGAGATGCCACCGAAATAGCTGCCGTAATAGATGTATTTGTCACCCTTTGCGTCGACGATGACCTCGGGGTCGAAGACCCAGCGCCGGGAGTCACCGCAGCAAGGCGACTCATGAGGCTCCACGGCCGGCTTCGCCGAGTGAGTCCAAGGGCCGACGGGGCTGTCGCTGGTGGCGACACCGATGGCGCTGCCGCCTTCCAGCACATCGGGGACCGTGTAATACAAATAATATTTGTTTGAGAAATAGACGACCTCGGGCGCCCAGATATCGGAGTCAGGCCTTGCCCAGCTCGGACGCTCCGCCAATGCGTCACCGACGTATGTCCAATCCACCAGATCGTCTGACTTCAGGATCGGGATCAGGTGTTCCTTGTATGCATCCGCGTTGTCCCTGTCTTCATCGTTCAGGGGATCGGCTGTGCAGAACATGTACCAGGCGGTGTCGCCCTCCGTCTGGCCTCGGATGACCGTCGGGTCGGGGCAGTTCTCGACCTGTCCCCCGCTCGGAATCGAGATCTGGAGGGGATTGGTGTAGCTCTTGGCCACCAGGGTCAGCTCGGGCTCCGGCTCGGGTACCGGAGGACCAGGCGGAGGCACCAACTGGTCATCCGCGCAGGCGGTAGCCAGCAGTGCGAGCACGGTGAGCAGCGCTCCGGTCCGGCTACCACCTCGCGATGAGGACGGCCCTCTCCGCATGTCCACTTCCCCCTTCCGGGTCTATTTGACGGCTGGTCATTCCCAGGCAGCCCGGAGGCGGGCGCCGTGCGAGAGGGTGCGCATCTGATACACGCCACCAGAGTGTGTCAAGACCAACAACACAATCCACCCCTCGCGCCTCCCGACGCGGCGCGTTGGAGGTTGTGTTGATTTCCAGACGAACCCGGCTGAAAAGACATATCAATGCACGGGGTGATGATGCGTTGACCCCCGAATCTTCACCGCCGTAGTCTCCCGCCCCCCCATCAAGGTGCCTCCCCCATGCGCTCCCGCGGTGTCTTTCTTTCCGCAGCCCTGTTCTCGTTGACCGTGCTGGCGGCGCTCTCCGCGCCGAGCTGTTCCTCGGATGAGCTGGCCCCGCGGCCCGTGCCGCCGACTCCGGAGCAGCCCACCCCGCCCCCTCCCCCGCTCCAGGTGGTGAACCCGATCCTCCCCGGCGACTTCGCGGATCCGTCGGTGATCCGCGTGGGCAACGAGTACTGGGCCTCGGCGACCTCGTCGGAGTGGGCGCCCCAGTACCCGCTGCTCAAGTCCACGGATCTGCTCAACTGGGAGCTGGTGGGCCACATCTTCCAGAACCCGCCCGAGTGGTCCGAGGCCAACTACTGGGCGCCGGAGCTCGCCGTGGACAATGGCCGCTACTTCGTCTTCTACACGGCGAAGAAGCGCGGCGGCCCGCTGTGTATCGCCGTGGCGACCGCCTCGCAGCCGCAGGGGCCGTATACGGACCATGGCCCGCTGGTCTGCCAGGAGCTGGGCTCCATCGACGGCGCGCTGATCCGCGACGAGAACGACAAGCTCTTCCTGGTGTGGAAGGAGGACGGCAACAGCCGCGGCCTGCCCACCCCGTTCTGGGCCCAGCCGCTGTCCGAGGATGGCACCCGGCTGGAGGGCGAGAAGACGTCGATCCTGATCAATGACGTGCCGTGGGAGGGGCAGCTCATCGAGGGCCCGCACTTCATCAAGCGCAACGGCTGGTTCTACATGTTCTACGCCGGTGCGGGCTGCTGCGGCCGGGCCTGCAACTACGGCGTGGGTGTGGCCCGCTCGAAGAACCTGCTCCATGGCTGGGAGAAGCACCCGCTCAACCCCATCATGAAGAACAACGAGACGTGGAAGTGCCCGGGCCACGGCAGCGTGGTGACGGATCCGCAGGGCCGCGACTACTTCCTGTACCACGCCTACAGCACCAAGGACTCGGTCTACGTCGGCCGGCAGGGCGTGCTGGATCCCGTCGTGTGGGGCGAGGATGGCTGGCCCGCGATCAACCAGCGCCGGGGCGTGGGCGGGCAGTTGATGCCGAAGGCTCCGGCCCTCGTCGATGAGTTCAGCGCCGCGACGCTGGCGCTCGGCTGGGTGTGGCCCAACTGGCGCAAGCCGACCTTCAGCGTGGCCGACGGCATGCTCACCCTCGCGCCCCCCGCTGATCGCGCTGAGGACGTCATCGGTGGCGTACTGGCCCGCGCCACCCGCTCCGGCGACTACACGGCGGAGACGATCCTGGACCTGAGCGGCATCGCCACGGGCACCGTGGCGGGGCTGTCGGCCTATGGCGATCCCGAGAACGCGCTGGGCATTGCCCTCAAGGCGGGCAAGCTCGAGGTGTGGCGCCGCCAGGGAAACAATCACCAGGTGGTCACCACCGTGGACGCGCCCGAGGCCCCGGACAAGAAGCTGCACCTGCGCATGGTGGGCAAGTCGGGCTACCTGTTCCGGTTCGCGGTGAGCTCCAACGGTACCGACTGGACGAACGTGGGCGACGAGGTGAATGGCGAGTACCTGCCCCCCTGGGATCGCGGCATCCGCGTGGCGCTCACCTCGGGCGGCATCGCGGGGGCCTCGGCCCGGTTCGACTCGCTGCGCATCACCCCTGAATGACCCCGAGAGCAGACGTGGCCCCTTCCTTCCAGGAGCTGTTCGGACATCCCCCGGAGTTCGTCGCGCACACCCCCGGGCGGGTGAACCTGATCGGCGAGCACACCGACTACAACGGCGGCTTCGTGCTGCCGATGGCCATCCCACAGCAGACGCACGTCGAGCTGCGGCGGCGGCAGGACTCGAAGGTGCGCGCCTTCAGCGTCAACAAGAGCCGCGCCGGCGAGGTGTTGGAGTTCGAGCTGGGCCAGGAGGCCCATGACCGGGGCTGGCTCGACTACGTGCAGGGCGTCACCCAGGTGCTCCGGCGCGAAGGGCACGCGCTGTCGGGGTTCGAGGTGCGCATCTCCTCCGAGGTCCCCCTGGGCAGCGGGCTGTCCTCGAGCGCCTCGCTGGACGTGTGCCTCCTGAGGGCCCTGCGCGAGGCGTTCTCCCTGCCCATCGACGAGGTCCGGCTCGCGCAGCTGGGCCAGAAGGTAGAGAACGACTTCGTCGGCGCGCCGGTGGGCGTGATGGACCCGATGGCCGTTCACATCGCCGGTCAGGGGTCCGCGCTGTTCCTCGACACGCGGGACATGCGCTACGAGCGGGTACCGCTACCGCCTGGCCTGGATCCGATCGTCATCAACTCGGGCGTCACCCACAGCGTCGCGGGCGGCGACTACCGCACCCGGCGCGCGGAGTGCGAGCGCGCCGCGGCGATGCTCGGCGTCGCGCAGCTGAGAGACCTGACCGAGGCGGATCTCCCCCGCGCCGAGACGCTGCCCGATCCCCTGGGCCGGCGCGTGCGGCACGTGGTGACGGAGAATGCCCGGGTGCTGGCCACGGTGGAGGCGCTCCGCGGTGGAGATCTCCGCCGGCTGGGCACCCTCTTCTACGCCTCGCATGACTCGCAGCGGCTCGACTACGACGTCTCCGTCCCCGAGATCGATCTGCTCGTGGACCTGGCGCGGGCGGATGCGGACGTCTACGGCGCGCGCCTCACGGGAGGTGGCTTCGGCGGCTCCGTGGTCATGATGGCCCGGGAGGGCACCGGAGCGGCCGTGGCCACGCGGATCGCGCAGAGCTACGCGGCCCGCTCGGGCCAGCGGCCGACGATCCTGGTGCCCCAGTCCGCGGGGGCTTGAGGCACCTTCGGTGCGCTACACGCGGTGGATCGCGTCCACCGCGTGCAGGCGTCGACTAAGGAGTGGTAGGAGCCGAGCTCGGCTCTTCCTGCTTCTCTTCCTCGGGAGCATCGTTCTCCTGCTGCTTCTCGGAGCGATGGGACTTCTTGGCGCTCGCCGCGGCCTGCTTCGCCAGCTCGCGTGCCCGCTGGGCCACCTTCGGCGTGGGCGCGAGGATCATGAACATCAGGCGCCCTTCCATGCGGGGCGGCTGCTCCACCACCGCCACATCCTTCAGGTCCTTCACCACGTCCTCGAGGATCGCGGTGCCCTGGGCCCGATAGGTGATCTCCCGGCCTCGGAACTGGATGACGACCTTCGCCTTGTTTCCGTCCTCCAGGAAGCGGCGCACGTTGCGGACCTTGAACTCGTAGTCGTGCTCTTCCGTCTTCGGGCGGAGCTTGACTTCCTTGAGCTGGACCGTCACCTGCGCGCGGCGAGACTCCGAGGCCTTCTTCTTCTCCTCGTACTTGAACTTGCCGTAGTCCATGATCTTGCAGACCGGTGGACTGGCCATGGGGCTGATCTCGACCAGGTCGAGCCCCTCGGTCCGGGCGCGCTCCAGGGCCGCCTCGAGGGGCATGACGCCGAGCTGCCCGCCGTCGGACCCCACGACGCGGACCTCGCGAGCGCGGATGCGACGGTTGGTTCTCTGGTCGCGGCTACCGCCGCGGCTGCTTCTCTGTTCGCGAATGATGTGACTTTCCTCCTGAATTGGGTTTCAGGCCCGTCCCCTCTGAAGATGGGACAGGCCCCTTCGGTACGACAGGGGACCGGGCACGGATGTGCGGCAGCCCCCCCTTCTCGCGTCCCGCGACGCACAGGAGTGCCTACAAGTGCCCGCTTGCACGGTAGGAGGGAGAGCTCGTGGCACACTTTCCCTGACCGTGGCCGGTAATGCCAGAGATAACGCCCGCTATGTGCGCCTGCCGACCTTAGAAGGGCGCGGGGCTCTGGAACTCGAGGCGCTCGTTCTTACGCGGATGCAGGAATGTCACAGCCTCGGCGTGAAGCATCAAGCGCGCTGCGTCATGGCCATACAGTCGGTCCCCCACGATGGGAGCCCCCAGCCCGAGCGGGTCAGCGGCATGGACGCGGAGCTGGTGCGGGCGATCGGTCCGGGGAAAGAGCGACACCCGGGTCTGGGTGTCCGTTCGCCGCACCACATACCATTGGGTGATGGCGCGTTTGCCGTGGAGCGGATCGACCCGCTGCCGGGGACGGTGCTCGACATCGGCCCGGAGCGGCAGCTCGACGGTGCCTTGGTCGCCCGGAAGGAGACCGTCCAGCCAGGCGACGTAGCGCTTGTCCGCCTCCTGTCGCGCGAACTGGCGCTGGAGCGCCGCGTGGGTCTCCGGGTCCCTGGCGACGAGCAGGAGCCCCGAGATGTCGACTTCGAGGGGGTGCATGACGAGCAGTTCGGCGTCCTCCGGGTACCGCCGCCGGAGACGGACGAGCACCGAGTCACGCAGCGAGTCATGGCGGCCGGGGATCGAGAGGAGGCCGCACGGTTTGTCCACGACGAGCAGCCACGGGTCCTCGTACAGGACTCGCGGCGCATCCTCCGGGATGGCGGCCGTGTCGGGGAGTGGCGCCAGATCGACGGACAGGCCTTCGAGCATGTAGGGCAGGACCGCACCGCACTTGCTCCGACAGGCTGGGTAGTACTCGCCCGCCTGGCGTCCGCCGGTGAGGGGCGGCGCTCCCCACCAGAACTCGGCGAGCGCCAGGGGCTTCAGCTGGTGGCGATAGGCCTGTCCCAGGAGTTTCGGCGCGGCGCAGTCGCCCGCCCCTCCCGGCGGCGGCTCGGGCGCGAACATCACCCCCAGGGTCCGCTCCTCGCCCCGCGCGTTGGGGATGACGTAGGAGTAGGCGATCTGCTGCCAGAGCTGCCTCGAACGTTCGGCGCGCAGGTGCTCGAGCTCGGCGCGCCGCGTGTCGAACGCTCGTAATGCGGACTCCAGGGCTTCACGTTCCTGCTGGTGCGCGAGCTCCAGCCGTCGGCGTTCCGCGGCGTCGGCGCGACTCTCCTGCCCGAGTGCATGCAGGGCCTCTCGGCGCTCGTCCTCTCCGCGTGTCCCTTCGGCCAGGCGTCCGCGCGCATCGTGCCGGCAGCGACGGTTCGCTTCGTGGCGCGTGCTCAGCTCGGTGGCGGCCTCGGCCTGGCGCGCGGTCAGCTCGGCGAGCCTCGCGCGCAGCACGACGGGCTCCGCGCCATCGACCAGTTCGGCATGGCGCTCATCGAGCGCGTCCAGCTCGGCCTGACCCGCGGGCCAGAAGGCGTCTCGCGCGACCGGATCGAAGAGCGGCGGCGCGAACCCATCGGCGTACCAGCTCTCTCCGAGCATGCCCGAGAATCCGCACAGGTAGCCGATGCGGCCATCCGGCGCCGCGACGACCAGCACTCCGAACATCTTGCCGCGGCCCGGCTCGTCGAGGGAGCGGAGGTCGAGCCCACCCGCCAGCTCGCCTCGGCGCAGGCGCAGTTGCAGCTCCTCGGCGGCTCGGCGCGCCAGGGGGTGCGGCGGCCCGGAGGCGAACGGGCTGGCGAGCCGGACTGGCACCTCGGTCGGGTCCGGCTGTGGAGCGAAGTACGTCACGACATCGTGCAAGGGCGCCTCTCTCACGCGCTCCGGCTGGGAGTCCCTCGGCGCCTAACGCACCAGGAGATCCGGCCGGACGCGGCCCTCCACCGTGAAGGTGGGCCAGCGCGGGTCCACCGTGAGGTTCTCCAGTCCACCGCCGTCGCCCAGGACGACCGTATCCTCGATCTTCGCTCCCGGCAGCGAGGGGTTCCAGGCCATGGCGTTGCGCGGCTGGAGGACCACCTGCGAGCTCGGCACCGCCACGTCATCCCGCGAGAGGTAGCCGCACGAGCCGCCCTGGTGATGGTAGACCTCGGCGCCGGGGTGGCCACAGGCCGCGTAGGCCTGGACCATGGCGGCGTACACCTCCCCGAGCGTCGTGCCGGGACGCGAAGCCCGGAACGCCGCCGCCTCCACCCGGGCCACGTCGGCCACGAACTGGCGCTCCTCCTGGCTGGGCTGTCGGAAGTAGACGAAGCGGGTGAGGTTGGCGAACAACCCGTGCCGCCGGGCGCAGAAGACCAGCATGGCCCGCGCACCCAGGGGCTCCCGGCTCGCCGTGGCGTGGCGGTGCAGCGGCAAGCGGCGCTCCTCGCCCACCAGCGTCAGCGCGGGATGGATGCCTCGCGCCCACAGTGCCTCGGCCCCGGCGCCCGCGAGCTGCCAGCCCGTCCACTCCGGCTTCGCCGCGAGCATCACCTCGGTCATCGCCTCGGCGGCGTCACGCCCGAGCGCGCGGTAGCGCTCCAGCTCCTCGGGCAGCAGCGAGTGGCGCGCCTCCACCAGCTCGGCGGGCAGCGCCACCTCCTGCCCCGAGGGCCGATCCGAGGCCACCCGGCGCCCTCCCCGCTGCTCCTCGACGAAGTCCTCGCGCAGCTGTGTCCGCTCCACCCATGGGGAGGACCACACGGGCAAGCCGGGGGGGACCTCTTCTTCCTCCAGCCGCGCCGACTCGATGGCGTCGGTGAGCACCCACGCACCCTCGCGGGTGATGAGCACCTCCGCGACGCCCACGTCCGTGGTGAGCAGCACCACGTTCGAGCCACCGCACGTCGCCCAGGCGAACCAGTCCACCCCGCGCAGACGCACCGCGCCCAGGTCGTGGCGCTCCAGGCTCTCCCGCACCCGGGCCAGCTTTGCTTCCAGCTCCGCGCTCGGGGCCGTCACTTCGCGGGCCCCTGGAACCGCTGCCGGAGCCGGGGGATGACGTAGTCCATGTCCTCGGGCGCCTTGATCGGCTCGAAGCGCGAGGTCTTCGGGTCCATGCGCGGCACCTCGATGAAGGCCACCGAGAGCAGCGGGCGCCCATCCTTGCCTACCAGCGTGCTGGCCTCGCCCGTCACCTGCTCGAGCTGGAGCACCTCGTGGCCCTCCACCTTCTTGCGCGCCACGCGGTAGGGCACCTCGATGTCCTTCTCGAGGATGGCCGCCAGCTGGAAGGCCAGGTTGTTGGTGTTGATGAAGGCGTGCTTCTTCGAGTCGACGTGCTCGATGAGCAGGAGGTGATCGCCAATACGAACCGGCGCCGCGCCCGTGTCCAGCGTGCCCGTGGCGTTGGCGCGCGGGGTGACCTCCACCGTCATCTCCTTGGCGTTCTTGACGTGGAGCCCGACGATCAGCGGATCCAACGTCGCGCCCATGTTGTCCACGTTGGAGAAGAACACGTGGCGCACGCCGCGCCGGTGCAGCTCGGCCCCCGTGCCGCTCTCCTTCAGCGCCCGGAAGAAGTCTCCGTGCCCGGACGGCGCCAGGGACACCTTGCCCTCGGCGTCCCGGAACAGCTCCCAGTTCGAAGTCAGGCGCGGCAGCATCCGCTGCTCGAACAGGAGCACGTCCTTCTCCAGCTTGTTCTGGGTGACGTACTCCGCGATCGCCTCGTGCGTCATCGGCGAGGTCATCAGCGCCACCGGCACGCTCTTCCCGTAGCGCTGGCCCACCTCGCGGATGTTCTCCAGCCGCAGGTCGATGATGGTGCGCTCCTCGAGGATCGGCACGAGCGCCTTGACGCCCCCGCCGAAGCGCGTGCCCGCGCCCCCTACCAGGATGATGAAGGCGACCTCCCCTCTCCGCAGCGCCTCCTCGCCCAAACGCAGACACTCCGCATGGAGCGCCGTGCCCGGGGCGGGCATCTGCTGGAGATCTGAGGCCGGGAGCGGCTGAGGCTCAGCCACGGGCGTGGAGGGGTTCTTCTGCTCCTGACGAACCCGCGCCACCAGCTGCTGGAACTGCACCGGATCGAAGCCTTCGGAAGTGTCGGTCATGGGCGTGGGATTACTTAGTCCCGGGTCTCGCTCCCCTCAATCGCCATCCTCTGCCCTTGAGCTGCCTTCAACAGATTTATCTTGAATTTCTCGTTTTAAAGGCTCATGCAGCAGGTGCATACCAGCCGTCCCCCTCCCGGAGGCCTCGATGCACTCCCCCATCCTCGCAGTCCTGCGGTTCCCCCTGCTCACCGCCTTGCTGCTACTGGCGAGCGTGGCCTCCGCCCAGACGTTCTACAACCCCATCGTCGCGGCGGGGCAGGACCCCTCCATCGTCCAGTACAACGGCTATTACTACCTGGTGCAGAGCATCAACTCCGACACGGCCATCGCGATCACCAAGTCGCGCACGCTGACGGGGCTGGCCTCGGGCAACCGGGTCACCGTGTGGACCCGACCCTCCAACACGGGCGCCCTCTGCTGCGGAGTCTGGGCGCCGGAGTTGCTGTTTCTCAATGGCCGCTTCTACATCTACTTCGCGGCCGACGACGGCAACAACGACAACCACCGCATGTACGTGCTGGAGAGCACCGGCACCGACCCGCAGGGCAGCTACACGCTCAAGGGGAAGATCTCCGCGCCCACGGATCGCTGGGCCATCGACGGCACCGTCCTGCAGGTGGGCGCCTCGCTCTACTTCCTCTGGTCCGGCTGGGACGGCTTCACCAACATCCAGCAGAACCTCTACATCGCGCCCATGAGCAACCCGTACACGATCAGCGGGGAGCGGGTGCTCATCTCCTCGCCCCTCGGCACCTGGGAGCGCCTCGGCGGCCCGCCCTACATCAACGAGGGGCCGCAGGTGCTCCAGCGCAACGGGAAGATCTTCATCATCTACTCGGCCAGCGGCAGCTGGACGGATGACTACTGCCTCGGGATGTTGGCGGCCTCCAGCACGGCCAACCTCCTGCAGCAGTCCTCGTGGGCGAAGTCGAACGGCTGTGTCTTCTCGAAGACCGCCACCGCCTATGGCCCGGGCCACAACACCTTCGTCACGTCGCCGGATGGCACTCAGGACTGGCTCGTCTACCACGCCAACCAGACCTCGGGCAGCGGTTGGGGCGGACGCAGCCTCCGCGCGCAGCGCTTCACCTGGAACGCCGATGGCAGCCCGAACTTCGGCACGCCCGCCACCACCAGCACGGCGCTGGCGCTGCCCTCGGGCGAGAAGCTCGGCGCGAGCCGCTACGAGGCCGAGCTGGCGGTCATCAACCACGCCACCGCCCGTACCGCCGTGGGCGGCGCCTCGAATGGCCAGGTCGTCGGCTACATCGACTACGCGGATTCATGGGTGGAGTTCCGCAATGTCTGGGCGCCGTCGGCCGGCGCGTACGCGCTCACCGTGCGCTTCGCCAATGGCATGGGAGCGCCCAGCACCCACAACGTCTCGGTCAACGGGGCCGCCGCCACGGCCATCACCTACCCTCACACGGGCTGGGACGTGTGGACGAGCGCCA
This sequence comes from Hyalangium ruber, assembly GCF_034259325.1. Lineage (NCBI taxonomy): Bacteria > Pseudomonadati > Myxococcota > Myxococcia > Myxococcales > Archangiaceae > Hyalangium > Hyalangium rubrum. Next base: position 118,671 of record NZ_JAXIVS010000013.1, on the reverse strand, counting down.
CCACCTTCGTCACCCTGAAGGCCGGGGACAACACGATCCGGTTCTCCAAGGGCACGAGCTACGCGGAGCTCGACTACGTGGAGCTCAACCGCTACGAGGCCGAAAACGCGACCCTCAATCGGGCCTCGGTGCGCTTCGCCGTGGGCGGTGCCTCGAGCGAGCGCGTCGTGGGTGGCATCGACTTCTCGGACTCGTGGGTCGAGTTCCGGAACGTGACAGTGCCCTCGGCCGGCGCCTACCAGCTGCGGGTGCGCTTCGCCAACGGCAGCACCGCGACGAGCTCGCACTATGTGTCGGTCAACGGCGGGGCGAGCACGGCCCTCTCGTACGCCAAGACGGGCTGGGACAACTGGACCCTGGCGACCATCGCCGTGAACCTGAACGCGGGCTCGAACACGATCCGGCTCACCAAGGGTGTCAACTACGCGGAGCTCGACTGCATCGAGATCCACAAGTAGTCCGGGTGTCTTGCGCGGCCCCCTCCCGCGTCGGTAGCGTCCGCCGCCCCGTCGAGATCCGGAGATCCTGGTGATGAGCGTCCGAGAGCCCAGCGCGGAGCGCGCCGCGCTGCTGGTGGAGCGTTACGGCAGCCCGCTCTACGTCTACGACGCCGAGCGGGTCCGGGCCGCCTATCGGGACTTCGCCGCGGCCTTTCCCTACGCACCGGTCGACTTCCACTACGCCATCGTCTGCAACAAGAACCGCCACCTGGTGCGACTGCTGCACTCCCTGGGCGCGGGGATCCACGCCAACACTCCCGGAGATGCCTTCGCCGCCCTCTCCGCGGGCGTTCCCGCGCACCGCATCGTTTATAGCGGCACGAACCTCGACGCCGCCGACCTGGACTACATCCTCTCGCGCGGAATCCGGCTCAACCTCGACTCGGTGGACCAGCTCCGGGACTTCGCCGCGCGCAGCCCGGGCGGGGCCGTGGGGCTGCGCCTGCTGGTGGATGAGCCCTCCCGCCCCAACCGCATCGGCGTCGATCCCGCCGAGCTTCCCGAGGCCCTCGCCATCGCCCGCGCGGCCGGGGTCCGGCTCATAGGCCTCCATATGTACGCGGGCACCAACAACCGCTCCCTGGAGCGCTTCCTCGCGTGCTTCGAGCGGATGGTGGCCGCCTCGGCGCTCCTGCCGGATCTGGAGGAGCTCGACGTGGGCGGCGGCTTCGGCGTGCCCTACCGGGACGGCCAGGAGCCCCTGGAGCTGCCTACCCTCGGCCGGGAGGTGGCGCGCCGAATGGAAGCGCTCTCCACGAGCCGGGGCCGGCGCATCCGCCTGGTGGTCGAGCCAGGGCGGATCCTCGTGGCCGAAGCGGGCTCGCTCCTCGTCAAGGTCATCTCGGTGAAGGAGCGCGGCGGGCGGCGCTACATCGGCGTGGACACCACCGTGGGCAACGTCGTGGTGGAGAGCGTCTACTACCCGCACCACCGCGTCGAGGCGCTCTCGCCCCGAAGCGCCCCGCTCGAGCTGCCCACGGACGTCTGCGGCAACACCACCCACTCCCGGGACTTCCTCGCCCGCGACTGCCGCCTGCCGCCGCTCGCGCCCGGAGATCTCCTCGCCCTGCGCGACGTCGGCGCCTACGGCTACGCCATGTCCAGCCACTTCCTGAACCGACCCCGGCCCGCCGAGGTGGTGCTGGAGCAGGGCCAGGACATCCTCACCACGCGCCGCGAGACCTTCGCGGACCTCCTCGCCACACAGGTGGATGCATGAGCGGGATCTGCGGCTACGTCGGAGATGCCTCCCCCGAGGTCCTCACCGCCATGCTCGGCGCGATCCACTATCGCGGCGACAGCACCGACACCGTCCACGCTCCTGGCGTGGGGCTCGGTTACCGCTGGTGGGGAGGACGGCCCGGCAAGTCCGCCTCCATCCTCCGCCAGGGTCCGCACCTGCTGGCCTGTGCCGGGACGCTTGCGCCACCTGTGCCCGATCCAACCGAAGCTCTGCTCTCGCGCCTGTCCGCGGGCGGCTCCGCGCTCGAGGAGCTCGACGGGGCCTTCGCCGGCGCGTGGTGGGACGGGGAACGACGGCGACTGACGCTGGCGCGGGATCCGTTCGGCGTCCGCTCGCTCTATTACATGGTCCACGGCGGAGTGCTGTACTTCGCCAGCGAGCTGAAGCAACTGCTCGCCGTGCCGGGCTTCGAGCCGACGCTGGATCCGGCGGCGATCCACAAGTACCTCACCTTCTCCTTCGTGCCTGGCGAGAGCGTGCCCCTGCGCGGGGTGAAGCGGCTGCTGCCCGGCCACATGGGCGTCTTCGAGGCGGGCCAGTTCTCCTCGGCGCCCTACTTCACCCTGCGCGAGCAGATCGATCCGGCGCTCGAGGATCAGCCCACCGCGGTGCGGCGCATGCGCGCCCTCTGCCGGCAGGCGGTGGAGCGGCGCCTCAACGGCGAGCCCGAGGTCGCCCTCTACCTCTCGGGCGGCATCGACTCCTCGGGCGTCGCCGTCTGGCTCAGGGAGGCGGGCGTCAAGGTCCACGCCTTCAGCCTCGACTTCGGCGAGCGCAGCGTGGAGCGCGAGCAGGCCGAGCAGGTGGCGAATCGGCTGGAGATGCCGCTCACCTGGGTGAAGGCCTCCGGCGAGGACGTGGGCGCGTCGATCATGGACCTCGCCTGGAAGCTGGACCTGCCCTTCGGCGACGCGGTGACCGGACCACAGTTCCTGTTGGGCCAGGCCGCGCGGCAGGCGGGCTACTCGGCCGTCTTCAATGGCGAGGGCGGAGATCAGCTCTTCGGCGGGTGGACCTCCAAGCCCATGGTGGCCGCCGAGGTCTACGGTGGCCTCTACGAGGACTCTCCGGAGGAGCCAGAGGAGATCTACCTGCGCTCCTACCACCGCTTCTACGGGCTGGAGGACGCGCTCTACACCCCGGAGTTCCGCGCGCAGGTGGGCGGACCCGGCCAGCGCCGCGTGCTCCTGCGCCCGTACCTGGGCAGCCCGGAGATCCCCCACTTCCTCAACCGCGTGCGCCTGGCGGACATCGCGCTCAAGGGCTCGCAGAACATCCTCCCGCGCGCCGAACGCATCGCCAACGCGTGGGCCTTGGACATGCGCGTGCCGCTGTTCGATCGCGCCCTGGCCACGGCGTCCTTCGCCCTGCCCCCTCGACTCAAGCTCCACGGCGCCTGTGAGAAGTACATCCTCAAGCTGGCGCTGCAGGGCAAGCTGCCCGACGAGATCGTCTGGCGGCGCAAGTACGGCATGAGCGTCCCCGCCACGGACTGGGTGCTGGGCCCCCTAGCGCCCCTGATGCAGAAGTTGCTCGGGCCCGAGTCGCTGCGGCGGCGAGGCATGTTCCGGGAGGACTTCGTCACCCGCCTGCTCCAGGGTCAGGGGCAGCCGGATGAGACCCGACGCCGGCGCATCGGTGAGAAGCTGTGGGCGCTCGCCATGCTGGAGGCCTGGATGCGGGTATTCGTCGACGGTCGCGGACGCCGCCAGGGAGGCACGACATGATCTGCATCCGCTGCCAGAAAGACTCGAAGTACCCCGAGCGACAGGCCGCCGGCGGTCGCTGTCCGGGCTGCGACAAGCCGTTCGCCTTCGAGCCACGCACGGGCGACAAGATGACCGACAAGGCCTTCCAGCGGGCGATCGATCTCGTCTCCGCGGAGGGCCAGGTGAAGTGGGGGGTGGAGCACCTCTACTTCGAGCTCTCTCGCCGGAACAAGAGCACGACGGGCAAGGCCCTGGCGCTCTTCTTCCTGTTCATCCTCGTCGTCAGCTCTGGCGTCATCTTTCCGCCCTCACTCCTGGTCAGCATCCCCACCGCGGTGGTGGTGATCTCCTTCGTCGTGCGCAGCATTGGGCCCTCCCTGCTCCCTCGGGGACAGTTCGAGAAGATGTGGGATCGCTGGGGACAGGTCCACGGCAAGCCCAAGGGCGTCATCATCCGCAAGCCCCAAGAGACCCGGCCGGCGCGCACCCCCGAGTCCGATATCGGGGACTACTCCTTCGACCGGGCGGTCATCTGCGATCGCGCCCGCACGGTGGACCTGCTGCTGGCCAACAACTTCCACTTCGAGAACAACTGCGCGGTCCTGTCCAGCGGCGGCTATCCGCAGCAGGCCTTCGAGACGGTGCGCCGCATGCTCCGGCGCAACCCTCGGCTCGAGGTGTTCGTGCTCCATGACATCACCCCCGAGGGGTGCCGGCTGGCGCACCGCCTCGCCAACGATCCCGAGTGGTTCAAAGGAACGGCGGCCCGCATCGTGGACGTGGGGCTGCGGCCCGCGCATGCCGGACCTTTCAAGGCGCTGCTCCAGCCGAGCGAGCGCGGAGCGGTGGGCCCTGGCGGTGGCATCTCCGCCGAAGAGGCCCGCTGGCTCTCGCGCCACACGCTCGAGATCGCCGTCATCCGCCCCGAGCAGATCGTCAAGCGGCTCTTTCGCGCCATGAACCGCGTCATGGCCACGGAGGCCAGCACCGCTCCGCTGCCAGGGAGGGACCCGCAAGCCCGGCTGCGCGCGGGCGCCACCGGGGGAACCGCCGCCGTCGCCGGGGCCGCCGCCATCACGCCCGCCATGGCCATGGCGGAGCAAGAAGAGCTGGCGCGGCAGCAGAAGAAGGCCGCCGCGACCAACGACACCAGCGGTCATGATGAGGGTTGGGGCTTCGAGCTGGACTTCGACTCCTTCTCCTCCGACGCGGATGCCTCGGACGGCGGCGCGGACAGCTTCGGGTAGCCATGGCGGCGCCACCGACGATCAGACCCGTGGCAGGGCCACCGCTGGGAACCGGGGTGACCCGCCGTCGCCCGTCCGGGCGCATCGGAGGCCTGGTACACCCCTCCCCGGCCCGGAGCGCCTCCGAAGGGCTCCTGCGCGCCTTGGGGCCAGGGGCGCGGCTGCTCGACCCAGACGCGGGAGCGCCGCTCGTCGTGGACTGGGACGCGTGCTGGTGGGAGGGCAAGCGGATCGAGGAGCTCTCCCAGTGGAGCAGCCTCGCGGCCTCCGGGCGCCTCGGAGAGGTGAATGGCGCCTTCGTCCTCGCCCGGCGCGTGGAGGGTGAGGTCCGGCTCACCCGCGACGCCATCGGCGAGCGGACGCTGTACTACGCGAAGGTTCCGGGGGGATGGATCTTCGCCTCGACGATCCATGCGCTGCTCGCCAGTGGCCTCGTCCCGCGACAGCTCGATCCGCGCGGCATCGCGGCGTACCTCAGCTATGCGTACAGCCCGGGCGAGGAGACGCTGGTCGAGGGCGTCCGAGAGGTGCTGGCCGGTGAAGAGGTGCGCCTGCCGCTGGGCGGCGGGACGGTGCGCAAGGAGCGGTTCTGGTCCTTGCCGCCCGAGCTGGACGCCGCGGAGGGAGCCCGCGCCCTCGAACGCGAAGAGGAGCTGCGCCAGCAACTGCGCGCCGAGCTGGAGGGCGCCGTCTCTCGCAGGCTGCCGCCAGGAGAGAAGGTGGGCGCGTTCCTCTCCGGGGGGCTCGACTCCAGCCTCGTGGTGGCCCTGGCGAAGCGACTCCATGACCACGAGGTGGTGACCTGGTCGGTCTCCTTCGGCCCGGAGTACCGCAACGAGCTGCCGTTCAGCTCGCTCGTGGCCGAGCACTGCGGCACCCAGCACCACATCGTGGAGCTGGCGCCCAACGTCATCCTCCGCCACCTGGACGAGACGATCGCGCTGCACTCGGATCCGATCGGCGATCCGCTCACCGTGCCCAACGCCCTGCTCTTCCGCGAGGCGGAGACCCAGGTGGGCGTGGTGCTCAATGGCGAGGGCGGCGACCCCTGCTTCGGCGGACCGAAGAACCTGCCCATGCTGCTGGCGGAGCTCTACGGGGACATGTCCATCCGCGACGAGGAGCCCCTGGCGCGCGAGCGCAGCTACCTCCGGGCCCACCAGAAGTGCTTCGATGACTTCGATCAGGCGCTCTCCCCGAAGCTGAGGCAGGCGCTCGAGGCCCGGCCGCTCGAGGAGTCCCTGGCGCCCCTCTTCGCCGACCCGCGCTGGAAGACCTTCGTGGGCAAGCTGCAGGCCCTGAACCTGACGCTCAAGGGCGCCCACCACATCCTCCACAAGGTGGACGAGGTGAGCGCTCCGTTCGGGGTGCTCCCGCGCGCGCCCCTGTTCGACCGCGGCGTGGTGGAGCTGGCCTTCCAGCTTCCGCCTCAGTTCAAGCTGAAGGGCTCGGTGGAGAAGTACCTGCTCAAGCGCGCCGTGGAGGACATCCTGCCGCGCGCGATCATCGACCGCCCCAAGAGCGGCATGCTGGTGCCGGTGGAGGGCTGGTTCCAGGGGCCGCTGCTGCCGGAAGCCCGCTCACGCCTCCTCGACGGGCTCCAGCGCTGGGAGTTGTTCGACCGCAGGTGGCTGGAGCGCCTCCTGTCCGGCAAGCTGGGCGGGCTGCGCCCGCGTCACGGCGTGAAGATCTGGCTGCTGATCACCCTGGAGGCCTGGCTGCGCAAGGTCCTCGCGCCTTAAGCGGAACGGTTGGCCGCTTTCTCGATGACGTTAACCATCAGGTCCTTCACCCGCCGAGGCTTGTTGCCCCCGTTGTCGCGGATGATCTTGTCGATGTCGTCACCCGGCCCATGGTAGTCGGGCATCAGCTCGCCACCGCCGTTGGGGTTGGAGAGCCCCTCGAACAGGAAGAGCACGTCCTCGCCCTTGCGCGAGAAGACAGCGCCATCCTGCCGGTCCCGGTACACGTTGATGTCCTGGTTGAGCCGATCGAACGGATCGGCCAGCTCCTGGTTCGCCTCGCCGACGATTTCCCGGAAGTAGTTGGCCTTACCCCGCGAGTTCGTGTCGATGACCGACAGCCGCTGGTCATCCCACCGGCCGACCATGTCCATGTTGATGACGCCGGAGATGTTCTCCAGCCCCAGCCCGGGAATCGGGTGGTCCACGAAGTACTGCGAGCCCACCAGCCCCTTCTCCTCGGCCCCCGTCCACAGGAACAGCACCGAGCGGTCCAGCTCGCCGCGCTTCTGCGCCTCGACGAGCTCTGGAATGGCGGCCATCAGCACCGCGCTGCCCGAGGCGTTGTCGTCCGCGCCGTTGTAGACGGTCCCATTGCGGCCCGTGCCGATGTGGTCCAGGTGGGCCATCACGACGATCACCTCGTCCTTGTGGGGGCCGGTGCCCGGCAGCATGGCCAGGGTGTTCTGGGTCATGCCGTCGAACTGTGCCACTTCCCGCAGTTGCTCCACGCTCATCGGCTCGCCCGAACGCTCCGCCAGCGGCCTGCCCGCCGCCTTCAGCGTCTCCGCGTACTTGCTGCTGAGCAGCGCCCGCGTCTCCGGGGGCATGTTCTCGTCGAGGTAGAACCCCTCCTGGAACACCTCGTGCCCGAACTCCTTGTGTACCCCGTGGCCATGCTCCGAGCCCGCGGCGGCCTCTCGCGCCGGGCCCGCGAAGGAGAACACCTCGAAGCTCTGGTGGTACGGGTCGCTCGGGTTCAGCGTGTTGGGACCCTGCAGGCCGTACTTCTGGGCGTACTGCGCCACGTACGCGGAGGCGGCGCTCAGCTCCTGCGAGGGGCTGTCGCGGCCCTTCAGCTCATCCGAGGACAGATAGGCGATGTGCTTCATCGGATCCGCGTCATCCACCGGAGCCGGCGTCGACTGCGGCGCCCCATCGAGCGCCACGCGCGGCCGCGCGCCCCCAGCCCCCTCGAAGGAATCGGACGCCGCCGGCGAGACCCGCGCCTCCGCCCCCATCCGCCGGACTGTCGCGTCCCTCACCCCGTTGCTCCGCGCAGACGACACTGGCTCTCTTAAGGAAGTGACAGCGCGTGAACTCTCGGGGATTCTCGGGGCCATAGCGAACCTCGGTGTGCGAACCTGTACGCTGTGGTTGTCGTAAGTAGGCGAATGTAAGTTGCGCGGGATGACACGATTGTTCCACGGTAGACACGATGGCTGAGAACGGACCCTCCCAGGCCGAGCGACTCCCCACGGGCGTCCCGGGGCTCGACACCCTGATGCGCGGGGGCTTCATCAAAGGGGGCGTCTATATGGTGCTGGGCATGCCTGGCGCCGGGAAGACGATCCTCGGCAACCAGGTCTGCTTCCACCATACGTCCACGGGGGGCCGGGCCCTCTACGTCACCCTGCTGGCCGAGACGCACACCCGGATGATCAGCAACCTGCGCTCGATGAAGTTCTTCGAGCTGTCGCGCATCCCGGACTCCCTGGCCTACCTGAGCGCCTACTCCGTGCTCGAGGAGGGCGGGCTGGACGCGCTGCTGGAGCTCATCCGCAAGGAGATCAAGTCCCACCGGGCCACCCTGCTCATCCTCGATGGGCTGGTCGCGGCCGAGGAGATCGCCCCCACCGAGCGCGACTTCAAGAAGTTCATCCACGGCATCCAGGTGACGACGGGGCTGATGGGCTGCACCTCGCTGCTGCTCACCACCGGAGGGGGCAGCGGCCTCAAGGCCGAGCACACCATGGTGGACGGCATGCTCATCCTGCGCGAGCGCACCTTCGGCGTGCGGGCGGTGCGCGAGCTGACCGTCCGCAAGTTCCGAGGCAGCGGCCACCTGCGCGGCCCCCACAGCTTCGACATCAGCGATCGCGGCATCACCGTCTTCCCCCGGCTCGAAACGGTGGTGGAGACCGAAGTCCCCGCCAGCTCCGCGAAGGAGCGGATGGCCTTTGGCATCAAGGGGCTGGACGCCATGCTCCACGGCGGCATCTTCGTGGGCTCCACCCTGATGCTCTTCGGAACCCCCGGCAGCGGGAAGACCCTGCTGGGGCTGCACTTCCTCGCCGAAGGCGCCCGTAAGGGCGAGCGCGGACACTACTTCGCCTTCTACGACGCTCCCCAGCGGGTGCGCGATCAGGCCACCAGCGTGGGGCTTGCCCTGGAGCCGCTCATGGAGAAGGGGACGCTCGAGCTGAGCTTCCGTCCTCCCCTGGAGAACCTGCTCGATGAGCTCGGGACCCAGCTGCTGCACTTGATCCGGGAGAAGGGGATCCGCAGGCTCTTCGTCGACGGCTTCGAGGCCTTGCAGCGGACGGTGGTCCACAAGCCCCGCATCGCGCGCTTCATGGCCGCGCTCGTCAACGAGTGCCGCTCGCGCGGCGTGACGCTGCTCTTCTCGGTCGAGACGGAGTTCGCCTTCGGGCCCCAGCTCAAGTTCCCCGTTCGGGGAATCTCGATGATCACCGAGAACATCCTCTTCCTGCGCTGCACCGAGGTGGGCTCGGAGCTGCGGCGCTTCATCTCCGTGCTGAAGCTGCGCACCAGCGAGCATGATCCCGCCCTGCGCGAGTTCCAGATCAGCCGAAAGGGGCTCTCCGTCGGAGACCCCATCAGCAATGCGCAGCTGTTGATGTCGGGCCTGGCCCAGATCTCCCCCACCCAGGGCGCGTCTCGCAAGCGCCGCTTCAAACTGCGGGGCAAGTAGGTATGGGGCCCATCCTCATCGTCGATGACGAGTTCGGCATCGCCGAGGCCCTGACAGGGTTCCTCGAGGACGAGGGCTACCCGTCCGCCTTCGCGCTCAACGGCCGCCTGGCCATGGAGCAGATGGCCAAGGCGTCCCCCTCCCTGGTCTTCCTGGACTACATGATGCCGGTGATGAATGGCCCGGCCGTCCTGGAGGCGATGAAGAGCGACCCGAACCTGCGGGACGTCCCCGTGGTGCTCATGAGCGCCAGCCCTCCGAAGGTGTGGCGCGATCTGCCCGCGACCGACTTCCTGCACAAACCGTTCGGCCTGGACCAGTTCCTGGAGCTGGTGCGACGCAACCTCGGCCACCCTCCCGCGCGATAGACACGCCGCCCGTCTTTCTTCACATGAGCTCCATCCAGATCATCCGCGACTTCGCCTCTCCCCAGGAGGGCTTCTCCCGCACCCTGCGCATCTACACGCCGGACGGGTACGACCCGGCGGCCTCAGATCGGCGCTACCCCGTCCTCTATCTGCACGACGGGCAGAACGTCTTCGCCCACCCGGAGTCGGCCCTCTACGACACCTGGTGCGCCAACCACGCGCTCGACAGTCTGGTGCGCGAGGGCCAGCTGGAGCCGTGGATCGTCGTCGCCGTGGACTCGCGGGACAACCGCCTGTCCGAGTACTCCCCATGGGACGAGCCCCGCAGCCACGTGCTGGCGCGGGGCGAGCCCTACGTCCGCTTCTTCGTGGACACGCTCAAGCCCTTCATCGACAGCCACTGGCTCACGCGCCAGGGCCCGGCATGGACGGGCGTCATGGGCTCATCGATGGGAGGGCTGATCTCGCTCTACCTGGGCTGGAGGTACCCGGAGCTGTTCGGCCGCATCGGTGGGCTGTCTCCCTCGGTGATGTGGAGCTACGGCCGCCTCTTCCACGAGTGGACGTCGCATACGCACCGCTGGACGCGCATCTACCTGGACGCGGGCGTCCACGAGAACATCGATCCGGTGGGCTACTGGATGTTCTACGGCCAGGCCACGCGCGACTTCTACTTCCACCTCAAGAACCTGGGGTACGGCGACCACGAGCTGCACCTGGTGCTGGACCCCGAGGGCGGCCACAACGAGCGGGACTGGCAGCGCCGCCTGCCCGAGGCGCTGCGCTGGCTGCTGCGCTGAGCCGGGCCCATGGCGAGAGTTAACCCGGCTGGCTGATGGGCAGTACCACCGTGAAGACGGTCCCCTGCTCCTCCGAGCTGCTGACGCTGACGGTGCCACCGTGGGCTTCCGCCAAGCCTTTGACAAGGCTCAGCCCAAGCCCCCAGCCACGCTCTCCGCTCGCGCGGGCGGTACTCGAGCGGTGAAACGGCTCGAAGAGGTTCGGCAGCTCCGTCTCTGGAATGGGCATACCCTCGTTGTGGACCTGAAGCCTTGCCGCGCCTCCTTCCTCCTTCAATGACACCGTCACAGGGCGATGGGGCGCTCCATACTTCACTCCGTTGCCGCACAGGTTCTCGAGGATCCGGCGAATCGCGCCGCAGCTCCAGAAGCCCTCGATGGTGGACGCGGCTCGGAGAACGAACCGGTCCCCGTGGATCGTGCTCAGCTCCTCGAGCACCTGCTTCGCAACCTCATTCAAGCAACAGCGCTCCAGCTCGAGCGGGAGCTTCTCTCCGGCCTTGAGTCGACTCGTGTCGAGCATGTCGCGGATCAGCTGGTCTGCCCTATCGATGTTATCGGCGATACGGCTCGCCAGCTTCTGGAGACGCGCGGGATCGTCCGCGCCGCGGCTGAGCAGGTGGGAACTCATCTTGGCGGCCGTCAGCGGGGTGCGAAGATCGTGGGCGAGCGTGGAGACGAACCGTTCACGCAGCTCACGCTCTTCCTGCAAGCTCACGAGGCTCTTTCGAAGTGCCTCTTCCGATTTTTTTCGATCCGTGATGTCGGTGCCGGCCACCAGGAACCCTCGAACCGTTCCGTCCGGCGCGAACTGCGGCGTGTAGGTATTCAAGAAGGTGCGGACCGATCCATCGGGCGCATGGAACGGGCTCTCGTAGGACACGATCTCGCCTTGCAGCACCTGGAGTGTGTACGGATGAAGGGCTCGCTGCGTTTCGTCTCCCGCGACCTGTCGAATCGTCTTCCCGACGAACTGCTCCGGGGGCAGGTGCCACATCTCCGCCGCGGCTTTGTTCATGAACAGGAAGCGCTCGTCGCGATCGAGGTGACACAGGTGAATGGGGACTGAATCCGCGACGATCCGCAGTTGCTCCATCGCCTGTCGAAGCGCCGCCTCGCTCTCCTCCACCTGCTGACGAGCGCGGACCTGCTCGGTGACATCCTGGATGATCGCGAGGATGCCCTTGATACGTCCATCGCCTCCTCGGAAGGGGTGATAACCCAGGGTGAGGGAGAACCGGGCAGCCTCCCCTCTCTCCTTCTGTCGCGGGAAGGGCTGCTCCTTGCCGATGTAAGGGATTCCCGTTCGGTAGACCTCATCGAGAATCTTGAAGAACTTTCCCGCCTCCTCCTCGGTGAAGGCCTCGCGGACCTTCTTGCCGATGGGATCGCGGCCCACCATCTGGAGATACAGCGGATTCGCCAGGGTGAAGACGTGCTCCGGCCCGCTGAGGATGCACAGGGCCACGGGGGCCTGCATGAAGAAATCGCGCAGCTCCTGGCGGCTATTCTGGAGCTCGATCTCGAGCCTCCTCCGCTCCGTCAAGTCGTAGACCGTCGTCACGGCGACGGTGATGTTGCCGTGACCATCACGGATCGGGGTCGAATTCACGACGAGCGTGGAGACGGTCCCATCCAGCCGACGGTACAGCATCTCCTCGTCGCGAACGGTCTCTCCCTTTCGGATGGCCCGAACCGTGGGGTATTCGCCCACCGCATAGGGACTGCCATCGGCGTGGATCGCTCCGTACAGAGCGAATTCCTCCGCGGTCTTGCGCTCAGAGACCGGGCGCTCGATGAGCCGTTCGACCTCTTCGTTGCGAACCAGCGCGCTCTCGGTCCGAGCGTCCGTGACTGAAACGCCTACCGGGAGGTGGCGAATGACGGCTTCGAGAAGCGATCTCGCGGTCTGGAGTTCCTGTAGGACCCGTTCACGCTCCGCCTGGTACTCCTGTTCCACCTTGGAGCGAATCCGGGTGAACTCACTCGCGGAGTTCGCGACTCCGCGGTGAAGGGCGTCATGGATGATGTCCTCGGTCTGGAACTCCAGGCGGCCGCCTTGGCGGAGGACGGTGAAGATGACCCGGCTGAGGAGGCGGTACTCGATCAGGACAGCGTTCAGCGAGTACGCGTTCTGGTGCGCCCGTATCTGGCCGTGCTTCATCCCAATCCGAGCGCTCTCCTGGAGATTCGCGACGCTCTCGCCCTGCTGGAGCGCATCCGCCAGGTTGTCGATCAGTTCGGGAAGGCTGTCCACGAGGCCATCCCAATCGAGCGTGCGGGCCGCCTCCAGCTCCGAGCGAGCGGCCGAGACATAGGCCTCGATGATCTCCGCCTTCCGCTCACGGAGCCGCTGGGCCACGGTGTAACCGTCGAGCGACTCGGGCGTGGACTCGAAAGTTCCCTGTGGCATCACCCATCCTCGGGGAAGCCAGCGCTGGCTCGTCAGCCTGGTTGCCTGGCTGCCCTTACCTCCCCAGATGGAATGTGGGCTCCCTGGGTCGTTCTGGGAACCGTAAGGCCGCATGCCAGCCTGCTCTCCGCGCTAGCGCTGGAGCGCACCTCCAACCTTGCGTGCGAACCGCTAGACCTCCTCGAACCACATGCCTGTGGCACCCATGTGCTCCAAAGCGTCCTTAATTTCCTCGGAGACGATCAGCGGGCCCATCCACCCCTCACAACGAAACACCTGGGCGCTTCCCACCTTGGCCTTCTCGATGCGCATGTCCCGCACGGAGGCGTACTGACCGACCATCTCCGGAATCCCGTTCTCGTGAGTCCAGAGCCGAACTCGGGAAGCTTTCTCGTCGATACAGCGGATGAGGCGGGTGGCCACGAGGATAAGGTACTGATCCGGATGGCCCTCCACCTCCACAGGGAGCAGTTGCACGTTGTCAGGCGCCAGTTCCGCGAACATGGACGCGACCCGGACATGAACTACCGGGATGCTGATTCCCGCTTCCGTGAAGTCCAGCGGCTTGCCCTCGATCTCGATGGGGACGCTCAAACGATCCTTGATGTCGACGGGCGTCCCGCGCATGAACTGCCCGTCATCCACTTTGAGGCCGTGGCGGTCCCTGGGCATCGCCAGGTGCCAGCGGTGCGGAACGTTCACATCGTCCGCGAGCTCGAAGAAACGCTTGGGCATGGGCTCCATCTATCGCGGTGTCTGCCGGGTGACGAGTTGGTTCAGCTCTGTTCCCGGGGTGGCGATTTCCTTCGACAGTTCCTTGAGGGCCTCCTTCAATCTCTCCCGGCACTCCGCAATGCTGCGACAGGTCAATGTTGCACCGCGCAGTTCCTTGAAAACAATCTGATGATACCGCTCGGGGTGCGGTCCGTAATGCCCTGCCAGGGGCATCTTGTTCGCCGGGTCATCCAGCGTCATCCCTGCTTTGGCGAAGATCTCCCGGAACCTTGGGGTCCACTGGCCACCGCGAAGGGTAGACGTGTCGTTGCAGTTGGTGGCGATGTGGTGCATCTCGACGCAGGGCCCCTTGCCACCACCGCCCCGCGCCGCCATAGCCACCGCGTTCACGGGCATCGTGACGCTGACACCCTCGGCACTGAGCGCAATCTCCTCCACCACCCCCAAGGCAGGCAGCCAGATTCCGGCCTTGCCTTCGGCCTGCACAGCCACCTGCGCCGAGCCGGGCAGCGTCGGCACCTTCGCCGCGAACTCGTGCGCCGTCCGACCAATGGCCGCCACCAGCAACATGGCCAACGCGCGCGCGGACTGGCGAGCGATGATCTTTCCGAAGCGCTCGCCCGCCTCGCGGATCTGCTCGAAGGAGGTGGCTCTCTTTACCTCCTCCATCAGCTGGAGCCAGCCCGTTACCAGGTTGTAGAGCGTGTCATAGCCCACATACAGAATCAGCCCGACGCCCAGCACCGCCACCAGCGCCGGAGCCACGGGATTGAGTGCCATGATCAGCAGCATGGAACCCAACGTCCACAGGGCCGCGCTGATGAGCGCCCGCACCTCCACCATCTCACCCAGCGCCTTGTTCATCTCGTCCAGCACCGGGCTCTTGCTCAGAGCCAGCGCCCAGATGTAGCGGCCGTTCATGTCCAGATAGCGCCCACCCACCAGCGCGCCCCCGAGACAGTCGCCGTAGAGGTTATGCACGCGCTGGCACCAGACCCGGTAGCGTTCCGCCGTCTCCAGGTCTTCTTTCGTCAACGTCCCTTCTAGGGACTCACCTCCACCCGTCGGCACCAACTTCTTGTCCCTGGGCAGGTAGAGATAGTTTCCGAACTGCGAGTCCATCTGAAACATTCGCTCCACCGTCTGGCGCGGCATGCCTGACAGCCGCACCTCGCGCGCCAGTTGCCTGATGGCCCGCTGAACCTCCTCTTGCTCCAGCACGATGGGTTGCAGTTCCGCCCTGCGGGGAAGGTGGACGACGGCTGTCCCCTGGCCTGTGTCCTCTACGCGGGCGACCCTCGGGATGCCGCTGCACCCCACGAGGAACGCGAGGAGCAGAGCGTGGGTCCTCAACAGAATCCGCCGCAGAACCATGGGTCACCCCCTTTTTGCAAGAAAGAGGAGACGTTAGAAGTCCGCCACAGGGAAGAGGAGGAGCCGCTGGGTGGCGTCCATCCTTCCCCCTTCACTTCCCTGCAGGGGATGAAAGCGGAGAAATCAAACCCATGGGGCCGACCGCCCCTTCCAGGTGAACGTGCGCGTGGTGGCGGCCACTAACCGAGAGCTGCTGCTCCACGCCCGCCAGGGAAAGTTCCGCGAGGGCCTGTACTACCGGCTGGGCGTCATGCCGCTGGTGCTGCCGCTGTGCAACCGGCCCAGAGCCCCCCGGCTGCTGGCGGAGCACTTCGTGCGAGCCCACGCTCCGCGAGCGCAGGCGGTGAAGTTCACTCCGGCCGCCCTCGCCCGACTCGAGCAGCACTCCTGGCCTGGGAACATCCGCGCGCCTGAGGACACGGCGGCTCCTGCACTGGAGCTGCCTGAGGGAGTCACGCCACCGGTAGTATGTGCCCTATTTGCACACGGCTTTCGCCACTGCTCGTTGAGCTGCTGCATACCGCCTCGGACACCTCGGCCAACGAGGCGACGTACCAGCTCACCGCGACGGTGGATCTCTTCGATGGGGAGGAGGGTGGCGAGGGGGGCTCCTCAGGCTATGGCTGAGGAGCCCCGGCGAGCGGGTTTGGGGGGCGGCGCTGGAGGGATTAGAACTCGTAACCACTCACGGTGACAAAGCTTGGGTAGCTGCCGCTGCTTGCGGAGACGCCCACGACTTCTCCAGAGTCAAACCGGACTCCTGCTTGGAATTGGGTGGTATGGGAAGGTTGCGTATACCCAAGCCCAGGCCCGAAGACAGGGACCATTGCTCTCACGGGCAAGATATGTTCGCCATTCATTATTCCGAGGCTGAGGATCGTTCCATTGTCTCTTCCAACAGCAACAATATCAGTCACAATGAAAGTCTTACCCGCTGGAACAACGTAGAGGGGGATAGCGATGGTGTAGATGTTGGATGCGAAAAGCGACCTGATAGAGTTTCCACGCCCCTCGTTCTCTGGGAGGACGCTCTCACGCGCGAGTTTTCCTCGCACCACCGAGCCATCCACCAACAGACTTCCATCCACTGGTCCCGTCACTTCGCCAGTGGGCCCTTGTGGCCCCGTGAGTCCTTGCGGCCCCGTGAGCCCTTGCAGCCCTCGCTCACCTTGAGCCCCTGCGATCCCCTGCGGCCCTGTCTCACCTTGAGCCCCCGCAGGCCCTGTCTCGCCTTGAGCCCCCGCAGGCCCCTGTGGCCCTCCCTCACCCGCGGGTCCCTGAAGTCCTTGCAGTCCCATGAGCCCTTGTGAGCCGGTATTCCCCGGGTCTCCCTTGTCTCCTTTGGGCCCTAGATCCCCGGGCGCTCCCGCGAGCCCTTGGGGACCTTGCTCGCCCTGCATGCCTTGCTCGCCCTGCGGACCTTGAGGTCCCATAGGGCCCTGTTCACCTTGAGGACCTTGGGGCCCCACGGGGCCCTGGGAATCTCCTGGCGTTGGCAGTTGGGGACTAGCAGGGGGCGAACCAGAACCGCACCCTACTGCCATGGACAACACCACACACAACACGCCGCGTCCCAGGTACATGCATTGTCTCCCTCATCGCGGCTCATCAAGAGTCCTGAAGCCAGGATTTAGGGGAAACCCTATGCAGAGGAAGGGAAGCCGGCTGTACCGCTTAAGGAGTACGCACTCGATTGCGACCTCGACGCTGCCGACCCGTGGAGTTACAGCCCTACTTGGAGCAAGAGGGCGAGCCGCGAGAAGGTGTCCGCGCCTTCCCGCAGCCGGGGATAGTGGTCCCAGCTGAGCGCGGCTCCCACCGGGCCGAAGTGCAGGTCTACGAGCAACCGCAAACCCGGCCTGGCTTCGGGAAGTACCTGCACCGGCACGCCCACCCCGAGGCCGAGACTCGGGATGATGAGGATCTGCGGCGTTGCGTACTGTGTGAGCGGCGCGAGGACGAGCTGCTCGCGAAAGTCCGTCTCCACGGAGAGCGAGTGCAGGAAGGACTTGGGCGCGGCGAGCTGGTAGCCGAGCCGCGCCATGAAGCGGGAACCCTCCCCGAGCTGAGCGCCCACGCCGAGCTGTACGCCGCCCGGAATCCACCACGACTTGCGCTGCGTGAGCGCGATGTTGAACCACTCCGGCGCGCTCGCTGCCTCGAAGCGCCGCTCCGCCACCGCGTGCGCGCCCTCGCGCCGGACCTGCCAACCCGTCGCCTCCGGCTGGGTGCGCGCGGATGCGTCCGGGCTGCTGCCCACCTCCCACGCCGAGGGGAAGCGCACCGTGACGTGGAGTTCAGGGTTGCCCGCCCACGTGCGAATGGGCCCCAGCAGGTAATCGATGTCCCAGTGCGTGGCTCGCCACGCTTCGGAGGACAGCAGCACGTGGCGCGACTGCACCGCGGGCCACTCATACCCCGAGGGCAGGAAGCGCCTCTCGAGCCGCACCACGCCGCGCACCACCAGCTCCCCTCCCCTCGCTGGAGGCAGCGTGAGGGTGAAACCGAAACGCTCCACCGAAGTGCTCGCGAGCCGCTCGAGCGCCTCCTCATGTGCGAGTGGGGCCTGTGCGGCATCGCCGGTGTCCAGGACGGACTCGGGTGGGTCTGCCTGTCCCTCCGCCACCGGGAGCGGCTCCCCGTCGAACGCCACGCGCACCTCGCTCACACGGATACCCAGAAAGGCCGCGTCGATGACCTCCGCCTCGGAGGTGCCGTTGCGCAGCCGGTAGCGCGCCTCGAAGCGGCAGGCCTCCTCGCGCTCCGCCCCCGAGCAGTCGAAGGACAGCTCCTCCCCGAGCACCTCCGAGCGCGTGCGCGCGGTCCCCGGAGACAGGGTGAAAGCCGCCGGCATGCGCGTGGACGCGGCCACGTTGGCGGCGGCGGGTACGGCGACGAGGAGGCAGAAGAAGGAAGCGAGGCGAGCCGTCATGTCCGCCATTGTCCCTCAAGCCCGCGGCGGAGGCTCAGCCCCTCTTGTCCGAGCCAGGGCGAGGGGGGCCTGACGAAACCATGACGCAATCATGGCCATGCGACGGCCATCGCTCCTCCAGAGGTTTCTATCTTGGGTGCGCGAGGAAGAGCAGCCCACCGAGTCTTTCCTCCTGACCCCGGAGCCCTCATGTCCCGTTCCCTGCCACACCGCCTTTCTCTCTGGGCCAGCACCGTGCTGGCCCTGGGCCTCTCCGCCGGATGCACAAGCCGGAATCCTCCGCCAGAGGCCGAGCTTGTGATGAAGGTCCCCGCCGCGCCGCCAGCCGAGGTGAGCCCGTCCCGCGAGGAACTCCCGCCGCCAGCGGAAGCCGAGGAGCAGCCCGCCGCGGAGGATTCCGAGGCTGTCGAGGGTGGAGTCGAGGGCGAAGTGGTTGGCGGGGTCGTCGGCGGAGTGCTCGGCGGAGTGCTCGGCGGTACGGTGGGCGGATCCAGCGGGGAGGAGGTGCTGGCCTTTCGCGCCGCGCCCTCCTCCATGCCGAAGCACCAGCCCCAAGCCACCTCGGGCAACTCCTTCGAGGCCCATACCCCCAACGCCTTCACCGACACCCGGGCCGATCCCCTGTCCACTTTCGCCGTGGATGTGGACACCGCCTCTTACTCGCTGGCGCGGCGCTACCTGAAACAGGGCAGCCTGCCCCCGCCCGAGTCCGTGCGCGTCGAGGAGTTCGTCAATTACTTCAAGTACCGCTACTCCGTGCCCGAGAAGGACTCCTTCAGCGTGAACCTCGAGGGTGCGCCCTCTCCCTTCGGCAAGGGCCGCTACTTCCTGCGCGTGGGCATTCAGGGCAAGCAGGTCTCCCGCTCGCAGCGCAAGCGCGCGCACCTGGTCTTCCTGGTGGACACCAGTGGCTCCATGCAGTCCGGGGACAAGCTGCCGCTGGCCAAGGAGGCGATGAAGCTTGCCGTGAAGAATCTCAATGAGAGCGACACGGTGGCCATCGTCACCTACGCGGGCTCCACGCAGGACGTGCTGCCGCCCACCCCCGCCACCGAGCAGGAGCGGATTTATGCGGCCATCGACTCGCTGCGGTCCGGAGGTGGCACGGCCATGGGCTCGGGCATGCAGCTGGCCTACCGGCACGCGATGAAGAAGGCCTCCGGCAACGTCGTCTCCCGCGTCATCGTCCTCACGGATGGGGATACCAACATCGGGCCCCACCTCTCGCCCGAGTCCATCCTGGAGAGCGTGCGCGGCTCCGTGTCCGAGGGCGTCACCCTGACGACCGTGGGCTTCGGCATGGGCAACTACCGGGACGACCTGATGGAGAAGCTGGCGGACCAGGGCAACGGCAACTGCTTCTACGTGGACACCTACCAGGAGGCGCGCAAGGTCTTCGAGACGCAGCTCACCGGGACGCTCGAGGTGATCGCCAAGGACGTGAAGCTCCAGGTGGAGTTCGACTCGGCGGCCGTGCGGCGCTACCGGCTGGTGGGGTACGAGAACCGGGACGTGGCCGACCGAGACTTCCGCAACGACAAGGTGGACGCCGGAGAGATTGGCGCGGGCCACAATGTCACCGCGCTCTATGAGGTGGAGCTGACGGGCGAGCAGCAGACCCTGGCCACGGTGCGCATCCGCGCCAAGGCCCCCAACGGGGCCGAGGCCGCCGAGCAGGCCTTCCCCTTCGAGCGCTCGCGGGTGCGCTCGTCACTGGAGAGCGCCTCGCCGGACTTCCGCTTCGCGCTGGCGGTGGCCTCCACCGCGGACATCCTGCGCCACAGCCCCTCGGCCCAGGGCTGGAGCCTGGCCACCGCGCTCAAGCTGGCCGAGCGCACCACCGAAGGCCAGGCCGAGCGCGCCGAGTTCGTGAAGCTCGTGACGCAGGCCCAGGCGCTCACGAGCGCCACGGCCTCCCACGCCGAGTCGAAACGGTAGCTGCGCGGTCTTGCAGCGCGGCCGAGCCAGGGCACCCGCCAGCCTAGCGGGTCTCCTGGATGAGGCGCACCGCCTGGCGCATGTCCTCGAACTCCTCGTGGCGCGACAGGTACATCTCGGTGCCCAGCGCGCTGTGGAAGACGGACGGCATCTCCCGGTGCTGGATGAGCGCGCCGCCGAGCTTCGACACCACCTCGCCGTGCGCGTGCTTGTAGGAGCGGCCCGCGCGCCGCGCCGTGTGACACACGTGGTACTTGCGCGTGTACTTGAAGTCGCTCACCGGCGCGCCGCTGATCAGCCGCGCCCAGAGCCGGTACACGTCGATGTCGCAGGCGTAGTTCATCATGTCCGTCAGGAAGCTGCCCGGCGGACGCAGGTTGGCCTCGAGCGCCACGAAGCTGCCGTCCTCGAGGCGGAAGAACTCCAGGTGGAACCAGCGCTCCCGCAGGCCCAGCGCCGCCACCGTGCGGCGGCCCATGGCATCCAGTGCGGGCGGCAGCTCCCGCAGGCTCCAGATGGCGAGATCGCGCTGCTCGTTCACCGACTCCATGATGCCGATGCTGTACTCGTGGCTGAAGGCGCAGACGAGCTCGCCCTGCGCGTCCACCATCCCGTCATAGGTGACGATGCTGCCGCTCACGAAGGCCTGGGCCACATAGCCAATCAGCGGCTGGGCGAAGGCGGCATCCACCTCGGCGTCGCTGCGGACCTTGAAGGTGTGGGCCGCCCCCACACCCACGTCCGGCTTGAGCACGATCGGATACTTCACCTGCTGGGCGAAGGCCTTCACCTGCTCGGCGTTGCGCACGGCGATGGCATCCGGGTGGGGAATGCCGGCCTTCTTGAAGAGATCATGCATGCCCAGCTTGGAGCGAAGCTGGCGCAGATCCGCCGGCAGCAGCCCGGGCACGTGAAAGTCCTGGCGCAGCTGCGCCTCGGCCTCCAGCCACGTCTCGTTGAGCGAGTCGATGCGGTGGATGCGGCCGTGGCGCCAGGTGAAGTAGCCGACCGCGCGCAGCATGGCGTCGCGGTCATCGAGCCGAGGCGTGAAGAAGTACTCGGCCATCGCCTCCCGCAGCTCCTGCCGCAGCGAGTCATACGGCGTATCGCCAATCCCCAGGACGGTGATGCCGCGCTCGCGCAGCGCGGTGACGAAGTGGACGAAGTGCGGGGGAAATTGGGGAGAGATGAAGACGACGTTCATTCCGCGTGCGCCCTCCGGGGCCTTCAGGATAACGAAGTTCACCCAAAGTAACGCACGTTTTTACGCACCGCGTCGAGCTGCCTAAAGGGTACGCGAGAGAACGAACGCCGCGGCGACCGAGAGCGCCCCGGCCGCGGAGAAGAACCCCCAGGCCTTGCGGGCCAGCTCACCGCCGGTGCCGAGCCCCTCGTTGCCCAGCAGCAGCATGGCCGGGCCGCCCTGCCGCCCACGCAGCACGTACGAGCCCGGCGCGGGCCCCCGGTGCAGCTCGCCCACCACCAGGCACGACTCCCCGAGCTTGCCCACCCGCTCGTAGGAGAGCACTTCCTCCACCGGCCGGCCCTCGGCGAGCTCTCCTGCCTCGGGCTCGACGAGCCGCGGGTCCGTCAGGCAGCGGCGCACCTGCAGCGGCGCCATCAGCGCGGACGGGGTGAAGCTCACCACCGCCTCCGTCTTCTCCCCGCGCACGGTGATGACCAGGGCGTACGCCTTCTCCTGCGAAATCAGCGAGCCCTTGCGGCCCTGGGCACCCACGGTGCGCAGCTCCGCGTCATAGAAGGCGCACACCACGCCGCTGGGCGAAGTCACCTGCTCACTGGCCCCCAGGCGGCCCTGGTACACCCCCCAGCCCGGAGCGCGGCCCGCGCGCAGCTCCGCCACCGCCTCGTCGAGGCTCCGGGGCGCCGAGCCCTGCAGCGTGTCCGCCCTCAAGCGGGCCTTGGAGCCCCACAGCGCCAGCGCCGCCGCCAGCGCCAGCAGGCCGAAGCCCACGCCCTGGCCCGCGGTGTCCAGCGACACGCGCAGGGAGGCGGGCACGTAGTCCGAAGCCAGCATCAGCGAGATCGTGGCCAGCAGGCCGAACCAGGCCAGGGGCCAGCGCGGCATGAACGCGCGGGCATCCTTGCGTCCGAAAGCAAACGCCGCGACGACGATCGCGCCCAGGCCCGCCGCATACAGCGGCGCCAGCATCATTCGGACGTCCATCCCTTCCCCCGCGATTGATGGAGCACGGCCCCAGCGGCACGCCGCGCCTGTCGAGGGTGGGAATCGTGCAACGGGCGTGCAAGGGGCCCATCCCCCCGCCGGGCTCACGGGCGTCGGGCACTGGACCGTTACCGAGCAGCCGAGCGTTTACTCCTGAGCGCCCGCCACCCGCCGCTTCGGCCGCTCCATCAGGTGCCCCTGCACCGTGAGCTCGCTGAAGGTACAGGCCTGGTTGCGACAGCCGAGGGCCACCTTGCCCACGCGCCCCTCCAGCCCCGGGAGCATCTTGTAGGCGAAGCGCACCCCGTTGACGAAGGCCTCCACCATGACGCCGTTCTTGCGCCGCTTCATCTGCAGGCGCACGCGGAACGGGCCCTTGGCGGGCACCGGCATCTCGTCGGCGGTGAGGTTCTCCAGGTCCTGGGCGCTGTTGCCCACCACCTCCGTGCCATCCTCCTGCAGGTAGCGCCACGACAGGCGCATGCCGACATCGGGGATGGCGAAGGCCGAGACTTGAAGGTCCCGGATGCGGAACGTCAGCTCGCCGAAGTGCTGGGCATCCGGCTCGACCGGGTACTCGGCGCCCAGCGGCCGCACGTCCATCATCACCTCGGCGTTGAAGTCGTCGCTGGAGAAGTAGCGGTGCGCCAGGTAGGCGCGCGGCAGGAAGCGCCCCTTGGGGCCCATCTCGCTGCCGCCCTGGACCACCTCGAGCCGCCCATCCTTCAGGCGCCAGGTGCCGGACCAGACGTTCATCTCCTCCTCGCCCTGGGCGAACTTCATCAGCATCTTCGAGGGGCTCTCGGGCTTCTCCGGCGCGATGACCTGGGACTCGATGAACAGCTCTCCATCGGTGTTCGCCGGCCAGGGCTTCTTGCTCGGAGTCAGGGCGAAGCCCTCGGTGCCGATGACGACGCCGCCCTTCTCTCCCCCGCCCACGTGCAGGTTCACCGGCCCGATGAGCGCCTTGACCACGTAGCCCAGGACGATGAGGCCGCCCACCACGGACAGGCCCGCGCGCACGCTGCGCCAACCCGAGTGCAGCCGCTTCACCACGGAGGAGCGAGCCGCCTCCACCGAGCCCGGCGCGCCGGCCGCCGACTGCAGGCCCGAGCCCGGACTGGAGCCCGCCATCGCCTCCAGCAGGGTACACACCTCGCTCGCCGTCGCGTAGCGGTCCTCGGGCTCGTTCTCCAGCAACCGCGCCACCACCGCGTCCACGCGCGGGTCCAGCCCCGGCACGCGCTCGGAGGGCAGCCGGAAGCGCCCCACGGGCAGCTCGCCGGTGAGCACCTCGTAGAGCATGACGCCGAAGGAGAAGAGATCGGCGCGCCCATCCACGTTCTTGGCGTCCTTGCGCTGCTCCGGAGCCATGTAGTTGAGCGTGCCCATGGCCACCGCCGTGGCCGTGAGGTTGAGCCGCGAGTCCGGCTGACGGATGCCCGCCAGGCCGAAGTCCGCCACCTTCACGTGCCCCCGCCCGTCCACCAGGATGTTCTCCGGCTTCAGGTCGCGGTGGATGATGCCCTTGTCGTGCGCGCACTCGATGGCGCGCGCCACCTGGCAGAGCAGCCGCAGGCCCTGCGGCGCCGGCAACCGAGTCATCCCCATCATGTCGCGGAGGGAGCGGCCCTCCACGTACTCCATGACGAAGTAGTAGTGCTCCCCGGCCACGCCCCGATCGATGATCTGGATGATGTTGGGGTGGCTGAGCGCCGCCAGCGCCGTGGCCTCCTTCTCGAAGCGGGTGACGAACTCGGGATCCTTGGCCAGCCGTGGCGGCAACAGCTTCACCGCCACCGTGCGCCCCAGCGATTGCTGCCGGGCAAGCCACACCTCGCCCATGCCGCCCCGCCCCAGGATGCGCAGCAGCTCGAAGCCCGGCAGCGCCGCCCGCATGCCCGCGGCGAACGTCCCCGACTCCTCATGCTGCCCGGCGCCCGGCGCCTCCTCCGCGCCCAATTGCGAGCCGCGAAGCACCGTGGCCGCGCCCACCATCTCCACCGTCGCGGGCTGGGCCGGCGGCGCCACCCCCGCCGTCTGCGCGGAGGCCCCGTCGTTCGAGGCAGAAGCCACCCCGTTGGTCCTCAGGGCATTGTCCCCCACGCTGCTCGGGGAGAGGACGATCTCCACCCCGTTCTGCGCCTCCTCGGCGCTCGAGCCGCCCACCACCGTCACCGCGTGGTGCGAGGGGCGCGAGCCCACAGTGGACACATCGCCCCGACGCACCTCGAATTTGATGCCGCAGCGGCACAGGACACGCTGGCCACTCACGTACACGCTCACGTCGTGCGTGCGCTCGCAGTTGGGGCAGACCTGACGGATCATGGGTCCCGAACGACAGTGCGCTCCGAGCCGGTGACCCGGAACGTCTGCACACCCTTCTCCTTGCCCTTCACCTGCTGCACGGGGAGCGCCTCGGCGAAGAAGCCCGGCCCCGCCTTCTGCATCGTCATCTCGGTGGCCAGCACCTCGCCACCCTTGGCCAGGCCGCACAGGCGCGAGGCGGTGTTCACCGTATCGCCGATGGCGGTGAACTCGTGGCGCTCGGCGCTGCCCATGTAGCCCACGACGGACTGGCCAGTGCTCACGCCGATGCCCACCTCGATGGGCTGACGGCCGTGCGACTTGCGCTTCTCGTTCAGCTCATCCACCGCGTCCTGCATCTCCAGCGCCGCCTGCAGCGCCCGGGCCGGATCGTCCGGGTGCTTGAGCGGCGGGCCCCACACGGCCATCACGCAGTCGCCGATGAACTTGTCCAGGTTGCCCTCGTGGCGGAACACCACGTTGGCCATGACGGTGAAGAACTCGTTGAGCATCTCCACCACGTCCTGCGGAGACTCGTTCTCCGCCAGCGTGGTGAAGCCGCGGATGTCCGCGAACAGGCAGCTGACTTCCGCCAGCTGGCTCTTGCGCAGGTCCTCCGTCTTGCCCTTGATCACCGCGTCGGCCACCGCCTTGGACAGGAAGCGGCTGAGCTCGGCGCGGGTGATGGCCTCGGTGCGGATCTGCTCGGCCAGCGCCGCGTTCTCCAGGGCGATGCCCGCCTGCGCGGCGATGCCCGTGAGGATGGTGAGATCGTTCTCCGAGAAGGCGTTGATGCGCTGGCGGCTATCCAGGAAGAGCACCGCCTTGATGGAGCCGTTGACGGTGAGCGGCACCGCCATGGCCGAGCGGATGCCCTGGGCGACGATGCTCTCGGCGGCCGAGAAGCGCTCGTCGATGATGGCGTCCGCGGTGAGCACCGCCTTGCCCGTCTCCACCACGCGCCGCAGCACCGTGTCCGACAGCACCACCGCCATGACGCGGCCCTGCCGGTGGTGGACCGCCACTGGCGTGAACTCGCCATCCGCACCCGGAGTGAGGATGACGCCGTTGTCGGCGGGCAGCAGCTGGAAGGCCACGCGGATGATCTGGTCGAACAGCTCCTGCTGGGTGCCCGCCAGGCTCACCTGCCGGTGGAACTCGTAGGCGATGCGCAGCTTCTCGTAGTCCTTGCGCAGGGCCTCCATGTCGCCCAGCTCGTCGGCGGGGCGGAAGTTCTGCGGGCCCTGGTCCATCTGCGCCAGGAAGGCCGGCACCGAGCGCGGGTTGGCCACCACCGTGACGCCCGCGGGCGCCGACGGAATCGAGGGCGCATCCCCCGCGTGGAAGGTGAACTTGGAGCCGCCCAGGGTGATCTCATCCCCGTCGCGCAGCCGCATCTCCTTCACCCGGCGCCCATTGACGAAGGTGCCATTGGAGGAGTTCAGGTCGCGGAGGATGAAGTCGCGCCCCGTCTGTTCGATGACGGCGTGCTCCTTGGAGACCTCGCGGTCCACCAGGCGCAGGGTGTTGGCCGGGTGTCGCCCCAGCGTCGTCTTGGGCCCGAGCGGGAACTCCCCGAGCGTGCCGTCGGCGAACATGCCGGTCAGCCGGGGCCCGCGCAGCGTCTTGGCCTGGGCAGAAGATGAAGCAGGAGCTTGGGTCACGCGGCAGACCTCACCGGTCGGACACTACCAGACACACTCCGTCCGGGGGAACGGTTGGTGCGACCCCGCCTCCCTGCTTTCTGGCATGCCTGCATGGTCGCCCAGCTTACAGGACAACCCCACCGGTATTCCTGGATAATCAGAATCGGCGAGGGCTCAGTCCCGGGCGCGGCGGGACTCCTCCGAAGGTGCCCCGTTGCGGAAGGCGATGCCGATGACCGGGTAGAAGGTGGGGCCGCCAATGTCGGCCTCCTGGCCGAAGACCTGCGTCTTGCAGAAGGTGTAGCCGCCCGTCAGCTCGGCATACAGGTGGACATATTTGTAGCCCAGGGCCGCGCCGAAGGTGGAGCCGACGAAGTGGCTGTTGACGCGGGATGGCAACGAGACGTCGAAGCCGGAGACGTCCTTGCCCTGCTGGGAGAAGTCGACGAGCCGCTGATCCAGGCTCGTGCGGCTGAAGACGTACTTGGGGGCCGCGTAGAGCTTGAAGATCTCCCGGGCCTCCGAGCTGATGTAGAGCGGCACCTCCACGTCGTAGCGGGAGAAGTCGTCGATATCGACGATCTTCAAGAGGTCCAGCACGGGGCTCTTGAAGGAGTGGCGGGCCACGCCGACGCCCAGGGCCATGTCGAAGGAGCCCACCTCGGCGCCCGAGCTGCCCTCGTGGGTGGCGCGGTGCAGGAAGCGGAACTTGCCGTCCAGGCGCAGGGAGATGCCGCTGTAGCGCAGGCCCACATCGAGGTTGTCCACCACCCCGGCGCGAATCATGAGCTCGTTGACCGCGCCCGGAGGCGCCACCGCCAGGGCGATGCCCGCGGAGAACAACTCCCGCTGGTCCTCCTCGGACAGCTCGACGGGCTCGTCGTTCTGCACGGCGTCATTGATCTTCTTGCCCTGATCGATGCCGATCTCCGCCGCGGTGGCGATCTGCCCCACCGGGACGAAGTACCCGGCGCCCAGGGAGACCTGGAACTGCCCCTGCTCCAGGGGTTTGGCCGTCTGCAAGGTGGAGAGCGTGGAGGCGCACCCCGTCCCGAGGAGCAGCACGAGCAGCAGGGGAAGGTTTCTCATGGAAGGCGAGGTTATTTGCTTCCGGGCACTGCTGTCAGGGGCTCTGCACTCGCGCCTTCTTTCCGCGCGCCCGCGCTGCTAAGGGAGCCTGCGTGAGACTCAAGCAAAAGCCCGAGGACTTCTCCGTCAAGGAGTCCTACCGGTTCGATGAAGTGCCCAGTGGCCGTTACCGCGTCTACCTCATGGACAAGCAGAAGCTGTCCACCTTCGAGGCGGTGGACCGCATCCGTGACGCCTTCGGCCTCAAGCCGGGGGCCATCAGCTACTGCGGCCTGAAGGACAAGCAGGGCCGCACCGAGCAGTTGATCGCCGTGGAGTCCGCGGACGTGGACGTGCAGGACGCGGACCTGCGCCTGAAGTACCTGGGCCGGACGGACAAGCCCTTGTCCGCTCGGAACATCACCTCCAACCGCTTCGCCGTGACCGTGCGAGCGCTGGAGGAGTCCGCGCTGGGCCCGCTCAACGCAGCCGCCGCCGAGGTGAACCGCCTGGGGGTGGTGAACTACTTCGACAGCCAGCGCTTCGGCTCGCTCAAGCACGGCCAGGGCTTCATCGCCAAGGATCTCATCCGGGGCGACTTCGAAGCGGCGCTGCGCAACTACTTCGCCAAGCCCTCGGAGCTGGACCGCACCGAGGATGCCAAGGTGAAGCAGTTCTGGCGCGAGAACTGGGGCCGCTGGGACGCGCGCGTGCCCTTCGAGGGCTCGCGGAAGTACCACCGCATCCTCCGCTCCCTGCGAGACCACCCCGGCGACTGGGTGCGCGCCTTCCTGCAGATCGACGCCGACTACCGCGCGATGCTGCTGTTCACCTACCAGAGCTACCTGTGGAACGAGGGGGTGCGGCGCTACCTCCAGCTGCTGCTGCCGCGCGAGCACCTCTTCCCCATGCGCTACCAGGCCGGCACGCTGCTGTTCCACCGCGACGCCAGCCCCGAGGTGCTGCGCACGCTGCGCGAGGCCAGCTTCCCGTTGCTCGGGCCGGACTCCACCTTCAAGGATGCGAAGGTGGAGGAGGCTGTGCAGTGGGTGCTGGGGCGCGAGAAGCTCGCCCTGAAGGACCTGCTCATCGAGGAGTCGCCGCGCGGAATGCTCTACTTCAAGAACGAGGAGCGCCCGGTGCTCACCTTCCCGCACAAGTTGGTGCTCGGCCGGCCACAGCGGGACGACATCAACCGGGGGGAGATGAAGATCAACGTCGCCTTCACCCTGCCCCCGGGCGCCTACGCCACCCTCGTCGTCAAGCGCCTGTTCCACTTCAACTGGCGGGAGGACACCGCCGACGAGATCCGCGCCTCGCAGCGCCCCCGGCTCACCGAGGCGCTGAAGGCCGAGGAGGCCCGGTCTCCGGTCGCGCGCTCCCGTGGCCCCGCCGAGCGGGCTCCCGCCGCGCGCTCCCGTGGGACCGAGCGGGCCCCTGCCCCCCGCGAGCCCTCCGAGGCTCCGGCCAAGGCCCGGCCCGCCGCCCCGGAGCCCGCGCCGGGCTTCCGCGAGCAGCAGCGCCTGAAGAAGGAGAACAAAGCCAAGGCTCGGGCGGAGATGGCGGCCAAACCCGCGAAATCAGGGAAGAAAAAGTAGAAACGCGGGAGAAAGGCGCACGGGCGCAATCGAGGGGACCCATGCCGCGTAGGAAAGAGCGTGACCGCTCTCGCTCTCAGCCCCTTCGGGGGTATCGCCCAGGCCATCGGATCGCTGATGGCTGAGGAGACCCCCGCGCTTCCCTGGAAGGCGGACGTCCAGGCCGCCCGCAAGGGAGACCCTTCGGCGTTCGAGGCGCTGGTGCGCAGCGTCCAGCGTCAGGTGTACGGCCTGGCGCTGCGGCTGCTCAACAGCGAGGCCGAGGCCGCCGAGGTGTCCCAGGAGGCCTTCCTGCGCGCCTACCAGAACCTGCACCGCTACGACGACGCGCGGCCGTTCGATCTGTGGGTGATGGCGATCACCCGCAACCTCTGCCTGGATCTGCTCCGCCGTCGCACCAAGGTGCGCACCGAGGAGCTGGAGCCCATGAAGGAGGTGCTCCCCAGCGGCGAGGTCTCGCTGGAGGAAGGCGCCATCGCGCGCCAGGAGCGCCAGTCGCTCGAGGAAGCGATGGCCACCCTGTCCGTGGAGGACCGGGAGGTGCTGGCGCTCTACTACGTCCAGAAGCGCACCACGAAGGAGATCGCCCAGCTCCTGGGCTGCGCGCCGGGTACCATCATGGCGCGTCTGTTCCGGGCGCGGGAAAAGCTCCGCAAGAAGATGTCCACGGAGGAGCCCACATGACTCCCACCGAGTGTCCTGATCTCGAAGTGCTTTTCACCGAGCTGGAGGAAGGCACGGGCCCCGCGCTCGAGCACGCCGCCAGCTGCCCGCTGTGCAGCGCCATGCTGGAGGAGCACCGCCAGCTGGAGAAGGATCTGTACCGGCTGGCCGATCCGCTTCCGCCGCCCACGCTGGTGGCCAGCGTGATGGCGCGGGTGGCCACCGAGCCCCCTCCCCTGCGGCGCGAGCTGTGGTCCGGGCTGACCATCCTGGTGGCCTCCCTGGGCGTGGGGCTGGCGCTGCTGATCAGCAACGACACGGCGCTGTCCCGGCTGGGAACGGCGCTGGCGTCGTGGGTGATGGATAGCAAGGCGCTCTTCCAGGGGCTCGCCAGCGGCGCCAACGCGCTGTGGCACACCGCGGCCGGGCCCGTCACCGCACTCCTCGTCTTCCTGCTCCTCGCATCCCTGTTCGGCCTCAAGCGGCTCGCCGGCAACGGCCCCAACCTCTCCGAAGCGTGAGTCTCCCATGAAGATCGCCGCCCGAATCCTCCTTCCCACCCTGCTGCTCGGCGCTCCGGTCGCGCTCTCGCAGGAGAAGCCCGCCGAGGCACCCGCCGAGGCCCCGGCCGCGAAGACCATCGACGTGAGCTTCCGGGGCACGCTCAAGGATGCGCTCAAGCGCATCGCCGAGGACGGCGGCCTCAACGTGGTGGCTACCGGCGAGCTGGACACCTCCGTCGAGGTACACCTCAAGGGAGTCACCGCCGCGCAGGCCCTGCGCACCATCGCGCGCACCTATTCGCTGCGCATGGACCAGGACGGCTCCATCTTCACGCTGCGGCCCATGACGGCGGCGGAGAAGGAGTCGGCGGAGAAGGCGGCGAGCGCGCCTCCTTCCGGGGCGAGTGCTTCCCCGACCCTGTCCATGCCTTCGCTGCCGGAGATGCCGGACCTGCCAGAGATGCCGGCCATGCCTCCGATGCCGGCCATGCCCCCGATGCCTTCGGCACCGGCGCAGATCTCGGCGGACGACCTCGATCCGCGCGAGATCCAGGAGCGCGTGCGCAAGGAGGTGCGCAAGGCGCAGCGTCGGAGCAAGGGTGAGCGGGATGTGGTGGCGCGTGGCCACTCGCTGGAGGTGAAGGAGGGCGACAGCGTGGACAACGCCGTCGTCTACGGCGGCCACCTGGTGGTGAAGGGCCACGTGGAAGAGGACGCGGTGGCCTTCGGTGGCAACCTGGACATCTACGGCGTGGTGGAGGGAGACGCGCACGCGTTCGGCGGCAACGTCGTCCTGCACGAGGGCGCGAGCGTGCAGGGAGATGTCTCGTCCATCGGCGGCACGGTCATGCGCGAGGACGGCGCCCATGTGGAGGGCAGCACCGAGTCCTTCGGCGGCGGGAACATCGGCACCCTGGTGGCCGGAGAGGTGAAGGACAGCCTCAAGAAGGAGTTCCGGAACAAGGCGAGAGAGGAGGATGAGGACCACGGGAGCGACTCGGGCGGCGGCTTCCCGGGCTTCCTCCTCAAGTTCGCGGCGCTGTTCGGGCTGGGGTTCCTGGGGCAGCTCTTCTTCCCAACGCGGATGAAGGAGCTGTCGGCGGAGATCAAGCGCCAGCCGGTCAAGAGCGGGCTGACGGGCCTGCTGGGGATGGTCGCGTTGGTGCCGATCTCCGTGGTGCTGACGATCACCTTGGTGGGCATCCCGGTGGCGGCCGCGCTGTTGCTGGTGGCCATGCTGTTGATGGCGCTGGGCCTGGCGGCGACGGCCAGTGAGATCGGCCTCAAGGTGCCCGTGCTTCGTGGGAAGAAGACGCAGGCGGTGGTGCTGGCGCTGGGGTTGCTGGTGCTGTTGGGCGTGGGCTCCATCCCGGTGCTGGGTGCGCTGGTGATGATGGCGGCCACGATGGTGGGCTTCGGGGCGGCCATCCGCACCCGGTTCGGCAACCGGCCCAAGGGCATCCCGGAGCCGCTGTCGACCTCGTCCCCCCTGGGCGTCTGAGGCACCGCGCCTCATCTCATGGGGGTCGGCCCGAGTCCCGGGTCGGCCCCCTTCGTGTTTTCAGCGCAGGGGCAGCCGAGTGAGATCGTTGGTACACCAGCGCTGACGCGCCGTGCCATCGCCCACCGAAGCCGCCGTATGGCCGCCATCACCCTGGCTGGTGTTCGTCGGTGGGTACTCTTCTTCGCGCCCTTTGACTGCCCCCGGCCGGTAGGCGATTTTGCGCGCACCCATGCGACGCCTCCCTGATGCCTCCCCCCGTGGTAGGGCCATCACCGTGGACCTCGACGGCGAAGCCGTTCCCGCCGTCGAAGGCGAGCCGGTGGCGTGCTCCCTCCTCGCCGCCGGCGAGGCCGTCTTCGCCCGCTCCATCAAGTACCACCGCCCCCGCGGCGCCTACTGCTTCGCCGCCGCATGCTCCCACTGCCTCATGCGCGTGGACGGCATGCCCAACGTCTATACCTGCCGCGTCCCCGCGCGCTCCGGCATGCGCCTGGAGCGCCAGAACGCCTTCCCCTCCGCCAAGATCGACGTCTTCGGCACCATCGACTGGTTCTTCCCTCGAGGCCTCGACCACCACGAGATGTTCGCCGGCGTCCCCGTCGCCGAGCAGGTCATGGCCAAGGTCGCCCGGCAGCTCGCCGGACTCGGCCTCCTCCCCGAGAATGAGGCCCCTCCCCGCCTCCCCGCCCGCAACGTGAACACCCGCGTCGCGGTGGTCGGCGGTGGCGCCGCGGGGCTCGCGGCTGCCCGGGTCCTGGCCGATCGCGGCGTCCCCTTCCTCCTCTTCGAGCGCGATGAGCGCGTGGGCGGCCGGCTGACCCGGGGCGCTCCCCAACCAGACGATCCCGCCGTGATCGACGCGGCCGCGTTCCCCAAGGGCAGCATCATCACCCGCGCCGCCGTGCTCGGCCTCTATGACGACGAGGGCGGGCGCTTCCTCGCCGTCGGGGCCACGGAGCCCGAGGGCCTACGGCTCCTCAAGGTCTACGCCGACCGCTTCCTGCTCACGCCCGGCGGCCACCCGGCCCTCATCCCCTTCGAGAACAACGACCTGCCCGGCGTCTACGCGGGCCGCGCCGCCAGCCTGCTGCTGCGCGAGCACGGCGTCGCTCCGGAAACGGCGGCGCTGGTGGGCTGGGGCGCGGAGCTCTACGCCCTGGCCCAGCTCCTGGAAGCCCATGGCACGAAGGTCCAGGCGGTGGTGGATCTCCGCGGCCCCGTGCCCACCGGTGTACACGCCAAGGCCTCCGTCGGCAGCGAGCCCAAGGCCCACGGCCTCAAGAAGGTGGGCGCCTTCAGCTTCAAGCGCGAGAACGGAAAGCGCCAGAAGGTGGATTGCGACGCGGTGATCATCTCCACGCCCACCAGTCCCAGCTTCGAGCTGGCCCGCCAGGGTGGCGCCGCCGTGCGCTTCGACGAGGAGCGCGGCCTCTTCGTCGTGGAGGCGGAGGCCGACGGGAGCACCGCCGCTCCGGATCTCTTCGTCGCTGGCGACATCACCGGCGGCGGCAACGCGAAGGCGGCAGCCACCGCCGGAGCCCGCGCGGCCGAGGCACTCATCGGAGGCCTGTCATGAGCAAGGCGCTGATCTGCCCCTGTGAGGACGTCACCGCCGACGATGTCCGGCACGCGATCTCCAAGGGCTACTGCGACATGGAGTCGGTCAAGCGCTTCACCGGCTTCGGCACCGGCATCTGCCAGGGCAAGAGCTGCCAGGCCGCCGTGGCGGCGCTGCTCGCCAAGGAAGGGCCGCTCAAGCCCCAGGGCATCCTGCCCTTCACGCCCCGCCCTCCGCTCTTCCCCACCGAGCTGTCCCTCTTCGCCAGCTCGCCCGTGGACGAGTCCCGAGCGCCCGTGGGCGGCGTCCCCGAGGAGCTGGGCAACTTCCCTCCCGCGCTGCGCCCGACGGCGCCGCTGCCCCAGAAGGCCAAGGTCGTCATCATCGGCGGCGGCGTGATGGGGCTGGCGCTCGCCTACAACCTCAGCCTGCGCGGCGAAACGGACGTGGTGGTGCTGGAGCGCGGCTACCTGTGCGCGGGCGCCTCCGGTCGCAACGGCGGCGGCGTGCGCATGCAGTGGGGCACCTCCGCCAACATCGAGCTGGCCCGGCGCTCCATCGATCTGATGAAGCAGTTCGCCCGGGATCTCGGCATCAACGTGTGGCTGCGCCAGGGCGGCTACCTCTTCCTCGCCAAGACCGAGGGCGTCGCCAAGCGCCTGGAGAAGAACGCCGCGCTCCACAACAAGCACGGCGTGCCCACCCGCATCATCACCCCCGACGCCGCGCGCGACATCGTCCCGGGCCTGACGCTCAAGGGCGTGGTCACCGCCTCGTTCAACCCAGAGGACGGCGTCATCTTCCCCTGGCCCTTCCTCTGGGGTTACGCCCAGCACTGCATCAAGAAGGGCATCAAGGTCGAGACCTTCACGAACGTCACCGGCTTCGACATCTCCGCCGGCCAGGTGCGCAAGGTGAAGACGGACCGCGGGGACATCGCCTGTGACACGGTGGTGCTCGCCTCGGGCGCCTGGAGCCCCGAGATCGCCCAGCTCGCGGGCGTGAAGCTGCCCAACGAGCCGCACCGCCACGAGATCCTCAGCACCGAGCCCCTCAAGCCGTTTCTGGGGCCGCTGGTGTCCGTGCTCGACTCGGGCCTGTACTTCAGCCAGTCCATGCGCGGAGAGATCGTCGGCGGCATGGGCGATCCAAAGGAGCCCCCCGGCCTCAACATGGGCTCCACCCTGCGCTTCGTGGCCCGCTTCTCCCAGGCCCTCATGGAGCAACTGCCCAAGGTCGGCCATGTGAAGGTGCTGCGCCAGTGGGCCGGCTGCTACGACGTGACACCGGACAACAACCCCGTGCTCGGCCGCACCCCGGGCGTGGACAACCTGCTGCAGATGTCCGGCTTCGTGGGCCACGGCTTCATGATGGCCCCCGCGGTCGCCGAGCGAATGGCCCAGTGGATGACCACGGGAGAGCCGGACGAGCTCTTCCAACGCTTCAACCTGCGCCGCTTCTCCACCGGCCGGCTCGAGCGCGAGGACATGATCATCGGCTGAGCTTCACTCCCGGGGCCGGGTGACCAGGACGTTGGCACCCGGCGGGCCGCCCGCCGTCGCGGGCACTCCCAGCAGCAGCGAGGGCTCTCCGGGCAGGGTGTGGCTCGCCTCGGCGCGCATCATCGGCAGCCCATGCGGCTGGCGCTGCAGCCAGGCGATGAGCTTCTCACGCACCAGGCACCGCAGGTCGAACGCCTTGCCCGCATCCGGGGCGCTCACCAGCGCACGAAGCAACAGCGTGCGCTCGGTGCAGCCCGTCACCTGGAGCCCCTGGACCTTGCCATCCCAGAGCCCCTGGGCCTCCTGCTCCAGGATGCGCTTGAGCTCGGCGCGCACCGCGGCCACGTCCGTGCGGAAGTCCACGTACAGCTCCGCCGTGCCCAGGATCTCCGGCGACACCTTGCTCCAGTTCTGGAAGGGCTTGTCCAGGAAGTGGCTCATCGGCACCACCAGCCGCCGCAAGTCCCACACCTTCACCACCACATAGGTCAGGGTGATCTCCTCGATCCACCCCCACTCGTTCTCGACGATCACCGTGTCGCCGATGCGCACCGGCTGGGTGATGGACAGCTGGATGCCCGCCAGCAGCGTGGAGATGGACTTCTGCGCCGCCAGGCCGATGACCAGGCCCGCGATCCCCGCCGACGCCAGCAGCGACACGCCCACGTTGCGCACCACCTCGAACTGGAGCAGCAGCAGCGAGGCGGCCACCAGCACCACCGCGACCTCCGTGACGCGCCGGAGCACCGCCAGCTGGGTGCGGATCCCCCGGGCCCGGCCCACCTCCTCGCCGCTCGCCGCGCTGGCCACCTTCTGCTCCACGAAGTGCGCGGCCAGCCTCACGAAGCGCAGGAGGAACCATGCCAGCGTGGTGATCACCACCGAGCGCGCCCCCACGTCCACCGCGTGCTGGGCCGGAGGAGGCAGCAGCAACAACCGGCCACCCGCGGCCACCAGCAGCACGAAGACCAGGTAGCGCAACGGCCCCCGCCCCGCCGCCACGAGCTGATCATCCCAGCCCAGCTTCGTCAGCTCCGTGGCGCGCCCTCCCATGCGCAGCGCGAGCCTCTCCAGGGAGCGCGCGGCCAGCGCACCGATCCCCAGGGCCAGGGCCAGCCCGATCCACTGCCACAACTCCAACACCCAGAACGGACGGGCGAAGAGGAACGGAGGCAATACCTCCAGCAGGGGCGAGCCGTGCGCGTCGAAGAGCGAGTCGATGGCACGCACCGTGTCCTCGCTGAAGACCCACACGGCGCCCTCGGGCGCGTCCACCCGCTGGAGCCGAATGGAGCGGCTCCCCTGCTTCAGCGTCACCTGCCCCAGGGTGTCGTAGCGCGGGTCGGAGGGGTCTCCCTCGGGCTGCGAGGAGATGCGCGAGAGGTCCAACCACAACGCCCGGTCCAGGACGAACATCAACCTGCGCGCGAGCCGCGCGCCCTCGGCCGCCTGCCGCTCGGCGGGAAGATGCGAGAGGTAGAGGTAGTGCGGCGCACGACCGTCATCGCGCGCGTGCGCCGCCGCGAGGAAGCCCTCGACCGTGGAGACCGGCGTGCGGCGCTCCACCTCGATGGGCGCGGCCCCCAGGCCCTCGTTGAGCGCCAGGGCAGGCAAAGAAAACAGCAACAGCGCGAGCGTGATGGATCGACGCATTCTCTCGGGTTCCCAAGGCGCGAATAGTTTGAGTTCAAACCATATAGACTCAAGTACCTCTCGGGTCCAGCCCTCCTCGCCGCCGCCTCGGAGCTTGCCTGTCAGGTCCGCACGGGCGCGCCGCGCAAGAGCGCACCCGCGCTCGCGGGAAGCTCCGGCTGCGCGGCTCCCGCTGGCACGCCTGGCCCGCGAGCCGCCCACCTCCCGAGCGCACGCCGCACCGGGCGTGGCAGCAGGGGCAGCAGCGTCATCGCCCAGCGGTGCCCCCAGCCGGGGTACACGAGCTGGGCTCCATGATCGAAACCCGCCACCGCCTCGCGCACACACCGCGCCGCGGAGATCTGGAAGAAGGGTTGGGGCTCTGGTGAGGACTCGGCCTCCTCCAGTGGGCCCACCACCGCCTGGGTGATGACGACGCCCGAGCCCTCCACCTCCAGGCGCAGGGACTCGAGGAAGCCATCCAGAAAACGGTGCGTGGCCGCGGGCGTGACGAAGCCGGGGAGGAAGAGCCGGCCCACTCCCGAGCCCAGGTGGAGGATGCCGCCCCTCCCCCGCGCCAGCATCGGCCCCAGCAGCCGATGGGTGAGCATCAGCGGCACCACCACGTTCGTCTGGAGCATCCGGTCGATGTCCGCCCACCGCTGCTCCGCGTAGGGCCCTCGCTGCCCGGCCGCCACGGCATTCACCAGCACGTCCACGTGAATGAGGTGCCTCGCCAGCTCTTCGAGAACCCCGTCCACCTGGTCCGGCTGGGAGAGATCACACGGCAGCAGGAGCACCCCCAGCGTGGGGTAGTCCCCCTCGAGCGCCTCGCGCAGCGCCTCCAGTTGCCGGACCTCCGACGCGACGAGCACCAGCGTCCTCACCCGGTGAGCGAGCTGGCGAGCGACCTCCCGACCCACACCTGAGCAGGCGCCGGTGATGAGGACGGTGCCGAAGTCGATGGGGGTCGGCATGCAGCTCTCCTGGGGGATTCGGCCCGTGACAGCCTTCTGGAGAAAGAAACTAAGGAAGAGCGCAGGTTCTGCACGCTCCCTCGCCTGCCCTGAAAAATCAGGCGACTTCCGGGCTCCGAATGCCCAGCTTCACCGCAGGTAAAGGAGGAACTGTCTCATGCCCGCACCGTCGCGCATCCTGGTCCCTGTGGACTTGTCGGAAGGAGCCCAGGCGCTCATCGACTACGCCATCCAGTTCGCGAAGCCCTTCAATGCCTCCCTCGAGGTCATCCACGCCTGGGAGCCTCCCCAGTACGTGGCGCCCGATCTGCTCGTGGCCGCGCCGGGCTGGAACTCCCAGTCGCTCGAGAAGGTGGCCGTGGATGCCGCCTCCAAGGAGCTCAATGAGCTGGTGGCGAAGATCCCGAGCCCGCCCGTTCCCATCAAGCACCGGGTGATCGTCGGCGAGGCGGCCTCCACCGTCCTGCGCGCCGCCGAGGAGGGCAAGCACGACCTCATCGTCATGGGCACCCACGGACGGCGGGGCCTTCCGCGCCTGCTGATGGGGAGCGTGGCCCAGAAGATCGTCGCCCGCTCCAACTGCCCCGTCCTGACCCTGCACCTCTACGAGCAGGCGAAGTAACGACGCCTGCTCAGGGCACGTCCAGGACGACCGGCGTCACCGGCCGACCGATGCACACGAGCACCTGCCCCTGCGCCCGCTCCTCCGGCAGCAGGCAGTTGGGCTCTTCCATGAGGACCTGGCCCTCGATCAGCTTCACCCGGCAGGAGCCGCAGCCCCCCATCGTGCAGGAGTAGCGCAGCGGCACTCCCGCCGAGAGCCCGGCCTCCAGGATCGACATGCCCTCGGCCACCGTGACGCTCTGGACCCGGGTCCGCGTGCGGAACTCCACGGGCTGCGGCGGCGAAGCGCTTCGCGCGGACGCACTGGAGCGCAGGTGCGGCTGGGAGAAGCGCTCCTCGTGGATGCGCTCGGGCTTCGCGCCCCAGGAGCGCAGGGCGGCGCGGGCCTCTACCATCATCGGCTCGGGGCCACAGAGGAACCAGGCCGCGGGGCCCGCATCCAGCCCCGGCAGCACCGAGAGCTCGTCCTCCAGCACGTACCGGTTGAGCATCCCCACCCCGCCCTGCCATTCCTCCGGAGGCTCGGAGAGCACGTAGCGCAGCCGGAAGCGCCCCGCGTACCCCCGCGCGAGCTCCGCCAGCGCCTCCCGGAAGAGGATGTCCTGCTCGCGGCGGTTGCCGTAGATGAGCGAGACGCTCGTGGCCGGCTCCGTGGCGAGCGCGGCGCGGGCGATGGACATGAGCGGCGTGATTCCACTGCCTCCCGCCAGCAGCACGAGGTGCCGAGCCCCTCCGGTGGATGGATCTGGCGTGAAGTGGCCCGAGGGCCCGAGCACCTCCAGCGCCATGCCAGGTTGGATCCGATCGTTCAGGAAGTTGGACACCTTCCCGCCGGGAACGCGCTTGATGGTGAGGCTCACGCGCGAGGCGCCCTCGGCCCCCGGCGCGGAGGAGGCGGAGTAGGCGCGGCGCAGGGGTACGCCCTCCACCGTGGCGAGCACCGTGAAGAACTGCCCGGGCAGGAAGGTGACCGGCGCTCCGGTGGGATCCTCGAGCACCAGCGTCACCGCATCGGGTGTCTCGCGCACCACGCGCGCCACCCGCATGGGCCGCGCAGGAATGACCGCGTTGCCCGCGCTCCCCGCCCCCGCGGGGAGATTGCCGGTTCGAAGCGAGGCGCTCACGCGGACACGGACAGCCCCCCGTCAGGCGGCGCTGGCGCCCTCCCGGGCCGGCTCGGTGACCACGCTCGTCAGTGGCATCAGGGCAGCGCGCATCGCCAGGATCTGCTCCCGGGCCATCCCCTTGAGCCGCTCGAGATCCGCCAGCGTCATCCCCTTGGTGGAGATGGGCGTGCCTACCGTCACCAGCGCCTTGGCGTGGGCAAAGCGCCACGAGTGCTTGGGCAGCGCCCGTCGCGTGCCGCTCACCGCCATCGGAATCACGTCCGCGCCCGTCTCGATGGCCAACCGGAACGCCCCATCCTTGAACGGCAGCAGCTCGTCCGTCTTCGAGCGCGTGCCCTCGGGGAAGATCATCACCGGCATGCCCTTGTCGAGCCACCGGGCGCACTGCGCCATGGCGCCCTTGGCCGAGCCCTGGTCCCCTCGGGTGACGGGGATGTCGCCGGCCAGCCACATGCTCCAGCCCACCGCGGGGATCTTGAAGAGGCTCGCCTTGCCCAGCCACTTCATCTCCCAGGGCAGCAGGGAGATGATGAAGGGGTCCGCGTTGGACTCGTGGTTGCTCACGAAGATCGTGCGCGGCGAGAACTGGGGCAGCTCTCCGTGGATCCGGAAGTGCCAGAACGGGGTCAGCTTCGCCGCCGTCACGCCGATCAGCCGGAAGCAGCGGCCGGTCACCACCTTGCGCCGGTCGAAGGGCCAGGTGAATACCGCGAGCACCAGCTGCACGAAGAAGCCCAGCAGCGCCACCAGGCCGATTTCGAACCACGTCCAGATCGAGAGAAGAGCGTTCATGAGTGTCGTGAACGGCACTTCACAGGATCTTCGGATCCAGGTCCACACTCACCGGACAGTGGTCAGAGCCAAACACTTCGGAGTGGATGGAGGCGCGCTTCACGAAGGGCATCGCCCCATGCGAGGCGAGCACGTAGTCCAACCTCCAGCCAATGTTTCGCGCCCGCGCGTCTACGCGCTGCGTCCACCAGGAGTAGTGCCCGCCGCCCTCGGGGTGAAAGTGCCGGAACGTGTCCACCCAGCCGGCGCGGATCCACCGATCGAACTCCTCGCGCTCCTCGGGGCGGAAGCCGCTCGTCTCCCGGTTGTCCTTGGGCCGTGCGAGGTCGATGTCTTGATGCGCTGTGTTGAAGTCCCCCAGCACCAGCAGCCGCTCCCCGTCCCGGCGCGCCTTCTCCAGCCGCTCGAAGAGGCGTCGGTAGAAGTCCAGCTTGAAGGGGATGCGGCTGTTGTCCCGGTTCTTCCCATTGCCGTTGGGGAAGTAGCCGTTGACGATCGTCAGCCGCCCGAAGCGCGCCACCTGCAGCCGGCCCTCGGCGTCCATCTCCTTGACGCCCAGCGTCGTCTCCACGTCGTCCGGCGCGTTGCGTGAGAACAGGCCCACGCCGCTGTAGCCCGGCCGCACCGCGGAGGCGAAGTGCGTGCGCCACCGCTTCGGCTTGCGCAGCTCCTCGGGGAGCTGCTCGGCCTGGGCGCGCACCTCCTGCACCGCCACCACGTTGGCCCGTGCTCCCGCCAGCCAGCGCTCGAAGCCCTTCTTGTGGACCGACCTCAGCCCATTGACGTTCCAGGAGACGACTCGCACGCACTACTTATGACGTAGGGGCTCCGCGTCGGTCCAGTCCAAATCACGGCGCCATGGCCGCTGGCTCGACTCCCTGTTCCACGAGGAAGATCCGCACCGCGTCGGCGATCTCGCTGCCCGCCTCCACCAGCCCCGCGTGCCCCGCATCCTCCACCAGCAGGAAACGCGCGTGGGGCAGCACCTCGCGCATGCGCTCCATGTCGCTCAGCGGCACCAGCTGATCATGGGCCGCCGCGATGATCTGCGTGGGCACCTGGACGCGCGCCATCACGTCCCAGGAGCTGCCCACCATCAACCCCTCGAGCGTCTTCCAGTAGGCCTCGGGGCTCATCTGCCGCAGCGCGGCGAAGAACTCATCGAGATCCGCGCGAGGGGCCCGGGGGCGCAGCGCGCCCGTGAACCGGCCTGCTGGGTAGGCGAGCGGGCTGGCCAGGAAGGCGCGCACCATGGGCGTCACCCAAGGCAGCAGGGGCCCGGCCGCATGCATGGCCCGCTTCATCGTCCGCAGCCAGAGCTGCATCCCGAGCCCCTGCCTCCACGCCCCCGGAGCGCTGGGCGGCCCGGCGATGAGCGTCAGCGCCGCCACCAAGTCCGGGCGCCGGCGGTACAGCTCCAGCACCACGCGCACGCCCATGGAGAAGGCGATGTGGTGGGGCGGCCGGCCATTGCCCAGCGCCATCATCGCCTCGGTGACGCGCTCCAGGTCCTCCATGTGCGCCTGGACGGAGTAGTCCCCATCGCGCGCCTCGTCGCTGTGCCCGTGGCCCCGGTAGTTCCAATGCACCACGCGGTGGTCCTGCTCCAGGTTGGCGACGATGTAGCGCCAGAAGTTCTCCGAGGTGCCGATGCCGTTGGTCAGC
This sequence comes from Hyalangium ruber, assembly GCF_034259325.1. NCBI lineage: Bacteria > Pseudomonadati > Myxococcota > Myxococcia > Myxococcales > Archangiaceae > Hyalangium > Hyalangium rubrum. The sequence continues at coordinate 77,381 of NZ_JAXIVS010000013.1, read as the reverse complement.
AGCACCGCCGGGCGAGAGGCCATCTCCTGCTCCGCGCGATCCTCCGGCAGGTTCCCGCTGTGCGTGTGGTACGCGATCCGAGTCCCATTCGGAGTGGTGACGAAGCGGGTGACGCGTCGATAGGACATGGGCCAGGAAATACATGGGGAGTACACCCTGCCCGTGCAAGCTCCCTTTCGGTGGAGCCCCCGCGCACGGCCGCTGGACGGCGCGGCTCCGGGCACCGAGAGTGTACCCATGAGCCCTCCCGACTCCCCGCTCACGCCGTGGCTGCGGCCCCGCCCGCGAGACGCCACCGGCCGGCCCGTCCTGTCCCTGGGTACGATGAACTTCGGGGCGCGCACCCCTGCCCCCGAGGCCCGCCGGATTGTCGACCGGGCGATGGAGCGCGGCGTGCGCTTCTTCGACACGGCCAACGTCTACGGCAACGGCGAGTCGGAGCGCATCCTCGGGCAAGCGCTCCGAGGCCGGCGCGCGGAGGTGGGGCTGGCGACCAAGGTGGGCCTCCTGCGCGTCCAGGGTCGACCCGAGGGGCTGTCCGCCGCGCGTGTGGAGCGAGCCCTGGACGAGAGCCTCGAGCGCCTGGGCACGGACTTCGTGGACCTCTACTACCTGCACCAGCCGGATCCGGCCACGCCCATCGAGGAGACGCTGGAGGCCGTGGGCCGCGTGCTGCGGGCGGGCAAGGCGCGCCACTGGGGCGTGTCCAACTTCGCGGCGTGGCAGGTGCTGGAGCTGAACACGCTCTGTGACGCGCGAGGCCTGCCGCGCCCAGCGGTCTCCCAGGTGCTCTACAACGTGCTGGTGCGGCAGATCGAGCTGGAGTACCTGCCCTTCACCCGCCGCTACCCCGTGCATACCACCGTCTACAACCCGCTCGCCGGAGGCGTGCTCACCGGCCGCTACACCCGAGGCGCTCCGCCGCCCTCCGGCTCCCGGCTGGGCACCAACCGGATGTACCAGGGCCGCTATGGCTCGGACCGCGTCATGGAACAGGTGGAGGCCTTGCGCGAGGTGGCCCAGGCCGAGCGCATGGAGTTGGTAACGCTGGCCTACGCGTGGCTCGCGGGCCGGCCCGGCGTGGACTCCCTGCTCGTGGGGCCCGGCTCCGTCGAGCACCTGGACGCCGCGCTGGAGGCCTGTGAGCGCAACCTGTCTCCGGACGGCCTGGCGCGCATCGACGAGCTCCACCGGGCGCACCTCGGCACGGACGCGCGCTACGCGAGGTGAAAGTGCTGCGCGTGGACCCGCAACGCTTCGATGTGGACTCGGCGCTCGCCCACTATGCCGAGCACGGCTACGCGCGCCTCGGCGTACTGATGGATGACGCGGGCCTGGAGGCCCTGCGCGAGCGCGCGGACGATCTGATGCTCGGGCGCGTGGCGTACCCAGGCCTCTTCTTCCAGCTCGACGCCCCCAGCGGCCGCTACGAGGACGCGCCCCTGGGGCTCGGCTGGCAGGGCCCCTCGCTCAACTACCGCAAGCTGGAGAAGCTGGAGCTGGACCCGCGCTTCCGCGCCTGGTTGGAGAACCCCCTCTTCGAGCGCGTCGTCCGCGCCCGCATCCCCGGGGACATCGTCATCTACCGCGCCATCCTCTTCCACAAGGGACAGGCGGGTGGCAGCAACCTGCCCTGGCACCAGGACGGAGGCCGGCTCTGGGGGCTCACCGAGGAGCCCGAGCTGCAACTCTGGACCGCGCTGGACGACGCGCCCGAGGACGGCGGCTGCCTGGAGGTGGTGCCCGGCAGCCATCGCGGAGGACTCGTCACCCCGCTGGGAGGCGTCATCCCCCCGGACCGCGTGGCCGCCGCCGAGGCCGAGGCCCGCCGGGTGATGCTGCCTGCCCGGGCTGGCGAGGTGATGCTCGTCCACAACCACCTCTGGCACCGCTCCGGTCCCAGCCGCACGGGCCAGCGGCGCCGCGCCTTCTCCGTCTGTTACATGAGCGAGCGGGTGCGCTGCGTGCGCAAGAAGAAGGCCCCGCGCGTCTTCACTCCTGTCTTCCGCCAGAGCCCGCCGGGTTCAGGGGCGGCGGAGTAGACAGCAGCACCCGCGACTCGGTGGGCGCCTGCTCGGAGGCGGGGCGCCCCCGGAAGCCGGGGGCCGTGGGGAAGATGACACGGAACGTCGTGCCCTTGCCCACCTGGCTCTCCACGGAGATCTCCCCGCCGAAGCGGGTGATGATGCCCTGGCACACGAAGAGCCCGAGACCGGTGCCCTCGCCCACGGGCTTGGTGGTGAAGAACGGATCGAAGATGCGCGCGCGCATCTCCGGGGAAATGCCCAGGCCCGTGTCCTTTACCTCGACGATGACGTGGTCCTCCACCGCGCGCATCCGGACGCGGATCTCGTTGCGCTCCGGATCTCCCGGAGGAATGGCATGCGCGGCGTTGATCAGCAGGTTGAGGAACACCTGCCCGAAGCGCCCCTCGCTGCCCTCCACCGGGGGCACCTCGACGAAGTCGCGCACCACCTTGGCGCGCGGGCGCAGCTCCGCCCGAGCGATGGTGAGCGCCGACTCGATGACGTTCTGCAGGTTGACGGCCGTGGGCACCTCGTCGTCCGCGCGCGAGAGCGACTTCAGATCGCCGACGATCTGCCGCACGCGGTTGGCCCCCATGGCCGCCTCGCGCACCACATCCTCCACCTCCTTCAGCCGCCCCTCGGGCAGCTCGGAGGCCACCGCGCTCAGCTCCGTGGACAGGAACTCCAGGTTGGAGATGACGAACGTCAGCGGGTTGTTGATCTCGTGCGCCACCCCGGCCGCCAGCGTGCCCATGGCCACCAGCCGATCCGACAGCACCAGCCGTGCCTGGATCTGCTTGCGCTCGGTGAGATCGCGCACGCTGACCATGGTGGCGGGCTCGCCGTTGAAGACGACGGTCATGCAGCTCACCTCGGCCGTCAGCACCCGGCCGTTGGGCCGCACGAAGCGCAGCTCACAGGCCCCGGTGCGCACCTCGGCGGGCGCCGCGTCCAGAAGCCCCGAGGCCAGCTCTCGATCCTCGGGGTACAGGAACTGGAGCAACGAGGTGCCCACCACGCGCGAGGCCGGCAGCGCCAGGAAGCTCAGCGCCGACGGGTTGACGTAGATGAGCGGCCCACCCCGGTGGACGAAGATCGCCTCGGGTGAGCCCTCGATCAGCGAGCGGAAGCTCTCCTCCGAGCGCCGCAGCGCCGCATCCGCCCGCTTGCTCTCGGTGATGTCCAGCGACACCCCGCCCATCAGGCGCCGCCCCGAGCCATCCTTCACGACGAAGCGGTAGGTGAGCCAATAGTGCTCGGTGCCGTCCGGCGCGGGGACCATCACCTCGCCGGAGGCGGGCTGCCCGGACTCGAAGACCAGGCGATCCTGCTGGCGGACCAGCGCCGCGACCGCCGGCGGCAGCAGATCCTCATCCCGCGCGCCCAGCACCTGGGACATCTCCCGCCGGAAGAAGCGCCGGTAGGGCTCGTTGACCCAGACGCGACGGCCCTCGACGTCCCTCATATAGGCCAACCCAGGGCCGTTGTTCATGAAGGAGGAGAACAGCTCCTGCGACTCCTGGAGCGCGGCGAGCGCCGCGGTGCGCTCGGCCACCAGGGTCTGCTTGGCCTCGTACTCGGCGGCATTCGTCATCGCCACGCCGAGCATCACCGCCAGCAGCTCCATGGTCCGCTGGTCCTGCTCCCCGAAGGCATCCAGCCGCGGCGAGAGGATGTTGAGCACGCCGATCACCCGCTCCTTGTGCCGCAGCGGCACGGTGATCATCGAGCGGATGCCAATCTGCTGCGTGGCCTGTCGGTTCACCCGGGGGTCCGTCTCGGTGTCGCCCGTGCTCAACACCCCGCCGCCCAGCACGGTGGAACCCGTGAGGCTCTTCGCCACCTTGAGCCGGAAGTTGGTGAAGTGCTCCACGCTGCCCACCGCGACTCGGTAGACCAGCTCGTCTCCGTCCACCATCCCCACCGCCGCGCCCTCGGCCCGGCATAGCGCGCGGGCCTGCTCGCAGGTACGCGTCATCACCCGCTGCAGATCCAACCCCGCCTGCATGATGTCGCTCTGAAGTTGGAGGATGTCCGCCAGCCGCGCCAGCTCGCCCTGGTTGCCGCGCCGCTGCGCCTGCTGCTGCTGGAACGCGGCGCGTCGATTCGCCAGGAGCCTCAAGCGGCCTCGCACCTCGCCGGGCGAGAAGGGAGCCACCAGGTACTCGTCCACGCCGGCCGCCAGCAGCGGCTCCAGATGCACCTCCGCCGAGGAGGCGGCCAGGCCCAGCACCAGCACGCCCGGAGGGGCGCTCGCGCGCAGCGACTCCAACCACCCCGCCCCCGCCTCCAACCGTGCGCCTTCCACCCCCACCACATCCACCGTCTCGTAGGCCAGCAGCCTCTCAGCGGTCGCGGGCTCGGCCTCGCGCGTGGCGACATGCCCCTGCCGCCGCAGCTCCTCCAGGAGCTCCGTGCATGGGTCAGCCGTGACGAGGAGAAGCCGCATTCTTTCTTGGAACCTTGGAACCCAACTGTTTTCTAGTTATCATTTCGGCTCACACTGGAAAAGTCCAGCAACGATGCGGACTTTTTCATCCACTCCCAGGGCGAGGGCTATAGTCGGAGGCGTGTCTGGCACTCCGGTCGTCCTGGTGGCCGAGCAGCCCCACTACCTGCCCTGGCTGGACTTCTATGAGCAGGTGGCGCGCTCGGGCGTGCTGCTCATCCTGGACAATGTGCAGTGGCTGAGGCGCGGGTGGCAGCGGCGCACGCGGGTGGCGCTGGCGCACCACATGCCCACCCCACCGCCCAGCGAGCCGGGCTACCAGTGGCTGAGCATTCCCCTGGAGGGAGCGCACCGCGACAGCCTCATCTCGGAGCTGGCGGTGGACGCGAGCCAGCCGTGGGCGCGCAAGCACCTGCAGACGCTTACCACCCTGTACGGCGGGCGCCCCTACTTCAAGAGCCAGGTCCTTCCACGAGTGGAGCCCTTCTTCGCCCGGGCGGCCGAGGCCCGGGGGCCGGGCTCGCTGCTCACCACGCTGCTGGAGAGCATGGCGGTGTTCTACGAGCCGCTGGGGCTCTCGCCGCGCGTGGAGCTGGCCTCGAAGCTGGAGCGCTCGCACCCGGACAAGACGGGGCGGCTGGCCTCGTACTGCACGCAGCTGGGGGCGGACACGTACTACTCGGGCACGGGCTCGCTCTACATCCAGCCGGGGATCTTCCGGGACGTGGGGGTGCGCCTGCTGTGGCAGCGCTTCCGCTATCCCCAGTATCCCCAGGGGCGTGAGGGCCGCTTCGTGTACGGACTGTCCATCGTGGATGTGCTGTCCAACGTGCCCCTGGACGAGGTGCGCCAGTGGCTCCAACCCTCGCCCTGGGGGCCGTTCGCGCCCCCTTCCGGCTGAGGCGGCGCGGCCCAGCTACGGAGTACCCGGAGGCAGCGCTCCACCGCCCTTGTCGAAGCGCACGAAGTAGCTGCGCACCGCCCGGTCCAGCAGCACCGGGTTGAGCTGCGGCGGGATGCCCAGGTAGTTGGCCATATCCGCTCCCTAGCTCATGGCCCACATCGCTACCGAATGCGGAAGCAGTTGGGAATGAATTCAGGGCTCCTAGCCGCTTGGCATGCAACTCTCACGGTTAGGTAAAACTCCTCAACGGACAGGCTACCCCGATTGCTCCGCCACTCCGTCCCAATGCAATGCAGATACCTGAAGCCGCCTACGCAGAATGAGCGCCGACGAAGGATCACCAGTCAATCGAACTGGGCTTGTGCCTTGTTAATCGGAGTTTGGGCAACTCACTTTCCATCTATACAAGAGAGACCGGCTTAGCCATTGAGCCTGCCACGCAACAAGAGTTCAACATTCTTTCTATTCAAGGCAGTCGAAGAGATCTGTTTCCGCCTTGAGAACATTGTAGGCCGCTTCACGCTGCGAAGAACTCGTCCCCGATACAAGCACGATGTTGACTCTCAAGGCTATATCACCCGTGAAAGAAGGGTCGAAGGCCATTGGAATAATGTTGCCTGGGTCTCCACTGCCCTGAGGAACATGACTGCCAACATTGTCCAAGCGCAACAGGGTCGGACGCGCGATTTGAAGTCCACGGTCTTTTCGGATCCGTTCCAACCGATAGATAAAAGGAAAGCGCCGTCTTACGCTCTCATCGAAACGTTCGAGCCGATCAACGAGGAGGTGTCCTCGCTCTCCATCACCGATCTTGAATGACTCTTGTTGGTCTGGTTCCCGTGGAAGCGTCTGAAGTTTCCCCGTTTTGCGCCGCGAGTCCTCAAGTGCTCGGACTTCAGCATCGTAATCACCGCGTGGCGCTCCACCTAGTCTTCTCGCTCTTTGAAGCCAAAGTTCGGCACCAAGTAACGACTGATACTTCACACGAGCGCTACGGGCGCAAGCTACACAGAAGTCCTCAACTACACTCGTCGCGACGTGCTGCTCCGCGCAGTAGGTCGCGAGAGCGTCAAACGTCCGGTCTACAACCGCCGACTCGCGCAGTTCCTCGTGGCGCCCCAAGGAGGCCACGAACGGCCCTAAGAAGGAACTAGTCGGTGGCTCTGCTAGTCGAGTGACGAGTTCTCGAAGCAGATTTGTCCCAGCCTCTCTGATTCGCATCCGGTACTGCAAGAGCACAGTCAGAACTCGGCGTCCGTCTGGTCGATGTTTATCGGTTTGACGAGAACGCATCAACCATTGGGAGAGCCACTGAACGTCCCAGGGAATGCTGGCCTCTCCAGGCTGCTGAAGCATGTCGAGCGCTTCATCCAGCAAGAGTTCGTAATCGTCGCCGACACGATCCACTGCAGGGACGGCAGCCAGAGCTTGGCCGAACATCCTCACTGCATCGGCGCTTCGATCCTCTAGAAAGGCTGTTTGTGCGTGTACATGCAGCTCGCGCCAGGTGAGGGGCTCTAGGACAGTCTCAAGCCCATTCTGGACCTCGTCAGCACTCGGCCGAGTCTCGGGCTGTTCAGATAACATCCGCTGGACCAGATCAAATACTCGGCCTGGCACCTTAGCTTCAGTGAAAGCGCTCTGAAGAGCCTGCCCAAAGTCGGCAAGGTATCCTGGCTCGATCCCCGTAAGAACTTTGATGAATAGCGCCCCCAACGAGAACACATCGGCCGCAGGTGTACGCCTAGCCAAACGAAGCTTGAGTTTTTCGGGCGCAACATAGCCTGGCGTACCCATGACTGTGGTTGGGTTTCCCTCGACAGGCTGCGTGTCGAATCCAGCAATTCCGAAATCGATGACCTTGGGCTCCCAGATGCCCATGTGTAGCGCCAACATCACATTTCGCGGCGACAAGTCTTTATGAACTACACCGACAACGTGGCAAGCATGAACAGCACTGGCAAGCTTCTTCAGGAACTCGACCTGTTTTTCTAGGTCACCACCTGGCAGAATCGACTGGGCGGCAGGCAGCTTGTTCTTCAACAGCTCATCGAGCGTGTATCCTGCAATGAAATCGAGAACGACAATTCCACCATGACGTTCGTCGATGCTGGCCCCGTTGAACGCGACGACGTTAGGGTGGCGAACACGCTCAAGTATCTCCTTCTCGCGCTCGACTCTCTGTCGCAGCCCTACAGTGCTCAATGGGTAGATCCGCAGAACAACATCCCGTCCACCTTCCAGCACGTTCTCGGCCAACCAAACCTCTGCCTCTCCTCCGCGACCCAGCAATTGCTTTCGCTTAAATCGCCCGAGAATGAGTTCTGGATCTCCACGAGTTGTTACGGCTTGTAGCTTAACAACTGCGGGGTCCAGCGCAGCCAATGCCCGGCACAGCCACTCACCACGAAGATAGTACCGACCACCAGGGCGGATCTGGAGCAAGTCTAGTTGTGACAATTCCTCAAGCTGCCTATCAACCAGCCCAGCTTCAAACTCAATAGCGTTTCGAGCCAGCCACCCCTCGACATCAGTTACTCGCACATACCCGTCAAAATCCCCCCGCTCCTTGAGAATGGAAGCGGAAGCGCGGAGAACAGTGAGTTGACGCAACGTGGCTGCACCATCGTCCTCATCTTCATGCAGCATGTACTTTACGAACTCATTGAGGCGCCCTGTCTGCGCGTCATCATCAGCCAGTAGCGCGTCAACGTCGGCTGCTGTACACCACCGCCGTCTCTTCTCTTTTAGTGCCTCAAGTAAGTTGCCCCCCAAGCGATTGAGCACATAAGGATTGCCACCGCTGAGGCTGACCAACCGCCGACGTGTACGACCATCGAGGTCAAGTGGGAGGCGTTCTCGCAGGTAACGATCGGCCTCCTCATTAGTAAGCGCTCGAATCTCGAACGCCTCAAGCGCATTCGCAAGGTCGTTCGATTCCTGAATAAGGGTCTTCAAATTTTGCAGCCCGCTAAGCACAAATGACACCTCAAGTTTGCTAGGCCGGTCGTTGAAGTGTCGTAGCGCTGAAAGCAGCGCAATACGCTCCTGAGGTGAGCCTAGTCCCGCGAGCCACTTCTGAAACTCATCAAGAATAAGGAAAACCCTTTTCTTTTCTGGCAGCGAGTCAGAGAGCCTGTCGAACCAAAACAGAAATTTCTCGGAAATCTCGTCGGCACGAGAGAGATGCGATACGTCAAGCTTGCCAGCGCTAACTCCTGTCTTCGCAAGAGCACTCAAAAGAGTCTCTGCCAAGGTGGAAAAAGCTGTCTCAACGGTGGTCATCCGCGCGCCGTTCCACACTCTATCTTGGACGGCAAAATGTTGCTGGACGGCACGGTTGTCCCTTAGAGACGCACAGATAGAACTCTTGCCACGGCGCCGACGCCCGTAGATGTATGCACGCAACGGCTTGCCTTCGCCTAGATCATCTCTGAGCTTACTGAAGCATTTCTGAACGGAGGTGGACGAAAGTCTAAGCGTCTGGTCCACGTTGAGGTCAACTGGACGGCCATCGTACCCGCTCATGCGAGCGTCAACTAAGTCAGGTTGGTCGAAACGAAGCGGGATAATGTATGTTTCTTCCCCCTTTCCTCCGAACCAAGAGGTTCGGACGGACAGTCGCAGTTCCTTTGGAAGTTCAGCTCGCTCGGGATCGAGTTCCAGGGTGCACGCAACTACCACAGCAGCAGTGTCTTCGAGATTCTGGTCGCTGAGCCAAGGGACATGCAGTTCGGTGCTCGTAGTCCTCAAGGGTGAATCACCTTTGGCAGGGCGACCTATCAAGATGCTTATCCCTGCAACGGCGATGTCTCCACCATTTCGCACCAAGATGGGAACATCAACATTACGAGTGCCAGGCGCAATGAAAACACCCTTCAGAGCAGCTTTCGGAATACTAACTGTAACCCTGGCGTGTGGTGCCCCAGATCGACCGCGCTCCCAAAAACGATGCGCGAGCGATGCCACGAAATCAGTGACCAGCGGCTGAGCCGACTTCAGGCGCGGAACATCGGGCCTAGCAGATCGACGGGATTGCGCTTCGGCGTCTGCTAGAAAGTCTTCGATCGACTCCATATCGGCGGCGTCGGCCCCCAGGTCTTCGAGAACCGCGTTTCGGCAAGAACGGACCGCGTCGCGATTGCAGAGCGCAACGGCGATCGCCAGAGCATCGAGAAGTCTTCGACCCTCCGCAGGCATCTTCAGCGCTACGCCAGAGATGCTGCGCGCCAATGTGCGGCCGAAGCCGTGATCGACAAGTTCCGCGCAGATTCTAGCCAAGGCAGGTGATGCGCTAGCGGCTTGTGCACACGCAGCCAGCGCGCCCTCAATAGCCTCTGGTGACTTCGAGGCCAGCAACTCGGCCAGACGACGTTGCCCCCGGGCTTTGGCGCGGTCTTCGCAAGCACAGTGAAGAGCCAGTGCGGAAACAACCTTCTCAAAATCCGTGACGGCCGAGTCCTTCAACACACAATTTCTTAATCTTGCTGCTTCGATGACGAATTCGAGGTACTGCGCGAGAGGTCTCACAGATGAACGCAACTCTTGTGCCCATAAGATGAGAAGGTTCGCGGCTGTGATATTAACAGCATCCGCAGCACCCGAGCCCGGAGTCGCCTCCATCAATACGACTTTCTCGCCCAGCGGAACCGGGAGGAAATCAATTGGGCCTAGACGTGGCTCTCGAGGGGCAGCCTCACGAAGCCTGCCCACAAGGCCCGACGTAAGAATTCCGTCGACAGAGGCTGTACTCTTGAACCTTAAATGGGTTGACGCAGCGGAAATTGGGGGAGTGCGAGGGGTAACTTCAGTTACCTCCAATTTCTTTTGATTTGAGACTCTGTCTGCCTCCGCCCTCGCGTTCCGCAAAGCGTCGTTTAGGGCCTTGACTCGGGCAATCGCGGTCAGGACATCGCAATCCGGGCTGAGTGCTGCTTCTAGCTCGACGTCAACGTCAAAAGGCGCGCTTGAAATTGCCTCTAATGCCCCTCGCGCCTCTATCTCCGTGCCCGCAATTAAGTGAACAAGCTCTTTAGGAACTCGCTGTAACTGATCGAATGCGAACGAAACCGTAAGTTTCGATCCGATCTGATTTGTAACGGAATGCACCATCGCCGACGCAGCCAACTCACAATCTCGGGCTGCTGCCGCGAGACGGGCGGCCGCAGTTGATGCGTCTTCAACCCCAGCGCGAAGTCGTGTTGCGAACTCGGCCGAACTGGAGGGTTCGGTAATACCGATCGCCTGTAACGCAGCGACTGCTACCTGAAAAGCAGTCTGAGCGTTCGCAAACTCTGCAAGTGGAAGACCGGCTTCAACCACAGCACGGGCACGCAGCAACCCATCGTTGATTCTGCGAGCATACTCATCGAGGAGGGTGCGGATCCTGTTAGCCCCCCCCACGTCAACGCGACCCATCCCTTCTTTCTGTGACGCAGGTCGCTCCTGAGGCTGCTTGGACTGCTTCTGCACCTGTCCTTGCACAATGGGAAAAGATTCAGGTGATTCGAGGGCAAACAGAATACGAGACAACTCTCCCGATGAAAAGAGAACGAGGAGGTTGGCCGATCCAAGCAGTGCATGTGGACTTTCCGAATAAATCTTCCGAAGTGACTCAAAAGATCGATTGAGTTGCCCCCAATCTTGAGCCTCTAACGCCTTTCGGGCCTTCTGAAAATGATTGTGTGCCCGGAAGTCGAGCGTTGGATCCTGCTCCGCCCGTTGGGCAATGCGTTGAAGTGTCCGAGCGCCGCTCGCTTGGCGCGCTCTATCTTCCAGCGCATCTCCCACCAACCTCGCGAGTTGGTCAGGGTCGGCGACGAGTTTCTTGAGCGCGGGGGGCTCAAGCCGTTTCGCGTCCCTTCCAAGAAGGCCGGTGTCCTTTGCTGCTTCGCGAAGCGGCCCAATACCCAGTTGCGCGTTAAGCAGTCGCAATGAATCACGAAGCGTAGCTCGTTGCCGTGAACTAAGCTTTCGTTCGAATGCTGACGAGGAATAGGCCTGCTGGGACTTGTCTTGGGGCGCTGAAGGCATCGAATTGCCTCCTTCTCGAGGTGATTGGTATCGCGGTATCTCTGCACCCGCTCCTGCTTCCATGGGTTGAGCCGCACTCGGCAAAAGCGAGTTTGGAACAGTAAGCGGCAGCGCCGTTTCTGTGGAGATTTGGTTCAACTGAGAGCCGGATTGAATAGAGGGGCTAGACTCGGTGGGCGCCGCATTCTCAGGCGCAACCGGCGAATTCGTCACCGAGTCAGTAACTTCTGTGTGGTTGCTAGGAGCACTTGTTTCATGTGCCGCCACAGGTGAGTTCCCCACCTCGGCAGAATGAGCTGAGCAGGAGGACAGTTTTACGTCCTCGCAAAGCACATACAACATCAAGGCAGCCTGCTCCTTCCGCACCGAGGGCATAGCCCTTACCAACTCCGCACTCAGCCGCTCAAGGACTGCCCGGTCCCATTTAATTGGATGAATGTGATCCAGCGCAAAGTTGGTCGTGGCAAGACCCTGTGAGTGGGCAATAGTCCTCGCAGCTTTTTCAAGTTCCGGATGGGACTGCACCCAAACCATACAGGGAACATGGCTCTGCCACCGTCCTTCTTTCAGGACTTTCTTGAGCAGTTCCGATTTCCTTAGCGCAATCGGATGTATCGTGGCTGGTGATCGCGCACCGCCTAGATCTACTCGTCTCTGGAGAAGCAGCGACTCCAGCAACTCGTGTGCATGTTTCTGCACAGCCTTCGACACCTTGGTCCTGCGCATCGCCAAAGCTTCGATGAGTTCGCTCACGAGCGTTTTGGACAGGAGATCGGATAATTTCACCGACTCTGAGTTCGCACTCAGCTGTTTTTCCCCAGTCCGCATTGAGACTCCTCTTGAGGTTCCGTGGAGCACGTAGTGCATCACATCGCATCCGCGTTGGGAAGGAGTCCGAAATCCGTTATTTCCCCAAAAACCTGATACTCAGTTCAGGAACTTCCCTCAAGACCCTCCCTACTCAACGCAAAGGCGGGCATCCTTGCTGCCGTTATCAGGTAGGACTCGCACTCATCATCCATTGGGAATAGATGAGCTAAGATGAGCAGGCCAAAAATGCAGCGCTGAGCATAGGTACTGTCGGCATCTCCGACTCATGGCAGCGTGGCGCGTCTAGTCCAGCCGCTCCTAGTAGCACGCGTAGTCCCACGCGACGAACTGCATCGCGAACTCGGCGCGCTTTCGCAATGTAGCGAGTTGGTAAGCCGCCCAGTTGTCGAAGCCCAGCGTATAAGCGCCATGCTTACGAAGCGTGACTGCCTGCTGCATTCTGTGCGCCTTCTCTGCGCCACCGCGAGGAAAGAAGGCTTCGTCTACGGCCTGTCGATCGTGGACGTACTCTCCAACGTGCCCCTGGACGAGGTGCGCCAGTGGCTCCAACCCTCGCCCTGGGGGCCGTTCGCGCCCCCTTCCGGCTGAGGCGGCGCGGCCCAGCTACGGAGTACCCGGAGGCAGCGCTCCACCGCCCTTGTCGAAGCGCACGAAGTAGCTGCGCACCGCCCGGTCCAGCAGCACCGGGTTGAGCTGCGGCGGGATGCCCAGGTAGTTGGCCATGTCGATCACCTGATCGATCAGGTCTCGCGGCTGGCAGGCGGCGAAGGGCCGGCCGGTGGCGCGGTAGTGCTTCTCGAGCAGGTACTCCACCATGTTCGGATCGTACGGCACACCGCGCTTGTGGCAGATGGCCTCGAAGATCTCGAAGTACTGCTCCTCGTCCGGGCGCATCACCTCGAGCTTGTAGCGCACGCGACGCAGGAACGCGTCGTCCACCAGGTCGGACGGGTCCAGGTTGGTGGAGAAGGCAGCGAACACATCGAAGGGCACCTGCACCTTCTTGCCGGTGTGCAGGGTGATGTTGTCCACGTCGCTCTCGAGCGGGACGATCCACCGGTTGAGCAGGTCCACCGGGGAGACCTTCTGTCGACCGAAGTCGTCGATCAGCAGCATCCCGTTGGTGGCCTTCATCTGGAAGGGCGCCTCGTAGTACTTCACCTCGGGCGAGTAGACGAGATCGAGCATCTCCAGCGTCAGCTCGCCGCCCACCACCACCATGGGCCGCCGGCAGCGCACCCAGCGACGATCATACGAGGGGCTTCCGGGCTCGTCCTCGACGGGCTTGTGGAGAATGCCATCGAAGATCCGGACGATGAAGTCGTCGATCATGATGGCGTAGGGGATGAAGATGTCCCCCTCGAAGCAGTTGACCATGCACTGGCAGATGGCCGTCTTGCCGTTGCCGGGCGGGCCGTAGAAGAAGATGGCGCGCCCGGAGTTCATCGCCGGACCGATGCCGTCGAAGATGTAGTCGCGGATGATGAGGTCGCCGAACTTGTCCTCCATCTTCGCGCGGGTGATGCGGTTGCCGCGCACCGTCTGCTTCTTCACCGCCTGGGTCCACTCCTGGATGGTGACGGGCGCCGGGCCGTTGTAGCGGTTGCGATCGAGGATCTGCCGCATGATCTCCGTGGCGAAGGAGGTCAGCTGGTAGATCATCGTCGACTTGCCCACGCCCGAGCCGCCACCGCCGCGGATGTCGATGTACTTCTGGCGGCGCAGTCCCTCGATCACCTCATCGATGATGGCGGAGGGCAGCTTGAGTCGGCTGGCGATGTCGATGCCGCGCATCTCTCCAGCGAAGAAGATCGCCTTGAGGATGAGCTCCTCCACCATGGAGACGGTGAGGCCCGCCTCCTCGATGGTGCGCGGAGGCGCGGGCCAGAAGCGGTTGGTGGGCGGCGGAGCGCCCTCTCCCAGGGCGCGGCGCTGCATGGTGGCCTGCGGGCGGCGATCCTGGCCCGGGGACACGGCGACGGTCCTCCGCTCGGGGCCGGCGTACTGCGCGGCGCCACCGCCGGCGCGGCGATCCTGGCCGGGGATGCCCGCTTGGGTCATGGAGCGGCGATCCGGAGGCGCTTCCCCCGGAGGAGGCGAGGCCGGAGGCAGGGACTGGGAATGGCCGGTGCCCATGCGCGGCGCATGGGCCGGAGGCAGGGACTGAGAGGCGCCCGTTGCCATCTTCGGCCGGGGCGGCGTGGCCAGCACGGGGCCCGGGGGAGGCTGCTCCACGGGGGCCGCCATCTCGGATTCGAGCGGCGTCACATGGCGATTCACATCGGTGCTGACATCGGGGCGGTCGAAACCCGGGGGGGACCCGGGCCTCTTGATCTCAGGCATGGGCGCAAGCCTACCCCACTCCCCCGGATTTCTCTGCTACCCGTCGGGTAGCGCGGCCATCGGCACGCCCTGGCGCTGAACTCCCCTGCCCCCTGGCTCGGCGGGCAACCCCGCGAACGCGGCGGCTAGCTCCGGCGACGGGCGCCCCGAAGTCCGAGCGCCAGCAACATCAGCAGCACGAGGCCCGCGGGCCCGCCCGGCGTACCGCAGGACCAGCCCACGGCGGACCTGCGCTCCACTGTCCCGCCGTCGCCCGGCCCTGGCGAAGGCCCGCCCGCGTCGGGCGTTCCGGCATCCGGCATGCCCGCGTCGGGCGGTTCCACGACGGGACAGGAGCCGCCTGGAGGGGGAATCGGATCGGGCCCGCCATCCGGGAGCAGGACGAAGACACCATCGGAAGAGGCCGTCGTCTGCAGCCCCACCTGGTTCTTGGCTCGAACCGTGACGTAGTACCAGGTGCCGGGAGTGAGGCGTTGCATGCGCCCGCCCGAGGTCGACAGCGTGACCGACGTCCGGGTGTCGTTGGTGGCGAAAGGCGCGATGTTCGTGCAGCCGGGCGCGGTCCCCGCTCCGACTTCATACCCCGTGATGGAGGTATCGGGATCCGTGAAGTCCCAGCTCCCCAGCAGCTCCTCGGTGCTCGTCTGGGTGTCCCGATCCGCGCCCACGCCATCCAGGACCCGGGCGACCACGGGAGGGGTGAGATCCATGGCCCCGAGCGAGAAGAGGAACATGTCCTTGCGGTTCGAGAAGGTGGGGTCGTATCCCGCGTCCCCCTTCAGGATGTCCGAGGAGGTCGTCGAGCCGCCGATGATCAGGTCATTGGCTTGCGGGCCGAAGCCCAGCGCTCGCACTTCATCCTCCAGCCGGCCGCCCACGAAGGTGCCCCAGTCCGGGACGTAGTTCGGGCCATTGGGCACCAGCTGGATGACGTACCCCTCGGAAGCACCCTCGGGCGTCATGTCGAAACCGCCCCCAATGGGGAGCGTCGGCGAGGTGGTCTTGCCACCAATGAAGACGTTCCCTCGCGGCCCCGGAGCGATGGCCCACCCGTCGTCATCCCCAGAGCCTCCAATGACGGCGGAGAACCCTGGCTGGCCAGTGCCGAGATCCAAGCTGGTCAGGAACGCGTTGCTGCCGCCTGGAATCATCCCCGCCGGGGAGAGCGGAAAGTTGGTGGACGTGGTCGTGCCCACGACCAGGAGGCGGCCCGGGGGCGTGCCCGGCGTGAGCAGCACGCCATAGCCCTCCTCTGCCGCGGTCCCACCCAGGAAGGTTATCCACGACGGCGAGTTGAGCCCGGGGGTGAGCGCGAGGACAACGGCCTGCCGCCCCGCCGCCGAGGGCCCCTGCCCCGTGCCCGGGAAGTTGGGCGAGTCGGTATAGCCCGTGGCGTAGATGCCCGTGCCACCGTCGGCCAACGTTCCTGAAGTGATGGCCCGACCGACATCTTCGACGATGCCGCCACGCAGCAGTGTCCGCTCGATGGCGCCTGTCGTGCCATCGAGCCGACTGACGAAGAGGTCCATGCCCCCATCGGCGCCCACGCCCCCCGAGCCAGGCATGTCGGCCGAGGACGTCGAGCCCACCGCATACAGCTTCCCATCCGCTCCGAGCGTCAGGCCGTGGATGTCCTCGGCACCCGTGCCTCCCACGTGCTGGAACCAGGACAGCACCCTGCCATCATCGGCCTTGAGGCGGGCAACGAAGCCATCCGTGGTTCCCTGGTGCGTCGACCCCGTCCCCACCCGGAACTCCGGAGAGCCCGTGGTGCCCGCGACGTAGATGAACCCGCCCGCGCCGATGACGACGGATCTGCCGACATCCGCCCCGGTGCCGCCAATCACCGTCGTCCAGATCAGGTTCCCCTTGAAGGTGAAGCGACTGACGACGATCTCCGAGAGCCCTCCTTCGCCGAAGAACTGATCCGATGGGACGGGATCGAGAGGATCGTAGTCCAGGTCGCCACTCGAGCCGACGACGAAGAACTCCCCGGCCGTGACGCCACTGGGAATGACGGCCACGCCATGGAGCACGTCATCGGACAGCGAGCCGATGAAGGAGCTCCACTGGATGACCGGGTCCACCCACGCCGGGCGACCGGGCTCCTTCACGTCCACCTCGATGACGTACTCCCAGCTCCCCCGCTCCGTGGCGCGCACCTCGCGGTAGCGGCAGGGCACCTCATAGGAGGTGCCATCCGCGCGCTCCTGCCCGCACAGCAGCCCTTCCTCTCGGAGGTGCCCATCGGCCAGGTCCACCTCCAGCGCGCGACCGCCGTCGGCCACCCGCAGCGCCTGGGCACCCCGCCACTCGAGCCGCACCTGGCGCAAGTGCTCGCCCCGGGCGGCGCGCAGGCTGTAGCCGACGCCTCCCTCGCGAGACTCGAGCCACAGGTCCACACCCTGGGCCGCCGCCGGGTAGTACAAGGCGCCCCAGGTGGGCAGCCCCTGCCTCCAGTCCTCGGGGGGCCCTACGAGCTGGTTCAACTGGGCCCCGCGCGGCTGGAGCGGCTGAGGCACCACGGCTTGGGCACCCACCAGGCCCCAGCGCAGTTCCCGCGCGGGGCGTTCGGCGGGCGACAGCCGCACCGTCAGGCCCGTGTCCGAGAAGAACGCGTTGGCGCCGGGCTGGTGCTGGAAGTAGCGGCCCGGTGTACGCGCGGGCGCGGGGGCGATGACGACCCGCTCGCTGGCCGGACGCGGAGGCCCCGGGGGGGCAGGAGGCACCGGGGGCTGCGGTGGCTTCGAAGCGGCGAGCGTCAGGACCAGGAGGCCAGAGGCCATACCGCCGAGTGCGCCAGAAAACACGAACGACTCCCTCCGGGCCGGACCGACTCCCCCCTGGCCACGCGGCCCTGGATACGCGAAGCAAGCGCCTCGCGCCACTGGAGCCTGGGGTACGTCGGCCACCCGGTTGGGGCCACGACAACGAAATAGAGCCGGAGAGCACTGGCGGCTCCCCGGCTCCTCATTTCAGTCCTGCTGGGAGCCAGTGGCTACCAGGGGCAGTTGACGACTTCCACCGTGCGGGTCAGCGACGGGGCGCTGTTACCCCCACTGTCGGTGAGCGTGTAGTTCACCGTGTAGACGCCCTCGACCCAGCCGTTCGGGAAGCCCGTCCACTGCACCTCGGGGGTGATGTCGCCGTAGCAGGTGTCGAAGGCCGTCCAACCCGGCTCCGCCCACTGGCTGCCGCACTGGTGAACCATGTGCGTGGGGCCCTTGAGCGCGAAGCGCGGGGGCTTGGTGTCGTTCACCGTCACCGCGCGGACGGCGCTCACCGTCTGGCCCATCGCGTTCCAGGCGATGTACTGCACGTGGTACAGGCCCTCGGCGCAGGTGGCCGGCCCGGGGCCGTACGCGTCGTGGCCCGAGTTGTAGTGGTGGACCGGGATGGACGAGCAGTCGGCGTCGTACGCCTGGGCGTCCGGATCCGTCCACGTCGTCTCACCGCACTCCAGCGTCATGTTCAGGTCGCCGTTGACCACCAGCGTGGGCCCGCCCGAACCCGGGGTGCAGGCGCTGGTGCTCATGTCGTTGCTGCCGCTGGTGACGTTCGGGTTGCCGTTGCACTCCTCGCCGCCCACGCAGGCGAGCAAGGCGCTGGTGCAGGTGCCGTCCGTGTTGCAGACATCCGTGGTGCAGGAGTTGCCGTCGTCGCAGTCGGCCGGGGTCTGGCAGGCGGAGTCCACCACCTCGCCGTTGAGCACCACCGCGGCGCTGTGCAGGCGGTTCTCGGAGCAGCAGTCATCCACCTGGGTGATGACCACGCGGTTGATCTCACCGGGGACCACGTACGAGGCGAGGTTGGCGGTGCCGGAGCCGCCCAGGTACACGTAGCTGCCGGGGATGACGAGCCCGCCGGGGTGGTGCGAGTTGAAGATCGTCACGCGCGAACCATCGTCCATGCCGTTGAAGGCGATGGTGAAGGTGGTCACCTGCACGTTCGACGGAACGCTCACGAAGCTCTGGAAGTAGGTGAAGTCGCCGTAGGCCATACAGCTGACCGGCGCCTGACATACCCGCGAGGGGATGTCGAAGGCGATGGTCTCGCCGTTGGGAGCCGCGGCCCAGTCCGGATCCGAGGCGGCCGGGATGCTGGAGACGTTGTACTCACAGATGTCGCCGTGGCGCGACGGGGCACAGTTGAACTGCACCAGGCCGCGAGGGTTGGAGGCGGTCACCTCGTTGCCGTTGTGCATCTGCCACGGCGTGCGGCTCTGGGCCGCGGCAGGCAGTGCGCTCAGCACCGCGAGGGCTCCGACTGCGCCGAAGAACTTGTTCATCATCGTGGGCTCCCCGATACAGCGACAGCGTTAAAAGTGGTTTTTACTGTACCGGGCAAGCAGCCTGATCTTCAAGGGCTAGATCGCACTATCCTTGTTTTCCTGTTTTCAAGAAACCAAGAATCGAGGGCCTTGAGGCGGTGGGTGGAGGGCCTGGGGCCTGGGTTTGCCAGTGCTTACAGCAGCGGCGCGCTCTGGAGGCGGGTGCTAGCCTGAAGGCATGAGCTTCTTCCAGGATCCCCCTCGCCTCGGAAACCAGTACGACGACGACGCGCTCTTGCAGTCCTACCTCGCCCGCCGGCTCCCGGAGGAGCTGCGGCGCTCCATCACGGAGGAGCTCCGGGAGCTGGGCGAGCTGGGGGGCAAGTACTTCTATGAGTTCCAGCTGAGGGATCGGCTGAACGAGCCGGAGCTGACGCAGTGGGATGCGTGGGGCCGGCGGGTGGACCGCATCGAGGTGTCACCGCTGTGGCGCGAGGCGGAGGTGCTGGCGGCGAAGCGGGGCCTGGTGGCGGTGGCGTACGAGCAGAAGAGCGGCGAGTACAGCCGGCTGCACCAGTTCGCGCTGAACTACGTGGTGCAGCCTTCGCTGGACGTGTACTCGTGCCCGCTGGCGATGACGGACGGCGCGGCGCGGACGCTCGTGTCGCTGGGGAATCAGGAGCTGATCTCGCGCGCCCTGCCCCACCTGACTTCGAGGGATCCGGCGACGTTCTGGACATCGGGCCAGTGGATGACGGAGCGCACGGGCGGCTCGGACGTAGGGCTGACGCAGACGGTGGCGCGGAAGACGCCGGAGGGCTGGCGGCTGTACGGGACGAAGTGGTTCACCTCGGCGACGACGTCGCAAATGGCGCTGACGCTGGCGCGGCCGGAGGGCAACGGCCCGGGCGGTAAGGGGCTGGCGTTGTTCTACGTGGAGACGCGAGGGACGGACGGGTTCCTGAACGGCATCCAGATCAACCGGCTGAAGGACAAGCTGGGGACGCGCAAGGTGCCGACGGCGGAGCTGACGCTGGATGGGGCGTTGGCGGTGCCGGTGGTGGGGCTGACGGACGGCATCCGGAACATGTCGTGGATGCTGAACGTGACGCGGACGTGGAACGCGATGGGAGCGGCGTGGGGGCTGCGGCGGGCGATGGCGCTGGCGAGGGACTACGCGGCGCGGCGGGTGCAGTTCGGGGCGAAGCTGGCGGAGAAGCCGCTGCACGTGGACACGCTGGCGGGGATGGAGGCGGAGGTGGAGGCGGGCTTCCTGATGGCGTTCCGGGCGGCGGAGCTGCTGGGGCGGATGGAGGCGAAGGTGGCGACCGAGGAGGAGCTGTTGCTGCAGCGGCTGGTGACGCCGCTGGCGAAGCTGACGACGGGGCGGCAGGTGGTGGCGGTGAGCTCGGAGGCGGTGGAGGGCTTCGGGGGTGCGGGCTACGTGGAGGACACGGGGCTGCCGAGGCTGCTGGCGGACTCGCAGGTGCTGAGCATCTGGGAGGGCACGACGAACGTGCTCTCGCTGGACGCGCTGCGGGCGCTGGCGAAGGAAGGGACGCTGGACGTGTTCCACGCGGACGTGGAGAAGCGGCTGGAGGCGGCGAAGGACTCGGGGCTGAAACCGTGCGTGAAAGCGGCGCAGGAAGCGGTGGAGCAGGCGCGGGGCTGGGTGACAGGGACACTGGCGAACCCGGTGGGGCTGGAGGCAGGGGCGAGACGCTTCGCGCTGACGCTGGGCCGAACGATGGAGTTGGCGTTGCTGGTGGAGCACGCGCAGTGGTGCCTGGACCACGGGCACGGGCCGAAGGTGATGGCGGCGGCCCGGCGGTTCACGCGTCACGGCGTGAACCTGATTACCGATATGGATCTGGATGACTCACGGCTGCTGGCGTGAGCGCCTGTTCGTCCTGACGATCCAGACAGCGGTCGTGCCGCTGAGTAATGGGGGGAGCCAGCTCGGCATCCCCACCCAGGACTCCTCGGTGGATTGTGCGTCAATCCACCAGAAACCCAGGCGGTTCCAGAGGGACTGAGGGACCGACGGGCGACCGGGCTGGAAGAAGCGTCCCCCTAGATCGAACGTATCCAGGGGGCGGCCGGAATTCGATTCGAGCAACACAACGGTGCCGATCCTGAACGAGCCATCCCCTGGCCACCGGAATCGATAGTACTTGCAGCGAATCTGGGCGCCTCGCGCCTCCTCCGTGTCGATCCCCACGGAGGTATAGAAGTGGTAGCTGCTGAGCCACATCACCATGAAGACACAGGTGAAGCTGGCAAGCCATGCCAAGAGGAGGCACCTCCTCACGCCTGCTCCCGCGCCAGCTTCCGCCGCCGCGCCAGCAGCGCTTGTGCCAGGAGCAACACCAACCCCGTCACCAGCGCCGTGGGTCCGAACCAGTCTCCCCAAGCCACCATCAGCGTGCCCATGTGTACCGCCGGCGGCACCGTCATCAGCACGCCCGCGCGCTGACCGGTCTGCACCTCGCGGACGAGCTCCCCTGTCGGCGTGATGAGGGCCGAGATGCCCGAGTTCGTCGCTCGCACCTGTGGCAGCCGCGTCTCGATGCTCCGGAACGCCGCCAGCGTCAGGTGCAGCTTCGGCCCCGCCGACGTGCCGAACCATGAGTCGTTGGAAATCGTCACGATGAGCTCGGCGCCCTTGCCCACCGCCTCCGCCACGTAGCCCGGGAAGATGGCCTCGTAACAGATGAGCGGCGCCACCTTCAGCACCCGCCCCCCGCGCAGCGGGAAGTCCAGCAGTTGCGGCCCCGGCCCCCGCTTCCACGTCCCCAGCCACGGCAGCACCCCACGCACCCAGGGCGTGTCCATCACTTCGGGCACCCACTCCGTCAGCGGGAACAACATCGTCTTGCGGTAGACCCCCAGTTCCAGCCGCCGCTCTTCCGGCTGGCCCACGGGCCCCAGGAACATCGCCGCGTTGAACTCGCGATCCTGCTCCAAGTCATACGCGCCGAAGATGAGCGGCATCTGACGCTCGCCCACGAAGGCGCTGAGCTCCTGATCGAACTCCGCTCCTTCCTCGCTCTTCGGTGAGCCGAACGTCGTGGGGTACACCGTCTCTGGCCACACGATCAGATCCGGCTTCGTGTCCTTCATCAGCTCGTCGGACAGGCGGTAGTGCGTGTCCAGGATCATCCGAAGCGCGTCGTACGCGCCCATCTGCTGCAGGAGCTGGCCATAGTTGGTGATGTTCGCCTGCACCACCCCCACCGTGAGCCCGGGTCCCGATGCGGTGCGCTCGCTCACCTGCCGGTGCCGCAGAGCCCCATACACCGTGAGCGCCCCCACCAGTGCCACCGCTCCCACCGCGGGTATGCGCAACGCCCTGGCTCCCGGCCACTTCCAGCCGCGCGCCGCGAACGCCCGCACCGCCGCGAGCACGCATTCATTGACGAGCAGCATCACCACCGTGAGCCCATGCGCCCCGGCGAGGTCCGCGCCCTGTCTCCACCAGACGGAGCTGTAGAAGCCATGGCCGACCGTGTCCGCGAAGAGCTTGGGCACCGCCCACTCCGTGCCTGCGTACACCAGCGCTCCCACCAGCCCCGCGCGCAGGAACGCGCCCTCCGGAGCCACCCGCCGGGCCAGGTGCCGCGCCAGCGAAGCGGTGATGAACTGAGGCTGGAGCAGCGGCGCGAACACCAGCAGCACGAGCCAGAAGGCCCACGAGGCCGAGGACTGTGCGTACTCCCGCAACGCCTCCGCGAACCACCCGAAGATGCCGACGGTGAAGACGAGGCTCTGCACCAACCCGGCCATCAGCGCCTGTCGCGCCGTTCGGACCCGGTCGAGCACGGCCAGCCACGGCACCATCGCCACCCAGACCACCCAGCACCAGGTGGCCTCGATGCTCCCGAACAGCGACACCAGAAAGGTGGTCGCCACGGCACCGAGGAGGAACTCCCCGTACCGCCGCCCCGTGGACAGCTCCGCGCTCATGGCCCTGCCCCGCCCTCGTTCGGATCCTTCAGCATCTGGATGGGCAGCCCCGGCGGCGCCAGCTCCGGTGGGACGATGCCATTCTCGGGCACCTTCATCGGCTGGCCGTTCGCGTCCAGCGGAGGCTTCTCCGGGTTGAACATCAGGATGGCGGGCAGACGCTCACCGTCATCCGTGGCCTGGTAGTGGCGCACGTAGCCCGGCGGCAGCTCGAAGTCCTCGGGCACCAGGATTCCCTTCTTGATGGGATCGGTCCCCGGCGCCGGGAACAACATCATCCCCGAAGGTTCATCCCCAGGCTTGGGCATCTCGTAGAGTCCCTCGGGCAGTTGCTCCAGCACCTCTTCGGGCACGGCGGCCACCTGCTTCTGCAGGTGCTGGGGCAAGGCCGGCTTCGTGACCGGACGCGCGGGCGCTGGACGCACCACCGGGGCCGTCGCGGGAGGAGGCGTCGCCACGGGCGGTGGCTCGCTCTCGGCGAACACCGGCAGTTCTACCTCGGGCGTATCGAAGAACATCCACGCGCTCAGGGCCAGGCACACGCAGGTAATGGCGATGCCCAGGCCGAGCACCCACGCGATACCGCTCGCGCGCCGTTGCTCGACCCTCACGACACCATCGCTGTCGACGCGCCGCTCTTGGGCCGGCGGGGACTCCGGCATGCTCGCTCAGGACCTCCGGGCTGCGTATAGTACCGGCCCCTTCCGCCCAGGCCAACCAAGCCCACACTGGGCCCTTACCCTTACCGCCCCCCATGCACGCCGACGCCGAGCCCGTCCCGCCCCCCAGCGCAGGCGATGACACCGCGGCTCGCCTCTCCGTCCATGCCTGGTCGCCCGCCCTCCGGGTGCTTGCCGCCGCGGCCCAGGTGCTGAGCGCGGCGAACCTGCTCTACCTCGTGGCGCTCTCCCTGCTCGGAGTCCTCGAGGGCTATGACGATATCTCCCCACTGGGGACGGCGCTCCGGCTGCTGGGCTTCTCCCTCCTGCCGCTGGTGTTGGTGTGGCTCCTGAGGCGCTTCACAGCGGCAAGCCTCCACGCGGAGCCGACGCGCCTCGTGTTGCAGCTTCGCGGCGTGCGGTTCGAGATCCCTCGGGAGTCCATCACCCGCGTCGAGCCCTGGAGACTCCCGCTCCCGGGGACCGGTCTGGCGCTGCGGATGAAGTCGGGGAGGCGCTTCGACTACCACCTCCAGGCTTCCACCCTCGCTCCGCTGCTGACCGCGCTGGGCGACACGCTGCCCACGGCCGCCGCGGCGGCCCAGCACCCCAGCGCCCGCTTCGGGCAGGCCCGGCATGACCGGCGGCGTTGGTTCTTGGACGCGCCGGCCTTCAAGTTCGGCCTGTTCCCGCTGCTGCCCGCGGGAATCATGTTCCGGGCGCACCAGTACATCACCTTCGGCGGGCCCTTCGGCGAGTACGACGCGTTCGGGCTCGCGGCGTACCTGAAGACATTCGCCGGCTACTGGCTCTCCTTCACCCTGGGCCTGCTGCTGTTCGCTGGCTTCTGGCGGATCCTCGCCGAGGTGCTGGCGTTCCCCATGACCTGGCTGCTGCCCTCCTATGCGCGGGGTGTGCGACGCGCCGCGGAGTGGCTGTGCCGGCTCGTGTACTACGTCGGCTTCCCTGCCCTCATGGCCTGGCGCTTCCTGGGCTGAGCAACAGCCGGAGGCGAAATGCCCTGCGCTTCCGCCGTGCGCCGTGCCTGCTCAATCCCTTCGAGGCGTTTCTGCCGGACATCGGGATTCCCTCGCATCCGCCTCACACGCCGTTCCGCTTCGTCCAGCATCGCGAAGGCATCACGTGCCCTTTCCGGAAACAAGGACAGCGACTGAACATAGAGACAGGCGATCAAGATGTGAGTGCGGAGGTCAGGAAAGCCAAGCTGTTTGATGCGTCGCAGCGGTGGACCAAAGTCTTTCCACGGCCGAGCCTCCCCATAGGCTTCAACAAGCATGTCACTGGCCGTCAGTTGCTGAAGGTGCAACCGCTCGGCGGGCGTGCGCGCCTCGCGCAAGAACCGGCGCTCGAAATCCTTGAGCGCGAGCACAATCACCTCGAAAGGTGCCTTGGAATAGCCCAGCAGCAGAATGAGATAATCCTTCTCCTGAGCCACGGTACGCCACCACTCCCTTCGAGGGCGATTCACCGTGCTCCTCCGGGGCAAACTTCACCGTCGAACTCTGCGGGCCATTCTCCTGTCTTGAAACATTCATCATAGCAGGATTTGCAGTGAGTCTTCCCGTAGGTGAACCCCTCCAGGTCCTCCCCTCCGGCGGCGATGCACCGCTCATAGAATTCCTGACAGTACTCCTTTCTCTGTATGCGCTGCTTGTTGGTGAGCGCTGTAGGCGGCAAGCGAGGAGATGTCTTAGGCGCTTCCTTGGGAGGCGTGACCCCGCAGCGCTCATACTGGCCAGGGTTCTTCTTGAGACAGCACGAGACGGTGCTGTCTGTCTGGTTGCAGTCCCCTCCTGGAACTCCTTGCGCGATAGTGGTCCAGTTTCCCGAACCACCTGTGCCATGGACAACCTGTACCGAGCTGCAACCACTAAGTCCCAGCAAACCCGTAGCGAACAAAAGAGCACTCAGGACAGACGGTGGCTGTGCTGAACCCGTTCGCTGCATAGGTTCCTCCTGGACAGTGCTACCCAAAACTAACTTAGCCCACCAGGAAAGTCATGCGGAGCTATCCAAGCGCTTCGCGGGTGCCAGCTCTCCTCACGCGGTGCGCTCTCGATTCAACTTGAGGTATGGGTATACCGACGCTTGTGGTAGCTTCGAAGAGCGTGCGCCTCGTGGCCGCCTGGATTGAAAGATGGCTCTTCCTTCGCTTTCTCTCGCCCTGCAGAAGCTGCCCTCGACCGAAGAGGGGCCAGGGACGCAGGTGCCACGGGCGTTCCCCTGGGTCATTCGGCGGGAAGATCACCGCAGGAAACCGGCCCGAAGGGGGCGCGCGGCTGTGCATCGAGTTCCCCTCTCGCCCGCCCGAGCCTTCAGAGAAGTGTCGATCAGAACCCTCCTTGAAAGAGCGTATCCTTCAATGAGAAATACCTCCCCATGGGATTGGGTGATTCGCTGCACTCCTGGCGCCTCGCGCGCAAGGTGCGGCGGCTGCTGAGCGCAGGGAAGCTGAACGAGGTGCTCGCGCTGGTCGCCAACTCGGGCGAGCAACTCCGGGTCAACGCCCTGGTCGACCTCGCTCAGTCCTGTGCCGAGGACCAGCCAGCCATCGCACGCGAGCTGCTCGAGCAGGCCCTGGCGCGCTCACCCCAGCATGACGACGCGACATGGATGCTGGCTTGGCTGGACACCCGCGCTGGCCGACCGCACTCCTCGATTGAGCGGTTGCGAGCGCTGTACGCTCGCTACCCACGCCGCATTGATGTGATCGCGGCCCTGGCCGATCAGCTCATCGAGGTCGACTCTGCCGCAGAGGCGGAGACGCTCCTCGCTCCCGCGGAGCAGTCAGCAGAGCCGCGTCTCCTGTGTCTACTCGGAAAAGCCCGCTTCGCCCAGGGACGTATGCAGGAGGCGCTGTCGCCACTGGAACGCGCCATGGCTCTCTACGAACAGCTCTCACGCAGCGACCCCTTCGCCTCCGGCCCGTCGGGCGATGAGTACGCGGAACTCGAGGCGCTCCATACGGAAGTCCTTGCCACCATGCATGGCCATGAAGCGGTGGTGGTAGATGCGGCCCGACGGCGGAAGCTGGACACACGCGCAGGCGTGAACTTCACGCTGCTCGCGGCACACCAGATGCTGGGGGCACCGTGTCGTGCTCCAAGCCTCGCGCTGCGCCCCCTGCAGGCACTGCGGAAGCTCGCGGATGAGCGACTGCGGAGCGACACCTCGGACAGCATCGGCCACGTCCAGCAAGGCGTGATCGCCCTGCGCGAGGGCCGATTTCGGAATGCCTTGAAGCACTTCGAACGTGCAAACGAGCTATCTCCGGAGGACTTCGCGCCACTGCTGGGAAAAGGGGCGGCGCTAGAGCTCGAGCAGCAGGATGTCCTCGGGGCATTGAAGCGCTTACCGGAAGTGAGTCCTCTGGAGGGGCTCGAACGCGTATTCCCGGACTGGTCGGCACTGACGGATCGCGAGCGCCGCGTTGTGCATGCATCGGCGTTCCCGCTGCGCCAGTTCCTCCCGCATCTGGCCCAAGCGGGCTATCACGTCCGGATCCTCCCACTGGATGTACGCGCCTCGGACCTGCCCGAGCTCGCGGAGTGGCGAGACGAGCGCGCGGAAGACGATCACCGAGCCTTCGAGGCCCTTCACGGTGTGGCCGTGGGAAGCATGGCCATCGCGAAGATCGAGGGACTGCTGAGCCTCGCGCCAGGGGCGCACGGGTGGGTGCTCGCCCACGAATTTGCCCATCTGGTGTACTTCTCCGGGCCCGCCCCACTCCGAGCCCGCATCCAGACGCTGCTCCGACGTGCGTCACTCGCCGGCTATATCGGCTCCGAGTACCAGAAGCAGAACGAGGATGAGTTCTTCGCCTGCGCTTATACGGAGTACCTCGCGCGGCGCTATGGGCTAGACGCGGAGCAGCAGATGGATGACGGGGGCATCTCTCGTGAGATCCTCTCCGTCTTCGAGGAACTGGACGCCGCCGCGTAGTTCAACTCTCACAGGAGGGTGTGGAGCCGGCGTCAGAAGGATTGAGCCCGTTCTCACCCCTGGTGGGGGGCGTCAGTATCCGATGGGAAGGATCAACGCCGTGTTCAAGGCTGACTGCGACGAGACGGCGCGGGCCTACTCCATCTCCGAATGGTGGCTTGAGCCGAACACCAGGGGCCCTGGTGCGCACTCGCACCCGGAGGATGATGTGTTCTTCATCATCGCAGGCACGATGAGCATCCTGGTCGGAAAGAAGTGGATCGATGCGTCCCCCGGCTCATTCGTGCTCGTGCCAGGAGGGGTGACCCACGATTTCCAGAACCGGAGCCAGCAGCGCGCAGGGATGCTCAACTTCACCCCGGGCGTCTTCGAGCCCGAGATGGAGGGCATTGCCCAGTGGTTCAAG
Organism: Hyalangium ruber; assembly: GCF_034259325.1. Lineage (NCBI taxonomy): Bacteria > Pseudomonadati > Myxococcota > Myxococcia > Myxococcales > Archangiaceae > Hyalangium > Hyalangium rubrum. The sequence goes on along the minus strand of NZ_JAXIVS010000013.1, from coordinate 49,530 downwards.
GAGCATCCCCCAGGTGATGTGCGCTAGCCCCAATTCGTCGCGTTAGCCGGTAACAGCGCGACCTGCTTGGGGTTTTGCTCTCGCCGAGCTGCGGCTTCGATTCCCGCTGCCTCCATTCAAGACGGTAAGCTCCCAGGATGGAGAACACGCCCCTCCTCGATTCTGCTGGCGGACTCGACCGTGCTCTCGAGTCCGCCCAGGCTGCCTATCTCAACCGCTGCGCCCCGGGACACCGCACGCGCCGGGTGCGCTGGTCAGGAGGCTCGACGCAGGCGATCGAGCTGGGTGATGGCCCCCCGCTGCTACTGCTCCACGGCGGCCTGGGTGAGGCGCTCCAGTGGGGCCCCCTCCTGCCATCGCTCGCGCGGAAGTACCGCGTGATGGCGGTGGACAGGCCCGGACACGGCCTGGCGGATCCATTCGACTATCGCGGCGTGGATCTGCTGGCGCACTCGCGGCGCTTCCTCGGCGACATCCTCGACGCCGAGGGCCTCCCGAGCGTGCCGATCGTGGCGTGCTCCATGGGAGGTCTCTGGGCTGTCGACTTCGCGCTGACTCATCCGGAACGGATGATTCGGCTGGTGCTCGTCGCGGCTCCAGCAGGGATCACGCGCGCCCTACCCTTGCAGATGCGGCTGGGCACGCTGCCGGGGCTCAAGGCGCTCGTGCGCTCGATGATGCGGCGGCCCACGCGCGACAGCAGCCGTGCCTTCTGGAAGCAACTCCTCGTGGCGCATCCGGAACGGCTGGAGGACGAGTTCCTCGATGCCCTGACCGCGAGCCAGCTCCGCAATGCCGCGAGCTGGTTCACGCTGATCGACCGGGCCTTCGACGTGTTCGGGATGAAGAAGGAGTTGCTGCTCTCTGCGCGCTGGAAGGACCTGTCGGTGCCGACGACCTTCGTGTGGGGCGAGAAGGACGCGTGGGGAGCGCCCGAAGAGGGCGAGGCGGTCGCGGCCAGTAACCCCCGGGTGCGCATGGTACGGATTCCAGATGCCGGGCACGCGCCCTGGATCGATGCGCCGACACTCGTCTTCGAGGCAATCGAGGGGGCGCTCGCGAGCACCTGACGCGAGCAGGTTGCCGCCTCGCCCCTCGCCGCGGGTCCGATTCCCGCCGCCTCCACTCCAAAAGGGTACTGGCAGCGGCGAAGGGTGCGGTGGGGCTTGTGGACCGGCCTGGGTGGCCGCGACCAAGGCGCTGGTGATCGGGCGGGTCAGCGCGAGGCGCGCTGGCTCAGTGCCACGCTGCCGAGGATGAGCATGCCGGCGATGCCCATGGTCAACGTCAGTGCCTCGTCGAGCAGCAGCCACGCCCACGTCACGCCGAACAGCGGGACGAGGTAGGTCACGGTCGCCGCTCGGCCGGCGCCAATGCGCTGAATCAGGCGGTAGAAGATGGTGTAGGCGATGCCCGTGCAGAGCACGCCGATCATCGCCACGGAGAACCACGACCGGGCCGGGATCTCCTGCTGCGGCCATTGCGCGATCGCGAATGGCAGCGCCATCAGGGCCGCGGTGCCGAGCGTGGCGGCGGCAACCGCGGCGGGCGGAAGACCGGTCAGGTGCCTGCGCACCAGGTTCCCGCCGATGCCGTACAAGAAGGCTGCGGTCGAGCCCGCGGCCACCGCCCAGCCGATGCTCGCGCCCGCCGTCTTGCCGCTGGCGAGCACCACCACGCCGACGAAGCCGACCACCAGCGCGATTGCGCGGCGCGCGCCGATCTTCTCTCCGAAGAAGAGGGCGCCCACCAGCGCGGTGAACAGCACCGCCATCGAGTTGGCGATCGCGCCGATGCCGGCCGGCGCGCGCTGAGCGGCCCAGGCGAACAGCAGGAAGGGGATGGCCGAGTTGATCACGCCCACCAGCACGAGCATGGGCCACCGCTTCAGAGGGAACGACGCACGCGCGCGCCACAGGAACGGCAGCAGCACCAGCGCGCCCAGCCCCAGCCGGATTTCGACCAGCGGCACGGCACCGAAGTCCTTGGCGGCCACGCGCATGAACATGAAGGAAGCGCCCCAGATGGCGCCGAGCAGGGCCAGCTCCAGCGGCGTCCGCCAGGCCTGGGTGTTGGGGGCGTCCAGGGGGACCGGGACAGCATCGATCGAGCGCATGGAAAGGACTCTCGTGGGCTGAGGGAAGGCTGCGGCAACCATCCGCTTTGTGGCTAGACTGCCTTTGCTTAGCTACCGGGGTCCCCTGGCACAAGCGCATCGTATTGAGGTCAGACACAAACCAGATTTGAGGCTCACCATGGCCCTGCGTCCCGACTGGCTGTCGGCGCTGGCGGCGTTCGAGGCCGCTGCTCGCCACCAGAACTTCACCCATGCCGCCGACGAGCTGCACCTCACCGCGAGCGCGGTCAGCCACCACGTGCGCAAGCTGGAGGCAGATCTGGACGTGGCGCTGTTCCAGCGCCATGCGCGTGGCGTGTCCTTGACCGCCGAGGGTCGCCAATTGGCCGACGCCGCCAGCACCGCCCTGGCCGACGTGGACAGCGTGCTGCGCGGCCTTCGCTCGGCGCGCGAGGAGCAGGAGCGTGTGCGCATCACCACGCTGCACTCGCTGACCTACACCTGGCTGCTACCGCGGTTGCCGGCGTTCACGGCCGCGCATCCGCAGATCCGGCTCACCGTGGACACAGAGGCGGCGCTGACGCGCTTCGACGAGAGCGGACCGGATCTGGGCATCCGCTATGGCCCCGGGCATTGGCCGGGGCTGACGGCGCAGCACCTCATGGACGAGGCCTTGTTCCCTGTCGCGTCGCCGAAGCTGCCGGGACTGGCCACCCTCACGGAGCCCGCCCAGGTCGCGCGGCTGCCGTTGATCTCCGATCTCTCGCGGCAGGGCTGGCACGACTGGTTCCGCGCGGCCGGCGTTCACGGCGCCAGGCTCGACGAGCGCTACACCTTCAGCGACACGACGGATGCATTGAACGCGGCCGCCTTTGGAATGGGAGCGGCGCTGGCCCGCGAGCACATCGCGGCGCCGTATCTGTCCGAGGGGAGGCTGGTGCAGCTGCCGGGGCCGTCGCTGAAGGCGCGCTTCAGCTACTACGTGGTGTATCCCTCGCATCGACGCCTGCGGGCCTCGGCGCGAGTGTTCGTGGACTGGCTGCTGGCGCTGCCTTCTGCCTGAGCGGGATACAGAACACCCGGTAGAGGGGCATCCCAGACTCCATGGGGCACCCCGGGTGTGTTCCTTCCTAACGTGTGCGTCTCTTCGGGGCGCGCACCTTCTGCGGGGGCTCGGCGCGAGGTGCCTCTTCCGGGTGCGAGGCCAGCCAGGTGTCGATCTCCGCCACCTGCTCGGGCTTCTCCAGCTTCGCGTACCGCTCACGGGCCCGCCCCGCTTCCCCGCGCGCCTGCTCCCTCTCCGGGCCTACCTCCCAGAGCGCCTTGGCCAGGGCGAAGCCCGTCTGCGCCAGCCCCTCGGGCTCCGTCTCCTCGTAGGAGAGCGCTTGCCGCAGCGGCTCGATGGCCTCCACCGGCCGGCCCTGCGCCAGGAGCGCCTGACCGATGCCGTCATACGAATAGGACAGGTCCGGGTGCTGATCGCCTAGCACCTTGCGCTTGATCGCCAATGCCTCACGGAACGTCTGCACTGCCTCGTCATGGCGCTTCAGCGCGATGAGGCTCATGCCCAGCTCATCCATCGTGTCCGCCACGTCCAGGTGCTCCGGCCCCTGCGTGGCTTTGCGCACCTCGAGCGCCTGCCGCACATGCGTCAGCGCATTCTCCAGATCCCCGCTCTCCCGATAGGCCGTGGCGAGCATGGTGTGCCGCGTGGCAACCTCCGGATGCTGTGGGCCCTTGGCCGCCTCGGTCTGCCGCAACGACGCGCCGAGCAACTCGATGGCCTTCGGGTACTGCCCCAGGCGCAGCGCCGCCAGCCCCAGGCCGTGGCTCACCTTCGCCCGCTTCGGGTCCTCGGGCCCCAGCGTCGTCTCCGCCAGCGCTCGCGCCCTCTCGAAGGAGTCCCACGCGTCCTGGTAGTGCCCTCGCAGCAGCGCCACGTAGCCCAGGTTCCCATTCAGATCGAGCGCCAGCGGCGGCTCTCCGCCCATCCGGTTCAGGATCGCCACCGCCACCCTGCCCCACCGCTCCGCCTCCTCCGGGTGGCCGTTGCTGGCGAACGTGTAGATGAGCTTGGTGAGCACCTCCAGCCGCGTGCGATCCGAGCGGCCCGACTCCGCCGTGTCGAAGGCCCGCTCGAGCTGGCGGATGCCCTCCTCCACCTCGCCCTCCTGCTGCAGCAGCCAGCCCAGGTGGAAGCGCAGCTCGGCCTGGAGCGGCAGATAGGCGGTGGCGACCACCTCGGGCTCCAACTGCCGCGCCAACTCCACCCCCGCCTTGTACCGGCCCGCGTCCTGGAGCGCCTTCACCTGGGCGATGCGCTCCCCGAGCTTCTCGATGCTGGCACGCACCGCCGGATCCGCGGGCAGCGGAGGCTGCTCCGCCAAGGAAGCGATGTCCTGGCAAGGCTGCAGCGACGGCAGGGCCGAGACGGCTTCCACCGCCCGCTCCACCACCTGGGCATCCGCCTCGGACAGCACACCCGTGAGCGCCCCCAGATCCTTGCGGCGCCGCTCCAGGCACACCATGCGCATCGACAGCAGCTCCTCCGTCTGCTCGCCGCGCACGCGTGTGGCCTCGCATGCCTCGGTGTGTACACGCGCCCAGTCGCCCGCGTACCCATCCAGGATGCGGCCTACCTTGAGGGCTGTCTCCGCCGCGAAGGGCTGGCCCGTGGCCGTGAAGGCAGCCTCCACCTGGCGCCGAGTCTCCGGTCCCCACACAGAGGCCACCAGGGGCTCGGCCCCCGCGCACAGCCGGCTCTGGTGGAAGAGGTACATGCCCCCTCCCGCGGCAGCCAGCGCCAGCGTGCCCATCGCCGCCCAAGCTCCACGTCGCTGCACGCGGCGCTGCTCCTGCGAGAGCGCCTCCAGCAGCGCATCCATGGAGGGGAAGCGGGCCTCCGGGTGCAGCGACAGTCCCCGCATCACCGCGCGGCGAACCCAGCTCGGCACGGGCGAGTCAGCGGGTGGCTCCTGGGCCGCGGTGACATGGGGCAACCGTCGCCAGGAGTCTCCGGTGTTCGGCGCGCCCCGGGAGCTCTCCGCCGCCGTCTGCGCCACCTTGCGAGGCTCGAAGGGACGCTGGCGGTAGAGCGCCCAGTACAGCGAGGCGCAGAAGCTGAACTGATCGGCGCGCGCGTCCACCCCGGTCCCCAGGTACTGCTCCGGAGGCATGTACTGGGGCGTGCCCAGCATGAGGTTGCTCTCCGGCAGCGCCAGCGCGAGCGGATCGCCCGTGCGCGGCTCTCGCCGCCCCGCCTCGCCTGCGCGGGCCTCCTCCTCCGCCTCGGACACCTCGGCCAGTCGCGCCAGGCCAAAGTCCAGCACGCACACCCGCCCGTCCTCACCCACGAGCACATTGGCGGGCTTGAAGTCCCGGTGTACCAGCCCCGCCCGGTGCGCGGCCCTGAGCCCCTGCCCCGCCTCCAGGAAGATGCGGAGGATCTCCCGCCACGTGTATTTCTCCTGGCGGATCCGATCGCTGAGGTTGCGACCGGGCAGCAGCTCCATGGCCAGGAAGACCTGCTCGCCGAAGGTGCCCACGTCGTAGACGGAGATCACATTCGGGTGAGAGACGCGGGCCATGGCCTGCGCCTCCCGGAGCATCCAGGCGCGCCCCGTGTGGCCCTCGGGCGCCTCGCGGTCCGGGCGCAGCAGCTTGAGGGCCACCTTGCGGTCCAGATCCGGATCATAGGCGACGTACACCACGCCCATGCCGCCCTTGCCCAGGGGCTTGAGCAGGATGTAGCGCTGCACGCGCGTGCCCTGCTCCAGCTCGTGGCCCCCCTCGTCTCCCTCACTGGAGAGCTGGGACTGGAGGGGCGCGTCCGAGCCCGTGTGCGGGCGGGTGGCGCCGGCGCGCTCCGGGCGCGTGACCGCGTCGCGGTCGGACTCCCCAGGCGCGTCGAGGGTTCGGGTCTTGGACTCCTCCATGGCCCCCGCATCCTAGGGCACGCCGGAGCAGCCTAGAAGGCGACTCCCGTCGTCTTCTTGCCGATGCCTGGCTGCTTCTTGTCGGTCCGCTTCACGTGCTCCAGCACCGCGGCATCCTTGTCGAAGGAGCTCTTCTCCAGCTGAGCGAGCGTCTGGTACGCCTGCTCGTCGCCGCTCTCCTTGAGGCTCAAGAGCTGCTGGGCGAACTCCTCGGCGCTCAGCGACTCCGGGGTGACGGGCTGGTCCTGCGTCGCCTCCGCCCCATCCGCGCCGCGATAGGAGACATCCAGCTTGAACTGGTTGTGCTCCTCGTTGGTGCGCATGAGCGGGTCGTCCACCTCGGGGGCCTGCTCGCGGTAGGAGGTATCGACGCCATCGAAGACCTCATCGGTCGCCGTGAAGGCGTTCGGATCGGGCGCCAGCGGGGCGGCCGTCAGGCCACTCAGGGCCTTCGCCAGCGTGGCCAGGGAGGGCTTGGCGGGCTCGAAAGCGTCCGGGGTCGCCGGAGGCGACTTCGGGGCCGGCGCGGCGGGGACAGCGGGAGGAGTGCGCGGAGCAGGCGCTGCCACGGGCTGAGCCTTGGCGGGCGCGGCGGCCGCCTGCTTGCCCTCGTTCGGACTGGCGATGGGGATCAGCATGCCGCCATCCGGAGGGGCCTTGCGAACCGCCTCCTGGAGCTGACGGGGGGTGACCACGGAGGTCTTGTTGCTCAGCGGATCCGAGATGACGTAGTTGCCCTGGGAGTTCACCCGCTGCACGAGGACATAGTGGGCGCTGCCCTGCCGTGTCTTCGGATCGAACGATTGCACCTGAGCGATGAGCTTGTGGCCCTGGCTGAGGTGCTCGCGCAGCGCCTTGTCCGAGTAGTTGGCGCCCAGCGCCTCGCCCGCGGGAGGCACGTCCACGCGCGCCAGCATCCGCGTCAACCCGTCGGCATCCGTCCCCTTGTCGGTGACGATTCCCTTGCCGAGCTTCTGGATGAGCTCGGCGTCATTCAGGTGGCCCATCCGCCCCCAGCCCCGCGCCACCATGGCCACCACGGCGGGCGCACAGTTGTAGGCGCCGTTGGCATAGTCCTTGTTGGCGCCCTTGGGGCGGAGCTGGTTGATGTGGGGGATCGCCTGCCACCCCGTCCCGGAGGAAGGCTGGGAAGTCCCAACGGCGGCGCTCCTCGACGACTCTTTCGCGGGGGGGAGACGAACACTCATAGGGCGCTGGCTCTTCTAAAAGGGTCGGACCGGCCGCCCGCATTATCGAACCCAGCGCCGAAAAGTTTCCTCCCCGCGCCAAAAAAACTCGGCCGCGCCCTGAAAGGCACGGCCGAGCATGACTTCAATCCCGGGCTACGAAACTACGGAGCGGCCGGGTTGTACGTGGAGATGGACCAGCCCGTGCGCTCGTGGCCCCACTTGTTCCACTCGGGGTTCTTGCCGCCGACGATCTGCGCGGCGGTGAAGTCCGGCGCCGCCGAGCCCGAGCCCGTGCCGATGGTGGACTTGTAGTAGGTCTGGTGGGTGTCGTCCGACTGGAGGTAGTCGAAGCTGGTGCTGGCGTTGACGTACTTGGTGTTGGAGTCGCGCAGGGTCGCCTTCAGCGAGACGATGCGAGCGACATAGGCCGCCTCGGACTCACCCGCGCGGAAGCGGATGGCGTCCACGTCGTTCTGCCCGTCGCCGTTGGAGTCGTAGTCGCTCGCCATGCTCTCGGCGAACGCGTCGGCGCACTTGAAGCCGTACGTCGCCGCCAGGTTGCAGGCGCGCCAGTTGCTCTTGGCCAGGTACGGCAGGAACTTGTCGCGGCGGTTCACCTTGGTGCCCGTGGACGAGTCCGTACACGCGGTCTGTACGTTGTCCGCGTTGTAGCCGGGGTAGTAGATGTTCATGATGACCTTGGCCTTGGCCGAGGTCGCGTACTGGTTGATGGTCTGCATGCCACGCTCCATATACGTGGTGCAGTTGGCCAACGCCGTGTCCAGGGGGGCGTAGTTACAGGTGCCCGTCTGGTCCTTGAACGCGGTGCGCGCCTGCAGGTAGTCGTTGCCGCACATCTCGAACACCACGACGCGCGTCTTCGCGTCCTGCATGTACGAGCGCTCGGCGACGATCTTGTTGTTGTAGATGTCGTCCGCCTTGGCGCCCGACTTGGTGCGGCGCACCACCTCGATGTTGGCGTTCCACTGGTTGCCCAGGTACTCGCCGCTGGCGTAGGGGGCCGCGCGACGCGCCACGCTGAAGAGGCTGCCGTTGTAGCCGGCGAAGATCGAGTCGCCGTAGGCCACCACGCGGTAGGTGCTCGTGGCACCGGTGCGGGTGATGGTCCAGGAAGTGTTCTGGTTGATGGTGCTGGCAGCGGCCGAGCCGCTCACCACAGTGGCCGCCAGCGCGCAGGCGGCGGACGCGCCGCGCAGATTGAAACGAAGGGACATGGACTGCCTCCTAGGCTCCCGGGGGATTGGGAGGCGCGCAGGGTAATGGTGAACTTCACTGCCATTCCAGGAAAAACATACTACTCTCACCAATCTCTCAATAACGCATTGCGTGAAAGCTTTGATAACGCATTGCGTGAGAGCGCGTCAGCCCAACAGTCCTTCGAGCGCCACCACGCGCTGGGTCTTCACGTTGAGCACGTTGCCCGAGCGCTCCAGCACGCCCTCTCCCACGATGAAGAGGGCGGCGTGAATGTCACGTCGACAACGTTCATACACATCCGGCGGCACCACGAGGTTGGCGATGCCCGTCTCGTCCTCGAGGGAGATGAAGCACATGCCCTTGGCGGTGGGAGGCCGCTGGCGGGTGATCAACATGCCGCCCACGGCCACGCGCCGCCCGGAGGACACCTTCTTGAGCCCCTCGGCGGTCACCGCGCCCATCTTTCGCAGCGCCGGGCGCAAGAGCTCCAGCGGGTGCTTCTCCAGCGACACGCCCACCGTCTCGTAGTCGGCCGACACTCGCTCGGCCACGCTCATGGGGGGCAACTCCACCTGCGTGCCATCCATGGGCATACCGAAGAACAAGTCATCGGAGTCCAGCGGCCCCAGGGCCTGGATCTCCCACAGGGCCTGGCGCCGCGCGCCGCTCAGCGAGGCGAGCGCCCCGGCCAGCGCCAGCCGCGTCAGCTCGTGGCGGGGGATTCGGGCCCGCCGCGCCAGCTCGCCCACGCTCGCGTAGCCCTCGCGTCGCGCCGAGGCCACGCGCCGCCCCGCCGCCTCGTTCAGGCCGCGCACCATGCGCAGCCCCAGCCGCAGCACCCCACCCTCCTCCAGCGTGCAGTCCCAGTCCGAGCGACATACGTCCACCGGCCGCACCACCACCCCGTGGCGCTTGGCATCCGCCACCAGCGTGTGAGGCGCGTAGAAGCCCATGGGCTGCGAGTTGAGCAGCGCCGCGGTGAAGGCCTGCGGGTAGTGGAACTTGAGCCACGAGGAGGCGTAGGCGATGAGCGCGAACGAGGCCGAGTGCGACTCGGGGAACCCGTAGTGCGCGAAGCCGCGGAACTGCTCGAAGAGCTCCTCCATGTACTCGCGCGTGTAGCCCCGCTTCGTACCGCCCTCCACGAAGCGCATGCGGTAGGGCTCCAGGAGCTGCTCGGCCCGCTTGTGCCCCAGGGCCCGGCGCAGCCCGTCCGCCTCGCCCGCGGTGAAGCCCGCCGCCACCATGGCCAGCTTCATCGCCTGCTCCTGGAAGAGCGGCACCCCCAGCGTCTTCTCGAGGATCGCTCGCACATCGGGCGTGGGGTACTGAGGGATCTCCTTGCCATCGCGCCGGCGCAGGTACGGATGCACCATGTTGCCGACGATGGGCCCCGGGCGGATGAGGGCGATCTCGATCACCAGGTCATAGAAGGTGCGAGGCTTGAGGCGCGGCAGCATGCTCATCTGCGCGCGGCTCTCGATCTGGAACACGCCCACCGTGTCCGCCTCGCACAGCATGTCGTAGACCTTGGGGTCCTCCGGAGGAATCGTCGCCAGCGACAGCTCGCGCCCGAAGTGCTGGCGGATGAGCGCCAGACACTTGGCCACCGCCGTGAGCATGCCCAGGGCCAGCAGGTCCACCTTGAGCACGCCCAGCGCGTTGGTGTCGTCCTTCTCCCACTGGATGACGGTGCGGCCCTTCATAGCCGCGTTCTCCACCGGGATGATGTCCACCAGCGGCTCGCGGGTGATGACGAAGCCCCCCACGTGGATGGAGACGTGGCGCGGGAAGCCTTCGATCTCCTGCGCCAGCGTGAGCGTCTGCCGCACGCGGCTGTCGAAGGCGGACAGCCCCGCCTCGGCCAGCACCTCCGGGGTGACGTCGAAGCCGTACGCGGCCGCTACCTTGGAGAGCCGGTCCACCTGGTCCAGTGAGAGCCCGAGCGCCTTGCCCACCTCGCGCAGGGCGAGGCGACCCCGGTAGCAGATGAACTCGCAGACCATGCCGGCCCGGTGCCGGCCGTGCTTCTCGTAGACGTACTGAAGCACCTCCTCGCGCCGCTCGTGCTCGAAGTCCACGTCGATGTCGGGCGGCTCGCGGCGCTCCATGCTCAGGAAGCGCTCGAAGAGCAGCCCCATGCGCACCGGGTCGATGGCGGTGATCTGCAGCGCGTAGCAGACCGCCGAGTTCGCCGCGCTGCCGCGCCCCTGACAGAGGATGCCCCGCGAGCGCGCGAAGTGGACGATGTCCCACAGCGCCAGGAAGTAGCCGGGGAAGTCCAGCGCCTCGATGAGGTGCATCTCGTGATCGATCTGCTTGCGCACCGCGGGCGGAACTCCGGTCGGGTAGCGCACCGCCAACCCTTCCTCGGTGAGCACCCGCAGGTGATCCATGGCCGTGCGCCCTGGCGGCAGGTCCTCCTCGGAGAAGTGGTAGCGCAGATCGTCCAGCGTGGCGTTGCAGCGGCCGGCGATCTCCAGCGTGCGCTCCAGCACCTCGGGCCGGTCCTTGAACAGCCGCGCCATCTCCGCTGGGGACTTCAGGGTGCGCTCGGCGTTGGGCTGCAACCGGACGCCCGACTTGTCCACCGTCGTCTTGTGGCGGATGGCCGTCAGCACGTCCTGGAGCGGCTGGCGGCGCCGGTGATGGGTATGCACGTCGTTGTGCGCGCACAGAGGTACCCCGAGCGAGCGGGCCAGGGCATCGGCCCGCGCCTCCCGCGCCGCGTCTCCGGCGGACAGGCTGCGGCACAGGCCCACGTAGAAGCGCCCGGGGAAGGCCTCGGCCAGGGGCGCCACCTGCTCGGCGGGAGCGGGGTTCGGCAGCAGCGCGATCAACCCCTCGGAGCGCTCGGCCACCTCGCGCCAGGGCAACCCCGACTCTCCCTTGGGGTGCGACATGCGGCTGGCCGACACCAGCCGGCACACGTTCGCGTAGCCACCCGCGTCCATGGCGTAGACGATCACCGGCGGGCCATCGGTCAGCTTCAGCTCGGTGGCGATCAGCAGCTTGAGCCGGTGCTCCTTGGCGGCCAGGTGCGCCTTCACCAGCCCGTACAGCCCATCCCCATCCGTCAGGGCCAGCGCGGGCAGTCCGAGCCGCGCGGCCGTGGCGATCAGCTCCTCGGGGTGCGAGGCGCCCCGAAGGAACGAGAAGTTGGAGCGGCAGACCAGCTCGGCGTACACGGACATGAAGATACTGGACGGGTGTTCAGACGAAAGCGAGAATGATCGGAAGTATCGGATCCCTTGGAGATTCAGGGCCTTGGATGCAACCCGGTGCTGTTTGACAGGATGCCGAGCCCGCTGCCAAACAGGTAGGCCATGGACCTGACTCCTACCGCCTGGCAGCTGTGGATCGTCGCGGCACTCGTCCTCGGCGCCTTGGAGATCAAGCTCTCGGGGTTCGTCACGCTGTGGTTCGCGGTGGGTGCGCTGGCCTCCGCGCTCGCGGCGGCGGTGGGCGTGGGGATCGACGGGCAGCTCTTGCTGTTTACCCTGGTCTCCGCCGCCCTGTTCGCCGCTTCTCGGACGATCTTCAAGCGAGCGTTCATGCGCTCGGCCAGCCCCATGAAGACAGGGGTGGAGGCCATGGTCGGCCAGGAGGCCGTGGTGACCGAGTCCCTGGCGGAACCGCATGGCGGTACCGTGCGTATCAACGGCGAGCTGTGGATGGCGCGTTCCCTGTCGGGCCCGGTGGCCGAGGGCGAACGCGTGACCGTCGAGCAGGTGGATGGCTTGAAGCTTTGGGTGCGACGCCCCTCCGCGTCGCTCGAAGTTCCTATGCAGAAGAAAGAGAGAGCGTGATGACCTTCATGACGGTGGTGATCATCATCGCGATGCTGGTGGTGGGCTTCGGGCTCATTACCGGCATCCGCATCGTCCCGCAGGCCAAGGTGATGGTGGTGGAGCGGCTGGGGAAGTTCCACCACGTGGCACACAGCGGCCTCAACATCTTGATCCCTGTCATGGACACCCCGCGTGCGTTCGAGATGCGCACGGGCAACCGCTTCCTGCGCAGCACCATGGTGGACTTGCGCGAGCAGGTCATGGGCTTCGAGACCGTGCAGGTCATCACCCATGACAACGTGAACATGGAGGTGGGCTCGGTCATCTACTACCAGGTGATCGATCCGGCCAAGGCGCTCTACGCGGTGGAGAACCTGGCGCTGGCCATCGAGCAGCTGACGATGACGAACCTGCGCAACATCATGGGCGGGCTGACGCTGGATCAGACGCTCACCAGCCGCGAGACGGTGAACACCAAGCTGCGCATGGTGCTGGACGAGGCCACGGAGAAGTGGGGCGTGAAGGTGACGCGCGTGGAACTGCGCGAGATCGAGCCGCCGGGAGCCATCAAGGAGGCGATGGCCAAGCAGATGACGGCCGAGCGTGAGCGGCGCGCGGAGGTGACGAAGGCGGAGGGCGACAAGGCGGCGGCGATCCTCCAGGCGGAGGGCGAGAAGATCTCGCGCATTCTGCGCGCCGAGGCCGAGCGCGACGCGGAGGTAGCTCGGGCCGAGGGCCACAAGCGCGCGGTGGTGCTGGAGGCGGAGGCGAAGGCGGAGGCCACGCGGCTGGTGTTCGAGGCGGTACACGCGGGCGGAGCGACGCCGGAGGTGCTGGCGCTGCGCTACCTGGAGACGCTGCAGGAGCTGGGCAAGGGCGGCAACAAGGTGTTCGTGCCGTACGAGGCCAGCGCGGCGCTGGGCAGCCTGGGCATGCTGAAGGAGCTGTTCAACAAAGAAGGCGACGCGACGCCCACGGCCGGCAGCCGGCTGGCGCCGTCCGCCGCGGCCCTGAGCGCACAGGCGCTGGCGCGCAACGTGGCACAGCCGCAGCCGGTGCCGGTGCGTCGCGGCCCTCCGGCGCTGCCGCAGCAGGACGAGTAGCGAGACCCGGAGAAATGAAGGCCGCCGGGAACCCCACCCGGCGGCCGGTGTCTGAGCGACCGAACACCTCATCGTGCTGTCGCTGCTCCTGAGAATGCTCGCCGCCCTCTTCGCCTCGGTGGGCGCGTGGCGGCTGGCCCGCCAGATCGAGCCGGCTCCCGCCCGGTAGGCGCACCCTGCCTCTGTTCGCCCCGCGCTGGTGCTTGTTGGCCGCATTGGGTTCCGGCATCCTGCCCATCCATTCCATGAATCGGATGCTCGGGAAACATGGGGAGCCCGTGCGGTGACGCCGCCGAGCAAACGCCCACGCGGCTCATCGAAGAAGCGGCTGCCCAGAAAGCTGGCGGGGCCCAAAGGGCTCTTCGACCGAATCGTCTCCATCCTGGAGGAAGCACGAGGCCAGGTGGTTCGCGCGGTCAATACGCAGACCGTGACGGCGTATTGGCTCATTGGCAAAGAGATCGTCGAGGCGCTGCAGGGCGGAGATCGACGCGCGGAGTACGGAGCACGCGTGCTCGAAGGGCTCTCCCGACAGCTCACGGAGCGCTACGGCAAGGGCTTTTCTCTGCCGAACCTGAAGAACTTCCGGCAGTTCTACCTCGCCTACTCGGCTCGCCGACCACTGATTGGCTACCCGTCGGGGAGCGAATCGCCGGGGACCGAAAAAAGCTACCCGCCGGGTAGCCAATTGGAGGCCACGACGGATGGCTTCCACGCTGCGTTGAGTTGGTCTCACTATCGGGCACTGATGCGGGTCGAGAAGCCCGAGGCACGGGGCTTCTACGAGCAAGAGGCAGTGGCCTGTGGCTGGAGCAAAGCCCAGCTGGAGCGCCAGATCGAGACGCTCCACTACGAGCGACTGCTGATGAGCCGAGACAAGAAGAAGATGCTCAAACAAGAGCGTCAGCCCCAGGGCGGCCTACATCCGATGGATGCGCTGAAGGACCCGTACGTCTTGGAGTTCCTCGACCTGCCGGACGCGCCCGCGCTGCATGAATCGAAGCTCGAGGCCACCATCATCGCCAACCTGCAGAGCTTTCTCTTGGAGCTCGGCAAGGGCTTCTCCTTCGTCGCTCGCCAGAAGCGGATGCGCCTCGAAGACGAAGACTTCTATGTGGACCTCGTCTTCTACAACTACCTGCTGAAATGCTTCGTCCTCATCGATCTGAAGGTCGGCAAGCTGACCCACCAGGACATCGGTCAGATGGACAGCTACGTCCGCATGTTCGAGGCGCATGAGAAGCTGCCCGGCGACAACCCAACCATCGGTCTGATCCTGTGCTCCAAGAAGAACGAAGCGGTCGCCAGGTACTCGGTCCTCCACGAGAGTCGCCAGCTCTTCGCCGCCCGCTACCTGACCTACCTGCCGACCGAGGAAGAGCTGCAGCGTGAGTTGGAGCGCGAGCGTCGGCTCATCGAGGCGCGCGGCCTTGACGATGAGGCCCCAGAACCGGCGCCCTGACTCCAAAGACCACGCGGGGGTTGCGCGAAAATCGGGACGCGCCTATACCTTTGCCACCTGCACCCTCACGCGAGGTCGGAAACGCCATTGAAGCTGAACGCCTGAAATCCGCGGCCTAGTGCCTTCCCACACGTCGAGCCCTGCTCGACCGGATTCAGGAGTTCCTTTATGTCGTCCCTTCGCGCGCATGGCGTGTCCTTCGCCTTTTTGGATGCTGTTCCCCTCCTCAGCGACGTTGAGTTCCACCTCCCGCCTGGCTGGACGGGCCTCGTTGGTGCCAACGGCGCTGGCAAGTCCACCCTCCTGCGGCTGATCGCCGGAGAGCTGGAACCCACCGAGGGCCATCTCCAGTACGAGCCCCCCTCCCCCCTCATCCGCCTCTGTCCCCAGAGCGTCGAGGCCCTCACGCCGGAGATCTCCGCCTTCGCCGAGTCCTGGGACTCGGTGGCGCGGCGGGTCCTCGGACAATTAGGCCTGGAGCCCGGCGCGCTGGAGCGCTGGCCCACCCTGTCCCCCGGGGAGCGCAAGCGCTGGCAGATTGGCGCGGCACTGGCGGCGGAGCCAGACGTGCTGCTGCTCGATGAGCCCACCAACCACCTCGACGCCGAGGCACGTACGTGGCTCCTCTCCGCGCTGCGCCGCTTCCGTGGCGTCGGGGTCGTCGTCTCCCACGATCGGACGGTGCTCGAGGAGCTGACCACCTCCACCCTGCGTGTCCACGCGGGCGAGGCACGACTGTGGCCCGGCGCCTACTCCGACGCCCAGCAGTACTGGGAGGCCGAACGCGAGGGACAGATCGCCGCCCGACAACAGGCCCAGGAGGTCCATCGGCGCGTGGCGCGACAGCTCGATCAAGCCCGTCGTGAGCAACAGTCCGCCTCCCTCGCGCGCAATGCGGGCCGGCGCATCAAGGACAAGTACGACAATGACGCGCGCTCCATGGGCGCCAAGGTCGTCGCTGGCTGGGCAGAGGCTCGCATCGGCCGACAGGTCGGCGTGCTCCGACGCGAGACGGAGCGGGCCGCCGAGGCCATCGGCGAGTTCCAGGCGGACAAGACGGTGGGGCGCTCGGTCTTCGTGGACTACGTGCGCTCTCCCAACCCGTGGCTCTTCACCCTCGAGAACCACTCCCTGCGTGCCGGGGACGTGGAACTGCTCGGGCCGGTGACGCTCGCCGTCGGCCGAGAGAGCCGCATCCGCATCGAAGGCCCCAATGGCGCCGGGAAGACGACGCTGCTCCGAGCGCTCCTGGAGCACTCCCGGATCCCCCTGGACCGGGTGCTCTACCTGCCCCAGGACCTGAGCACCGAAGAGGCCACGGCGGCCCTGGAGGCGGTGCAGGAGTTGCCTCCCGAGCAGAAGGGCCGGGTGCTGTCACTGGTGGCGGCGCTGGGAGTCGACCCCGAGCGCCTGCTGGCCTCGGAGCAGCCCTCGCCCGGAGAGGTGCGCAAGCTGCTGATCGCCCAGGGACTGGGACAGCACGCCTGGGCGCTGGTGCTGGACGAGCCCACCAACCACCTGGACCTCCCCTCCATCGAGCGACTGGAGGCAGCCCTGCGCGAGTACCCAGGCGCCCTGCTCTTGGTGACCCACGACACGCACTTCGCGCGCAGGTGCACCACGGAGCGGTGGCTCGTCTCGGGAGGCACTGTCACCAGCACCTCCGACTGAGCGACTACGGCAGCGCCTCGGTCGCGCCCGGCTCCAGCAGCTGGTTCCACACCGAGGTGCGGTCCACCGCCATCCGGCTCTGGTTCACCTGGATGAGCCGATCGCCCTGCGCCTTGCGGAACAGGCGCGGCGGCGAGGAGGGCTGCTTCGGATCGCTGTCCTTGGCCGTCACCTGCTCCGCCACACGGATGCCGTCCGGCGCCACGCTCAGCGCCGCCGTGTACTCGTACTTGCGCAGCCACTTGCTGGGCAGCATCTGGCTGCCCGCGCGGCTCAGGGCGATGTTCGCCGGCTGCATGCACTTGCCGTCCTGACCCACCAGCGGCTCGGCCACGAAGCGGTTTCCGCGCAGCGGCATGATGCGCACCATCCGCTGGCACGTCTTGCCCTCCTCCGGCCCCCAGCAGCGCTCCCCATCCACCAGCAGCACTTCGATGCCGCCAATCCGCTCCAGGCGCAGCCGCGCGCTCTTGGGCATCGCCTTCAGCGTCCCCAGCGCCCGCACCGCCAACCCGCGCGGCGTGGCCTCCACCAGCGCCACCGGCCCGATCGCCTCCCCGTTCGAGTACCGACGCACGACGGCCCACACCAGCTTCAGGTCCAGCCGCATCTCCGTCACGATCATCTCTTCCACCGTGAGCGGCTGAATGGGCAGCGGCGTGGCGTCCGGGGCCGTCTCCCCACACTCGCCCGGCGCCGGGTCCTGCCAGAGGATGGGCGTGCCCATGCAGTCGGTGGGCGGCAGCGGCACCCGCCCCGTCGACTTGTCATAGCCGTTGATGAGCAACTGGAAGAGCGCCTCGGGGCGCCAGACCGCCGGCGACACCACTCGCATGTCCGAGGGCAGCTCCGAGAAGCACAGCGCCCGCACCGCCGACTCGCGCACCTGTACCTGCTTCTTCGCGCACCCCGCGCCCGCCACCACCAGCGCTACCACCCACCACCGCAGCGCCCCACCCCCACGAATCCCCTTCCACATCATGACTCCTCCATCTCCCGATCCGCGTCCTCGTCTCCCACGCCGCCCTTGTTCGCCGACTCACCGACGATGGCCAGGTACGCCTTGGCGAACTCCGGCCCGAAGAGCACCGCCGTCAGCTCCCGCTCCTCCTCCACGAAGGCCCGGTGCCGCTCCGAGTACTTCGCCCACCGCTTGGAGAGGCCGAACGGCCACACGCCGCTCACCTCCACCTCCAGCCGCTCCGGGCTCAGCCGATCGAGCACGTCCTTCACGCCCTCGCGCAGGCCGCTGAGCACCGCGATCTGGTGGATCATCATGTCGCCGAAGCCGCCCATGAGCTCCTGCACCCGGTGGCTGGCTTCCGACACCTTGAAGTCCAGCAGGTAGCGCAGCACCTCGCGCGGGCTCTTCATGCGGCTGAGCGGGTTGTCCTCGTTGGTGACGGGCACCGCCATCTGCTGGCCGAACTGATCGTTGCCTTGGCGCAGCTCCACGAAGGCGCGCCCGAACGTCTCCAGCAGCTCCGCCAGGTGCTCCAGGAAGCCTTGGATGTCCTGCTCGGATTGCAGCCCCTTGGTGTCGGGCAGGTACGAGCGGACGAACTGGTTGAGCAACTCCCGCGACACCACCTCCATGCGGTTGGCCGCGCCCGAGTGTACCGCCGGCATGGGGACGGTGGCGGGCTCCACGTCGACCGGGCGCCCCACGTTCTTGGCGATCTCCTGGAACGCGGGCTCCTGCGCCATATCGGGCATGCGCCGCAAGAGCTGGGTGATGAGCTGCTCCCGGTCCTGCTCGGGCAGCGAATCCACCCCTCGGGACAACCCCTGGTGCAGCATCTTCCAGGCGGTGCGGTAGGCGTTGTAGAGCGGCACCAGCTGTTGGATGGTGTCCTGCAGCGCCGCGGCCCCGCCCGGCGCTCGCGGAATCACCCCGACCTGGCTGTTGCCCGTCTTCTTCTTCCCGCCCGGAGGCGTAGGCGTAAGCACGGGAGGCTGCCGCTTCGGCTGCGGCGCCTCCAGCTCGGGAGGCGGTCCGACCACCGTGCGGATCTCCAGCGAGGTGGACTCCTCGCTCGAGTCCGTCACCTGCAGCGCCGGGGCGATGAGGGTCCGGGGGCTCTTGCCGGTGACCTCGTCCTGCTCCTGCGCCAGCAGCGAGTCGAGGCTCGGCAGAAGCGAGGTGCGCACCTCCGCCTTGCGATCCTGGACGGGCGTCGGCTTGAAGCTCAGCGCCTCGCTCTGGATCTCCGACAGCGCCCGGAACTGCGTCAGCCGGGACGAGGTGTCGCGCACCGCCTTGGAGTCGCGCGAGAAGTGGAACTGCACCGAGCCGATCGTCACGTCCATGCCGGGCTTGATGCGCACCGGGACGTTCTTTTCGATCCGCTGGCCACCGACATTGACGCCGTTGGTGGACCCGAGATCCACCATGTAGATGGAGGCCTGATCGAAGCGCACCAGGGCGTGGAACAACGACACGAAGGGCCGGTTGATGGGGATGTCGTTGAGCTGGTTGCGTCCGATGCGAACCGGAGACTGCTTGAAGACGTACTGCTTCTCCATCGGCGGCTGGGAGTCGGCGTCCTTGATGCGGATCACGAGGGGAAGCATTGGCCTTCTCCTATGCCGAACAGCCGAGGCAGCCAAGAGGGTGCCTCAGAACGATGACACCGGGACGCCAGGGGGGGCTCCCGGCTGCCCCGGAGCCCCCCTTTTACGCGGCGCGCAAGGCGCTGTCCCCCCCTTTACGCCTGGGAGAACGCCAGATCCCACTCTCCACCGAGAGTGAGACCCACCCGCAAGTGGGTGGGCGTGGCCCCGCTGGCCATGTGCTCCAGCAGCTCCCGCGACAGCTGGGGCATGAGCGAGGCGCGCAGCACGTGGTCCACGTTACGAGCGCCCGCGTCCATGTCCGTACACCGCCGGGCGAACTCCTCGAAGACCTCGGGGGCGAACTCCGTCTTGATCCGGTGCGAGGTGTGCAGCCGCCCGGCCAGGGAGTTGAGCTTCATCGCCGCGATGTCCTTGAGGATGTCCTTCTGGATGGGGACGTAGGGGACGATGGACATGCGGGCCAGCAGCGCCGGCTTGAAGTGCTTGGTGAGCACCGGCTTGAGGGCCTCGCGCACCGCATCGATGCTCGGCGGCTCCGGCTGCTGGAACAGCTGCATGATGACATCGGTGCCCAGGTTGCTGGTGAGGATGACGACGGTGTTCTTGAAGTCCACCGTGCGGCCCTCGCCGTCGTTGAGCACGCCCTTGTCGAAGACTTGGTAGAAGAGGTTGAGCACCTCGGGGTCGGCCTTCTCGCACTCGTCCAGCAGCACCACCGAGTACGGGCGCTGGCGCACCGCCTCGGTGAGCATGCCGCCCTCGCCGTAGCCCACGTAGCCCGGGGGCGAGCCGATCAGGCGCGACACGGTGTGCTTCTCCTGGAACTCCGACATGTTGATCGTCGTCAGGAAGCGCTCACCGCCGTAGAGCGAGTCGGCCAGCGCCAGCGCCGTCTCCGTCTTGCCCACGCCGCTGGTGCCCACGAAGAGCAGCACGCCGATCGGCGTCGTCGGGTTGCGGATGCCGGCGGTGGAGGCGCGGATCGTCTCCGCCACCGTGCGCAGCGCCATGTCCTGGCCGCGCACGCGCGCCCGCAGCGTGTCCTCCAACTGGAGCACCGCGGTCAGCGTGCTGCTGCGCATCTTGCCCACCGGCACGCCGGTCCACCCGGCCACCACCCGGGCCACCACGTCCGCGTCCACGTCCACGTGGACCATGGGCGACTCGCCCTGCATCTTCTTGAGGGCGTCGCGCAGCTCGGTCACCTTGGCCTTGAGCTTCTCCTTCTCGGAGGCCTCCTTGGCCGCGTCCAGCTCCGCCTGGGCCTTCTTCAGCCCGTCCACGGCGGCCCGCTGCTCCTCCCAGCGGGCGCGCAGGGTGGCGACCTGATCCTTCACAGCCGCCAGCCGCTCCTCCACCGGAGTGCCATCCTCGTGCGGCGGCGTCTGGCCCGTGGCCAGCTCGCGCTCGCGCGCCGCCTTCTCGCTCTCCAGCGCGGCCAGCTTCGCCTCCAGCTCCACCAGCTCGTCCGGCCGGGCGCTCTGCTCGAGCTTCACGCGGGCCGCCGCCGTGTCCAGCAGGTCCACCGCCTTGTCCGGCAGCTGCCGGCCGGAGATGTAGCGGTGCGAGAGCGCCACCGCCGCCGTCACCGCCTCCTCGCGGATGGTGACGTTGTGGGCCTTCTCGTACGTGGGCCGCAGGCCGCGGATCATCAGCACCGCGTCCGCCTCCGAGGGCTCGTCCACCTTCACCGGCTGGAAGCGCCGCTCGAGCGCCGGGTCCTTCTCGAAGTACTTCTTGTACTCGGACCAGGTGGTGGCGGCAACGGTGCGCAGCTCGCCGCGCGCCAGCTCCGGCTTGAGCAGGTTGGCCGCGTCGCCGCCGCCCTGCGGACCACCGGCGCCGATGATCGTGTGCGCCTCGTCGATGAAGAGGATGATCGGCTTGGGCGAGGCCTTCACCTCGGAGATGACCGCCTTGAGCCGGTTCTCGAACTCGCCCTTCACACCGGCGCCCGCCTGCAGCAGGCCCAGGTCCAGCCCCAGCAGCTCGAAGTTCTTCAGGGAGTCGGGCACATCGCCGGTGACGATGGCGCGCGCCAGGCCCTCTACGAGCGCCGTCTTACCCACTCCGGGCTCGCCCACGATGATGGGGTTGTTCTTCCGGCGCCGAGAGAGCACGTCGATCATCTGACGGATCTCGCGATCACGGCCGAAGATCGGATCGATCTTCCCCTCGCGGGCCTTGCCCGTGAACGAGGTGGTGAAGCGCGAGAGCGCCTCCTCGCCCCGAGGCGCGGGAGCCCCGCCCGCCGGTGCCGCCGCCGTGCCCGCCGCGGCGATCTCCGCCGCCTCCTTGGAGGAGCTGACAGCCTCCTCGAAGCCCTTCTTGAGAGCCTCGGAGGAGACGGCATCCAGTTCCGGGTACGACTCGGCCGAGTAGCGACTGGAGCGGACGATCCACTGCGCCATCAACGCGCCGGAGCGCAGCCGCTGCGCGCCGTGCTCCAGCGAGGTGAGCACCCACGCATCCTCGAACCACTGGAACAGGCTCTCGGAGAACACCGGCCGCCCGGCGTTGCCGTTGCGCAGGCCCCGCAGCGTCTCCTCGACGCGGGCGAGCACCTTGGTGCGATCTACCTGGAAGTGGCGCAGCAGCAGCGAAGCCTCGCCCTCCTCGTCCTCCAGGAGCTGGCGGAGCATGTGCTCCGGGGTGATTTCATAGCTACGGGCGCTGCTCGCACGGGCGACAGCGGCCTCCAGGCTGCGCGTGGCAGTGGAGGTCAAACGCCGGACGAGGGTTTTCGGTTCAACGCGCATCGAATGACTCCTCTAAAAAGTGAATGACACAGGGTGCCGCGGTTCAGGGGCTGGCGGAGGTGGACCCATTCCCCGCCGGCTGAGGAAGGGTCACGACCCGTGTCCTCAATCGGGGAACGGCCCCACGTCGGCCCCCCAGGTAGGTGTTGCGCCCAAGGCGGGCGGTATTCTTCTGGGTGATCTGAAAGGCGCCGAGCACGTCCTCGCGCACGCCCAGCTCCATCGCGCACTCGAGCGGATCGCGCACCACCAGCGTCACCACCTCGCGCACCAGGGGACTCAAGTCCCCCTCGGGCAGCAAGCGGTGGTAGGTGGGCCCATCCAGCGGCGAGATGCCGATGATGAACTTGCCGGCCCGATCGAACAGCCGACCGCCCAGCATCGATGAACGTCCCAGGTGCGAGTTGAGCTTGCCCAGCATCATCCGCTGCTCGGGCTCCACGTCCACCCAGCTGCCGGCGAACTGGCGCACGGTGACGCGGGCCTCACCCAGCTCGTTGCGCAGCACGTCCGTGAGCGCCAGCTCCAGCGTCCGGCCTGTCCGCGCCCGCGTCGCCAGCAGCGGCGCCAGCCGCAGCAGCTGGGCCACCGACAGGCCCACCTGCGGGCCACGCTCGTACGTGTCCAGGCCCGCCAGCGCCAGCACGCGCCGGCTCCACACGTCATCGCCAGCGCGCGTCGCCTCGCCCTCGAGCAGGTAGCGCGACAGCGCCCGGTACAGCAGCGACACGAGCCGGTGGTGGAACAGGTCCAGGAACTCGCGCTTGAGCGGTCGATCCGGATCCTCCTGGGCGATCTCCTCCACGAGATAGCCGGGCAGCGGCGAGGACGCGCCGGTGAGCCCCAGGAAGGTGGTGACCACCTCGAAGACATGCCGAGGGCCGTGCTGCTGCTCGCCCCACTCCGTCACGCGCGGCACCAGCTTGACCTGGCTCACGTCTCCGGCGCTGAAGATGAGCGCCGGATCATGCCGGAAGCGGATGGCCTCCTCGGTGGGAGGCCCATCGCCGCCCACGCGCACCGAGCCCGCGGTGAGCCGCTCCAGCAGGCCCACCAGTGGTACGAAGCGCACGTCCCCGGCGATGAACTGGAGCGCCGCGTCCAGCCGGAAGCGCATGGTCGCGTCCCCTGCCCCGCCCTGGGCCTGCACCTGCATGGCGCCCGAGGTGAGCCGCTCCAGCCGCGAGGCCAGGGACAGGGTCTCCAGCTCGCCGCCCTCCTCGCCTGGCTCCTCCACGGTGCTCAAGCGATCGGCTGACGACCGTTGCGAGGGGACCACCGGTACTCCACCTGAGAGGGTTGAACGCGCAGCACCATCTCGCTGAAAGCGTTGAGGCTCACGTACGAGGCCAGCAGCTCATCCAGCACGCTGCCAAAGAGGAAGGCATCTCCCAGCCCGTTGAAGCCCGACTCCTCCACATCGATGATCACCTGGGCGCCCCGCACCGGCGCGCCTTGCAGGAAGCGCGTCACCGGCTTGCCCGTCACGCCCCGCAGCGACTCGACGCGAAGCTGGTTGGCCCGCGCCGCCGGCTGGTCCGCCGTCGTCTGGAAGTTGTAGAGCTCGAGCACCGACTTCATCGCCCCCGGGTCCATCAACGATCGCTGATTGAGCGCCAGGTGCGACAGCAGGCGCCAGTGCAGCTCCGAGCCCAGCGGCGGCCGCACCGGCTTGGTCACCGCGATGATGTTGCGGAACTTCGCCGTGGTGGGCGAGGCGGGCGTCGGCACGCTCAAGTCCCCCACCTGCAGCCGGGCCGGCAGCGAGCGGTTGGTACACGTGAGATCGATGGAGAGCGTCTCCTCCACCGTCGACGGCGCCACGTCCCGCGGGCTGCCCAGCGCCAGGAACGTGTCCATGCCGTCGTTGATGGGCGAATGCCCCCGGCGCAGGCGGTAGAAGCGCGACTCGGCGTTGGTGGTGTGCGCGAAGTCGAAGAAGGGCCGGTAGTCCAACCGCTCGTTGCGACCGGCCTGCAGGCCCGTCACGGTGTCCACCGAGTAGACCTCCATGTGCTCCGGATCCAGGCCGGAGGCGCGCAGCAGGTGCTCGTGGCCCAGCGTGCCCACCCGCACCGGATCCGCGGACGTGGTGAACAGGTTCACCACCGGCGCGCAGTGCAGCTTGAAGATGTCCTTGGGCACGCGCCCGGGCAGCGGCGGCGGGCGCTCGAACTCGAACACCAGCTCCAGCTTCTGCCCCGTGAGCGCCGCGGCCGCCTGCAGCCCCCGAATCTCGAGGAAGAGGAACTTCTGCGGCAGGGTGAAGTACTCCTGCAGCATGCGGAAGCCCTCGGGGGCGCGCGCCGGCCACGGCAGCAGCTGATCCTCGGGCGAGAAGCCCGTGGCGCTCAGGTTCTTCACCGGCAGCCGCACCGGCTCGGTGCCCGGCCCGCCGCGCACCTGGATGCCCTTGCAGTGCCGCAGCAGCCACACCAGCAACGTGCCGCTGATGGCCAGCTCGCCGTTGAGGAAGAGGCTCAGCCCCTCCTCCTGGAAGATCTCACTGCGCCCCTGCTCGGCCACCTGGAACTGCACCCGCAGCGAGGGGTTGTTCTGCGACGACTGATCCAGCGTCGTCTCCAGCAACGTGAGCGGCAGCAGATCCACCGGCCGCGTCGTGCGGAACACGCACGTGGTGCCATCCACCGGCTTGGAGCCCACCTCCGCCCCCGCGGGGATCCGCGAGCGGCCGCGCAGCAGGCGCGCATGCGGGGTGAACTCCACCACCGAGCACGAGGGCAGCACGCGCAGGTAGTGCGGCAGGAGCAGATCCACCAGGCCGTGGACCACCTCGGGCACCGCGTCGTCGATGCGCTCGCGGATGCGCGCCGTGAGGAACGCGAAGCCCTCCAGCAGACGCTCGACGTCGGGGTCTCCGCCGCGCTCCACCAGCATGCCGGCCAGCGCGGGGTTGGCGCTGCCGAACGCCTTGCCCATCTCCCTCAGGTATGTGAGCTCGCTCTGGTAGTACTTGCTGAACACCGTGGCTCCCGCCTGTCACACCGGCACGCTCACCAGACCTCGATCTTCCCTCCCGGTGTCATCTGCGTCCGGAAACGCAGCACACCCCGGGCGCCGCGATCCGCCGGCTGCGCGGTGATCTCGAACTTCAACATCAATGGATCCTCGTCCGGCACGTGGCGCACGCTGACATTGCGCACCCGCGGCTCGAACTCGAGGATCGTCGCGCGGATGGCCGCCTGCAGCGTTTGGATGGAGGACGGAAAGGAGTGGACGAGGTCCGTGAAGTCCACCACTCCGAAGCCCGGCACCGTCACCGAGTCACCCCGGCGCGTGTTGAGCAACACCCGCAAGTGCTCGACGATGGAGCTGGCCACATCCGCGTCTCGCGAGGAGGTGCCCTGCTCCGACTCGATGCGTGACAGAAGGCCGCGGCCCGCCACCGTCGTTTCCTCCGCCGGCTCCACGGCCGTGCGCCCGCTTCAGGCAGGCGCACGGCGCGCGGAAGACGACTAGCGCTGCTGGCTCCAGGAGTCCTCGTGCGTCACGCCACCCTGGGTGAACGTCCACCCGATGGTGTGGAACACGAAGGTGAGCTCCTCCATCGGCGGCTCGGTGGAGGTGGCCGGGATGAAGGTGTCCGGCAGGAACTGGCGCATGCTGGCGATGCGGCCCTGCTTGAAGCTCACCGAGTAGAACTGCTCGGTGGTGCCGTCGCCGGTGGGGTTCGGGCGGAAGAACTTGAAGGTGGCCTCGATGACCTGGTTCTCGCACAGCGCCTTCATCAGCAGCGGCGAGGACTTGTCGATGCGCTTGCGGATCTGCAGCGGCTGGTACTGGCGACGGCCCGTGGCCATGCCAGAGCCCGCCTCACGCGCGGTGATGACCTCCTGCGAGTAGTAGGTACACTCGATGGAGCCCTCACGCCCCAGGCTCACCTGGGTGCTCTCTCCCTTGATCTCGTTCCCGTTCGCCTTGAGGTACAGGTGTACTGTCTCGGCCATGGCGCTTCTCCTTCTCCGGCTTTTCCTGCGTGGCTGACTGCGAGCTGCTTTGAAGCTACTTCAGGCCCCCCTCCCTGGAGAGCCCGGAGACCGCGAGTGTAGCAGCCAACCCCGACACCGGTGGCTGCCACGGACGCACTGGGGGTAAACCCCCAATCCTTCATCACTCCTTGTCGAGCTTGCCGACCAGGGAGAGCGTGAACGAGGCGCCCATGTACTTGAAGTGCGGGCGCACCTGCAGGTTGCAGCGGTACCAGCCCGGCTGGCCCTCCACGTCCTCGACCTTGATGCGGGCCGAGCGCAGCGGGCGCTTGGAGCGCACCGACGGGGCCGGATCATCCATGTCGGCCACGTACTGGCCGATCCACTGGTTGAGCTCACGCTCGAGATCCGCGCGCTCCTTCCAGCTGCCGATCTGCTCGCGCTGCAGCACCTTCAGGTAGTGCGAGAGGCGCGACATGATGAACATGTACGGCAGCTGCGTGCTGAGGCGGTAGTTCGTCTCGGCCGCCTTGCCCTCGGGGCTGTTGCCGAAGAACTTCGGCTTCTGCACGGAGTTGGCCGAGAAGAAGGCGGCGTTGTCGGCGTCCTTGCGGAACACCATGCCGATGAAGCCCTCCTCGGACAGCTCGTACTCGCGGCGCTCGGTGAGCAGCACCTCGGTGGGGATCTTCGTCTGCACCTCGCCCATCGCCTCGTACTGGTGCAGCGGCAGGCTCTCCACCGCGCCACCCGACTGCGGGCCGATGATGTTCGGGCACCAGCGGTACTTGGCGAACGAGTCGGCCACGCGGCTGGCCATCGCCACGGAGGCATGGCCCCACAGGTAGCGCTCGTGGTGGCCGACGACGTCCTCGTTGAAGTTGAAGCTCTTCACCGAGATCGTCTTCTCGCCGTAGGGCAGCCGCAGCAGGAAGCGCGGCATGCACAGGCCCACGTAGCGCGCGTCCTCGCTCTCGCGGAACGAGTGCCACCGGGCGTACTGCGGGCCCTCGAACAGGGACTTGAGGTCCTTGAGCGCCGGCAGCTTCAGGAAGGAGCTCTCCCCGAAGAACTCGGGCGAGGCGTTGGCCATGAACGGCGTATGCGCCATGGCCGCCACGGAGGCGCACTTCTGCAGCAGCGCGATGTCCTCGGGACCAGGCCCGAAGTCATAGTTCGCGCAGATCA
Source organism: Hyalangium ruber (assembly GCF_034259325.1). NCBI lineage: Bacteria > Pseudomonadati > Myxococcota > Myxococcia > Myxococcales > Archangiaceae > Hyalangium > Hyalangium rubrum. Next base: position 22,609 of record NZ_JAXIVS010000013.1, on the reverse strand, counting down.
TGCCGTAGGGCTTGCCACCGAACACGCCGTACTCGTTGGAGTACACCAGGCGGTAGAGGCCCGACTTCACCGTCTCGGGAGCGTCCTCGAAGTCGGTGAGCAGGTCCTCCTTGGTGGCATTCATCATCTCCACCTTGATGTTCTCGCGGAAGTCCGTGCGATCGATCAGGAACTTCAGCCCGCGCCAGGCCGACTCGAGCGCCTGGAGCTTGGGGTGGTGGAGGATCTCGTTGACCTGGGCGCTGAGGCGCTGATCCACCTCGGCGATCATCGCGTCCACCAGCGCCTTGTCGATGCGCTCGGCGGAGCGGCCCGGGGCCAGCATCTCGGCGATGAAGGCCTGCACGCCCTTGCGCGCGACGTCATAGCCGTCGTCGCTGGGCTTCATCTTCGTCTCGGCGAGGATCTCATCGAGCAGGGAGGCCTGCCCCTCGACCGTTGTCGCTGCGGCGCTTGCCGCCTTTTCAGTGCTCATCTGTCGTCACGCCTCTCTTGGGATTGCGCGGCTGGGGGCTACTCGGACTTCTTGCCGTCCGCGCCCAGGCCCAGTTCGGACATCAGCTTCTGGCGACCCTCGGTGTCCCCGAGCAGCGCCTGGATCTTCTTGCGGAAGGCCGGCACGTTGCCCAGAGGCCCCTTGAGGGCGTTGAGCGCCGCGCGCAGCTCGAGCAGCTGCTTGAGCTGGGGCACCTGGTTGACGATGCCCTCGGGGGTGAAGTCGGCCAGCGTCGAGAACTTCAGGCCCACCGACATCTCCGCGCCCTTCTCGTTGGAGAGCTTGTCGGCGACGTTGATGTCCAGGCCGAGGTTCTGCTTGGACATCACCTCGTTGAAGTTGCTCTTGTCGATGTTGATCGGCGCGCGCTCCTCGACGGGACGGTCGTCCTTGCGGCCGGTGTAGTCGCCCACCATGAGGATCTTCAGCGGCAGCTCGACTTCGGCCTGCGCGCCTCCGGTCTCGGACTTGTAGACGATGTTGACGCGCTCTTTCGGCGCGACAGATCCTTCCTTGCTCACCTATGACCTCCTGGTTGGGGACGACGTTATCCCGCGCGGACTCACCGTAAGAGGCCCCCCTCTCACAGAGACACCCTCAGGGCAGCGCTGGGATCGATCAGGCAGAGGCGATGATATCGGGCGTTGAATTCCGACACCAGACCCTCTGGAGCTTTGGGCGGCGGGCGGGACACGGCGAGCAGGCCCTCCAGGCACTCGCCCGCGAGCGCGGGTTCCCACACATCCAGCCCCCGCTCGACCGACTCCTTGTCGAGCGCCTCATAGAGGGCTCGCGCCATGTTGGGCTGGCTGCTGGCAGCGCAAATTTTCGCGAGCGCCAGACGGGCACGGAAGCGCTTGCGGCTGGAAGTCGCCTCCTCCACGCGCTTGTGGAGCATGGCGATCGCCTCGGGCGCCTTGCCGCCACCGAGCAGCTTGCGCGCCTCGGTGAGCACCTCGGCCTCGTCATCGCCGCCCTCCCCGTCCGCCTTGCCCGCGGCGGGGCTTCCACCGGAGGCCGCGGGCGGCGCCAGCTCCGACTCCAGCCACGCGCGCGTCTCTCCGCTGGCCGCCGGCGAGCCATCGCCGAACAGGAACTTGGGCACCGCGGGCATGCGCTTGAGCCACGCGGCCAGCTCCGTGAGCAGTGACTGCCGGGCGGGCTGGTAGGTGGGCCCCAGCTCTCCCAGCGCGCGGGCGCTGAGGAAGTGCAGATCCACCCAGAAGCGGTGCTGCGTGAGGGCGGACTCGGCCTCCTCCAGCACCTCGGCCCACTTGCCGTTGGCGGCCATGCGCTCCAACTGCTGGCGCAGCGCGGGCGGCGGCGCGGGGATGCTCGTCTTGCCGCTAGCATCCGAGGGCGGCGGGGTGACCAGGTGCAGGTACAGGCCCACGCGCAGCAGCCGGTACGGCTGGGGATCCAGGGCGGAGGCTCGGCGCAGCGTGCCCGCCGCGTTGATCAGCGCCGAGCCCGTCTGGCGCAGGAAGTCCGTGGCGGCCTCGACGCTGGCCATCCCGCCCACCGCGGGCATGGCGCTGGCGACGGGCGGGGGCGCGGCCACCGGGGCGATCGCCGGAGGCGGAGGCGTGACGGGCTTCACCTCGGGCGGAGGCGGAGGCGGGGGCGGCGGAGCATCGGCGGGCAGCGAGGCCTTGAGGCGCTGCACGCTCTCCAGCAGCGGCCGGACGGCGGGCCCGTTGGCCTCGAACTTCTGGCGCGCCACCTCGGCCAGCCGCGCGGCGGCCACGTCCAGGGCCTCGACCCGGTCGCGTGCGTTGGCGTCCACCTGCATGTCGGGCAGCGTGCTGGAGGCCCGCTCGATGAGCCAGCCGAGCGCGTTGGCGCGGCCACGCAGGCGCGCCAGCTCCGGGAAGAGACCGGGCCAGAACCGGTCCATGATCTCGGAGATGACCACCAGCCCGGTGGCGAGCCCATCGAGGCCCTGCGTCTGGTACAGGCCAAAGGCCAGGTACGTGGCGATGCGCAGATCCTTGGAGACGGACTGGAGCACCTTGCCGCCCGAGTCGAGCACCAGGTTCCAGTCCACCGCGCCGCCGGTCACCGATTCCAGCTTGGCCATCTCCGCGATGACGGCCTCGTACTGAGGGTTCGTCTTCGCCGCGGCACCGGCCGGAGCCGCCGCCGAGACGGGCTCGATCCAGTTCTTCGCCTTCTCCCGGAGTTGTTCGATCGAGACTGCCATGTGCTCCCCCCAGCCCGCTCAGCCGCCGAATGCGCTGAGCAGGGCCTCCGTCGTGACACCATCATCCTCGATTGCGCGCCGCTGTGAAGCGGACAGCGCCTGTTTCGCGGACTCGATGGCGTTGGGTTGCTTCGTGCGCAGCGGCCACAGGTTCCTGCTGGAGTGATCGAGCTTGGCCAGGTGCATCAGCGCCGAGGAGGCCGGCGGCCCCAGCGACAGCAACAGCCTCGGGCTCGGCCCGTAGTGCCAGAAGAGGCTCGGCGGCGTGGAGCGCCACTGCAGCAGCCGGCGCGCCAGCTCCACCCACGGGTAGGGCCCCGTCTCCTCCGAGAAGGGACAGTCCAGCGTCACACCCGGCTTGGAGGGCTCCTTGCCCTTCTCGGCCGAGCACGCCGTCATGAAGGTGCGGAAGGCGTAGTACTGCGCGCCCGGCGCTGCCCCATCCGAGGTGAACTGCTTCACCAGGCTGGAGGCGGGCGCCAGCTGCGCCTTGCGCCGGTAGTCTTCCGCGTCACCCGAGTCCCCTTCCGCATGGGCCCCAAGCGCCTCCACCCGCTTGTTCAGCTCGTCCGCCGACAGCGTAGCCGCGTCAGCGAGCAGCTGCCGGGCCGCCGCGAAGAAGGCCTGGTGCGAGCCGGGCAGCAGCGGAGCCGTGTGGCCCGCCAGCGAGGCGAGGTCCGCCGGCACATAGACGGCGAGCGGGAAGATGCGGCCCACCTTGTCGCTGCTGGGCGCCATCATCCCCATGAGCCCCTGGCGGCCACCCGCCATGGTGAAGAGGAAGTGGATGGGCTCGGCGGGCAGCAGGACGTTGCCTCGGCGGACGGCCTCGTGCCCCTCCTCCAGCCACCGGTGGAACTGCTGCGAGACAGGATCGCTCGCGTTCCAGCGGATGAAGTCTCCCTGGCAGGGAGCCTTGCCCAACAAGGCCACCGGGTTGCCTCGGTTCACTCCGAGCATCCTGAACCCTTTCCAATGGTCTTCGGAGGCGCCACGCCCGCCACGCGGAACGGCTGCAGCATCCCCGTGCCCGGCGACGGAGAGGTGCCGAAGAACGGAGTGGCGGTGCGCTCGGGCTTGAAGTCGATCACCACCTCGGCGTTGGTGCTGGGCATCTTCCACTTCATGGAGAACACCCGCGCGCCCTTGTCCATCTGCGCCGCGCCCTCCTCCATGAGCCGGAAGAGGCCCCACTCGCCATCGCGCTCGAGCTCCTCGAGCTGGCCGCGCGGGTTGCGCACCTTGATCTGGGCGCCGGACTTCTTGCCGTCGCCCGGCCAGGAGAACTTCGTCCAGCGCTCGGGCTCGTTCTTGTAGACGACCTCCTGGCCATCCACCGAGAAGGTGATGGAGGACAGCGCCGGCGAGGGCCGGATGCTGATCGAGAACTTCATCACCGGTTCGGAGCCATTGGGCACGAACATGGAGGTGGAGATGTCGTACGAGCGCTTCAGGAAAGTGAGCAGGCTCGGCTGGAGCGGAGTGCTGCCCAGCTTCTTGATGAACTGGAACTTGTCGCCCGCCCGCCGCACATCCTCCTTGAGCGAGGTATCGAAGAAGCCCCAGACCGTGCCGCTGGTGGGGCGGTAGAACTCACCCACGTCGGCCAGCGACGCGTCATGCCCGTTGCGGTTGAACGGGTAGCGGTTGGCCAGGTTGCGCTTGAACGCGTCGACGATCTCGCTGCACCAGCTCTGGTTGATCGCCGTTCCCGCCTCGCGGTTGGCGAGCGAGGAGGAGGCCTCCAGCGGCGGCATCAGCAGCTTGCCGAGCACGGGCCGGATGTTGGGGTCCTCCTGACCGTTGACGAGCGCCTGGACCTGGACGCGAGCCGTGGCCAGCCGGGAGTTCAACGCCTTGCCCTCCGAGGGGTTCTCCAGGAACTGGCGGAGCGCGTCGCGCACGAACACCAGTTGCTCCTGGTACAGGTCGAGCTGCACGGACTCGGGCGGCGACTCGGGCGAGGGAGGCGGCGGAGGCACGCCGAACTTCACCAGCGTGTCGAACGCGGCCTGCACGTGCAGCGCCGTGTACTGGATCTCCCCACTCTCCTCGGGCGCGGGCAGGAACTTGCTGCCGACATCCACGATCTGGCGGTTCCGGTTGGAGCTCTTCTGGATCTTGTCCTTGAGCGTCTTGATCAGGTCCTCGCCTACGTCATCCGTGGACTTCTTCGTCGGCAACTTGCTGTTGTAGCCGACCGCCTGGAACAGGCGCGCCAGCGGAGGCGGCTTGCCGCGCGTGAGCTCCTCCAGCGCCGCGAGCACCTCGGCGCTCGAGCCCGGCCGCGCCACGTCGATCGAGTCCAGGAAGGTCTGCCACTCGGTGATGTACTGCTCGAAGTAGCGCGACTCGAGCGAATTGAGCAGCTTGTCGATCTCCGCGTCGGTCGAGTTCTTGGTGTCCTTGCCGAGCACCCACAGGTCCGCGTTCTGCAGCGGAGACTCCAGCCGATCGCGAACCAGCGCGTCCCAGCCCTTGCGGGTGAAGGCGCCCCGGATCAGTCCCTTCGACTTGATGTTGGAGGTGGTGCCTCCCAGCATGCTGGAGAGCTTCAAATTGAAGTCGCCGCCCACGTCCGCGATGATCTGGTTGAGCAGCAGCTGGTCGAACGGCAGCCGCGACAGCGCGACCCGCGCATCGCTGATGACCTTGTCGTTGCGCGTGAAGGCCAGCGAGGGGTTCTGCGCCAGCAGGTTCACGTACAGATCCAGGTGCTCGCCGAGCAGACGCTGGCGCTCGGCGCTCTCGGCGAACCCAGAGCGGTTGGCCCAGCGGGACACGACGTTGGCGACGATCCAGGCACGCTCCGCCTCGCCAATCGCCGGCTCTGCCTCCGTGCGCGGTCCCGTCAGGAACAGGTTCAGCTTGAGCAGGCTGAAGTAGCGCGCGTACTCGCGCTCGTCGGGCTTCTCGGATTCATCGCCCTCGTACTTCCTGCCAAAGGCCGACAGGTCCTTGAAGTCCTGCTGCAGCACCGGCTCGACGAAGGTGCGCCGGACGGCGGCGCCGTAGAACTTGCTCAGCGGCTCGAAGAGCACCCCACCCCGGTACATGCCGAAGCGCATGCCCGTGGGAGGCCCGTCCTCCTCGTTCTTGCGCAGCTCGTCGATGCGCGAGCGCAGGACCCGGAGGTCCTCCACCGCGATAGAGGCCGTGGAGGTGTTCTCCGCGCTGTTCAGCTGTGCCTGGAAGATGTCGCGCGTGTCCTGGATGAGCGCCCGGTTCTTGAAGAAGGCGATCGTCGGGAACAGCAGGATGAGCACCGCCACCAGCAGGGCTCCGCCCGCGTACGCGTACTGCATCTGCTTCAGGCGCTGGTTCTCGGCCGTGCTCACCACGGCGAGATCCTGATCCGGGAAGATGACGTTGCCGAACACGTCGCGCAGGAAGTAGCTGCGCGCCTCCACCGCGGGCTTGGAGTTGGACGGCAGCGAGCGCCGGATGCCGAAGGCGTCCGCCATCGCGTTCATCACGCGATCGATCGGGCTGCCCTCCTGCGTGCCGCTGGTGAAGTACACCCCGCGCATCACCGGGGTGTCCTGGTACACGTTCTCGGCGAACAGCGCCTGCACCATCGCCGCGATGTTGTCCTTGAGCCCCTCGAACTGCTGCGGGAAGCGGTAGATGCGCTCGCGCGTCTCCGGGTGACGCTCGTCGCCCACGCGCTGGATGGAGCGCTGCTCCACCACCTCCGCCATCTCGTCGAACTTCTCCCGGAACACCTCGCCCAGGTCCTCACCCTTCTCCATCACCGGAACGGTGAAGCCCCAGATCTGCCCGCGCTCGCTCTTGGCGAGGTCTCCGAAGATGTCCACGAAGCCGGCCAGCAGGTCGCACTTGGTGAACATGAGGTAGACCGGAACGATCATCTTCAATCGCTCCATCACCTCGTCCACGCGCTCGCGCAGCCGCTGCGCCAGTTGGACCGTCTCCTCCTCGTCGATGCCGATGATGTCGCCCACGCTCACCGCGACGATGAGGCCGTTGACCGGCTTCTTCGCGCGGTTGCGCTTGAGCATGTCCAGGAAGCTGAACCACTCGTCCCGGTCCTCATCCTCGGTGGTGTAGCGACCGGCGGTGTCGAGGATGACGGCCTCGTTGGTGAGCCACCACTCGCAGTTGCGCGTACCGCCCACGCCCTTCACGCCGCCGCCGCGCGAGGAGAGGTACGGGAACTTGATGCCCGAGTTGCGCAGCGCCGTGCTCTTCCCGGAGCCCGGCGGGCCGATGATCATGTACCAGGGCAGGACCGAGAGAGCCTCCTTGCCGCCCCGGCCCCGCGCCAGCTTCGAGGTCTTCAGCGCGGCGATGGCCTTGGTGAACTCGGCCTGCATCGCCTGCACTTCTTCCTGCAGGTCGGGCCGGGCGCCTTGGGCCTCCGCGCTGGCCTGAGCCGCCAGCGCCTTCTCGATGTCGCCAGCGGCCTTGGCGGCCTTGAGGTGGCGGACCGCGACGATCGCGATCAACACCAGGATGATGAGCGTGGTGGCGGCGATGCCGATCCAGATCGGCAACTGGAACACGATGACGACCGCCCAGAGGACCGCTGCCACCAGCGCGCCGAGGATGTACTTGATCATGCGCGGGGCTCCGTCAGGGCTTCGCGGCGGGGGTGGGAGAAGTGGCCGAGGACGCCTCGATCTCCTCGACGAGCGAGGAGACGCTGCTGCTCAGGCCGAGACGCAGGCCGCCGTAGACGAGCAGCGAGAAGACGACGACGCCCGCGGAGATGGCCACCAGCGGCAGCGTGCGCTTGGTCGCCTTGAGGTTGCTCGCGGGCCGCTCGCCGCTGGGCGACAGCGTCTCCGTGTCGAACTTGTAGGAGTGGGCGAGCTCTCGCTGCAGCTCCTCGATCAGCTTCATCAGCTCCAGCTCGCCGCCACGCACCCGGTAGCGCCCCTGGAAGCCGAAGATGAGGCACAGGTAGTAGGCGCGCAGCGTCTCCAGGCGCTGCGGATCCTTGCGCACCTCCTGGAGCTTGTTGAAGAAGCCCTCGCCCGCGCGGTTCTCCTTGAAGAACTGGAACTGCAGCAGGTTGGCGAGCCAGTACTCCCGGAACTCGTCGGACTTGTTCACGGCCAGCTCATCGGCCAGCGCCACCAGCGCGTAGGCGATGTCATCCACGTCCTGCCGGCTCAGGCCCTCGTTCGAGCCCTTGCGCATCATGTCGTTGATGAACTTGCGCAGGCGCTGCTGCACCTGCTCGGGCGCGGGCAGGCTGTTGGGCTCTGCCTGGCGGATCTGCAGCAGCGCGCCGAAGCAGTCCTTGGTGATGATGTTCAGCCGATCCATCCGTCCCCCAAAGTCGAGGCGTCAGCGCCCCTTCGTGTCTTTCTTACCCGGCACACCTGTCAGCTCCAGCTTGGTGCGCGCGGGCTCGAAGGGAGGCGGCAGGTAGATGGCCAGCGTCTGATCCTTGACCGCGTCCTTCCAGTAACGATCGGTGATATCGAGCGAGAAGTAGACGACCTTCGGCTTGACCGGCACCTCGGGCGGAGGCCGGAACGTCACGTTCAGCGGCACGCCCGGCGTGGCCGCCTGGATGATGTTGTGGATCTCATCCCAGCTGGCGATCTTCGAGAGGTTCGGCAGCTCGTCGGCCACCTGCTTCTCCGGCAGCTCGCTGCGCACCGCGAGGATGAACTGCGTGCAGCGCTGCAGCCGCTCGTCCTCCAGGCGGCCCAGGTGCATGCCGTCCTTGCGCGACTCCAATGCGATCGCCACGCCCTGCTCCGTCGCCACCGAGCGCAGCAGCGTCTCCAGCCGCTGGAACAGGCCCTCGAAGGTGACGCGCAGGTTGGTGTACTGGAACTTCGGCAGGTTGGACGGGTCCCCGTCCGCCGAGAACGTGGAGAGCTGCCCCGCCGCCTGGCACAAGAGCAGGTAGAGCAGCTGCGGCGACATGTCCGCGGCCTCCACCCCGTGGGCCACCTGGGGGATGAGCCCGTTGAGCGCGCTGAGCTGCAGGAACTTCGTCACGTCCGCGGCGGTGAACTCCAGCGAGGCCTCGTCCCGGTGGCGCCGCGTGTCCGACAGCTCGCGCTGCTTGCCGTACATGGACTTGAGCAGCTGCCGCAGGCTCGCCAGCACGTACGGCGAGGCGGAGATGCGCGTACTCGGCGGGATGTACGTGGGCGACAGCGCCACCGCGCCCGTCTTGTCCCGCATCAGCTCGGCGATCTTGATGACCTCGTAGTCCTCGCGCGGCTCGGTGCCGAACAGGAAGCGGATGTTGCGCTGGGCGAAGGCCACCGGCACCACCGACTCGGTGGTGATGAGGTCCGGCACCGAGCGGCTCACCACGCTGAAGCGCGGCGAGGTGGCGGACTCGTCCGGGTTGCCGTAGCTGGCCACGCCGTCACGCTCGCGCGCCACGCCCAGAAACACGTCCAGCGACTTCTTCGCCGCGCCGAAGTGCTCCTCGATGGGCCGGGCCTGCGGCTCCTCCTGCTGGCCGCGCTCGAAGCGCACCGGCAGCCCGTCCGGGAGGATTCCGAAGAAGCGCAGCAACTGGAACTGGCCCGCCGACAGCGCCTTCTCATCCACCTCCATCTCCACCACGCCCCAGTCGTAGGGCGTCATCGCCCCCAACCGGGCCGCCAGCAGGGACTCGTGGTACACGTCCGCCTGCTGCAGGTGCTGGGGATTCATGAACATCCCCTCGGACCACACGACACGCTGCGGAATCTTCATCATCGCCCCCCCGCCCTGCCCCGGGCCTCGACTCGGTAGTCCTCGATGTAGAAGTGCATCGGCGCCACCGGCTGCCCCGGCTTCTTCGCCGCCGCGCACAGCTCGGGCGTCACCTCGGGCAGCCGCTGGATGGAGCGCCACACCTGCCCCGCCGGCCGACGGAACACGCCGAACACCACGATGAAGTTCGCCTTCGGATCGCGCGACAGCTGCCGCGTCAGCTCCTGGCCCGGCTCCAGGGTCAGCTCATCCGTGGCGAGCAGATCCTCCTCGAGCACCTCCTTGGGCTTCTGCCACACGTCTTGGAACTCGGAGGCCTCCAGACGGCGGATGTCCTTGAGCTGGAGCACCTGGACGATCGTCGCCAGGGAGTTGCCCTTGTCGTCCGGGTTGAGGCGCTCGCTGGCCTCGAGGAGCACGGAGAACGGAGGAGGCTCCTTGCAGGGCTCCGGGGGCGGCGCCGAGTGCGCACACGCTCCCATCAGCACCATGAGACCCAGCGCGATCGCCAACCGGCGTCCGCGCTCACCCTGGCTGTCCGACACCTGCTGCCACCCCCAGGCCAGCATGCAAACCCCTGTTTGAGCACGAGAAATGGGGTTGCACGCTGCCACACCGAATCGTTCAGTTCAAGGCAGCTCCCAGGTTCGTGAGGCGCGCCCCGACGCCCTGCGTCGGGTAGGCGCGCCAAGCACGACGCCCCCTCCCACCCGAGGGTGAGAGGAGGCGCCGAGGTGTCGCGGGGACTGTCAGCCCGGCAAGGCCGGGGGGGCGACTACCAGTTGCCGACGTACAGGCGGCCGAAGCCGCCCGAGCTGGTGCCCGAGGTGTTGGCCTTCACCGCGCTCATGGCCTGAGCACCCGTGGCCGACTGGTTCTGCGCGCGGTAGAGCGCCAGCGCGCCCGCCACGTGCGGCGAGGCCATCGAGGTGCCGCTCATGGTGGCGGTACCGCCGGTGCGCGACAGCGACAGCACGCTCACGCCCGGGGCCGACAGGTCGACCACGGTGCCGAAGTTGCTCCACGAGGCGTTGACGTTGTTGGAGTCGTGCGCCGCCACGGTGAGCACCGAGGGCTCGCTGGCGGGCGACTTGGTGGAGGCGTTCGCGCCGTCGTTGCCGGCGGCCACGGCCACCGCCACGTTGTTGTTCACCATGTTCGCCGCGGCGTTGTTCACGTCCTGGGCGAAGCCGCCACCCAGCGACATGTTGGCGACCTTGCGGGCCACGGTGCTGGCGGCCACGTAGTCCATGCCGGCGATCACGCCCGAGTTGGTGCCGGAGCCCTGGCAGTTGAGCACCTTCACGCCGAACACGGGGATGCCGGGGGCTACGCCGACCACGTAGTTGGCGTCGTCCTTGGCGCCCACGGTGCCCGCGACGTGCGTGCCGTGGCCGTGGCAGTCGGTGTTCTTGCCGCCCGCGTAGTTCACGTGGCCGACCAGGTTCAGGTCCGCGTGGCTGGCGATACCGGTGTCGATGACGAACACCGTCGCGCCGGTGACGGCGCCCGAGCCGTTACCCGCCAACGTGGAGTTGGTGGTCGCGCCGATGTTGCTGATGCCGTACGGGATGGTCTGCGCGTTGACCTCGACCAGGCCGTCCAGCTCCACGGAGGCCACCATCTCGTCCTGCTGCAGCTTGCGCACCTGGGCCTCGGTCAGCGGACCCGCGAAGCCCTTGAGCGCGGACTTGTAGATGAAGTTGGTCGATACGCCGTGGCCCTTGGCGACCGTCGCCGCGTCCACGCCCTCCTTCATCCGGACCACGTAGTAGCCCGGGATCTTGCCGTTCGCGTCCGCCTTCAGCGCCAGCTGGGTGACGTCGAACTCCTGAACCTGCTCCTCCTCACCCTCGAACTGCGCACCGCCGCACGCGATCAGGTTGAGGGCCGCCAGGTTCACGATCAGCTTCTTCATTGAGTACCACCTCGATGGACTACGGGGGATTCGCGAATATTAAGAATAGGCGATTTTACATTCAATATTGACTTTTCTAATTTAGCCATCATCGTTTGAGTACCCAGCAAGTCGGGTGAATCGCCCTCGCCCCGGCACGTTGGAGGCCACCGCGCGGAGGGCGAATTAACCTCGGCGGGGCTGGGGGGTTCTCTGACCAGACACCGCTGGAGCCGCCGGGGCTCTTGTCGGATCGACCCCAGGAGCCCTCCCCATGCGCCTCAAGATCGCCGTGCTGTCCGCTGCCCTCTCCTCGCTGCTGCTGTCCACCGTTGCGTTCGCCGCGCCCGTCGCCCCCACGGAGGGCCAGCCCCAGACTCAGGGCGAGTGCCATGAGGGCAAGAAAGGCGGGAGGCGCCACGGCGGCATGGGCCGCATGGAGCACAAGCTCTCGCGCGCGGTGGAGAATGGCCGCCTCACCCAGGCCCAGGCGGATCAGTTCAAGGCCGAGGCCCAGCAGCTGCGTCAGGAGGTCCAGGCCCAGCGCCAGGCCAGCGGCGGCCAGCTGTCCGAGGAGCAGCGGCAGCAGTTCAAGCAGCGCAAGCAGGCCCTGCGTCAGAAGGTGAAGGAGGCCATGAAGGCCACCGCGCCCAAGGACGTGTGAACGCCAGAGCACGACTGCTAAAGTCTGCTGACGGCTGCCTACGTACAACATAGGATCCTCGGAGAGGAGAGCGGTGTTTCCTCCTCCATCGAGAGGTCCCTTCATGCGCCCCAAGTCCGTCTCCGAGGACCCTTCCCTTCTCCTCCTCCCGGGAACTCAAGTGGGCGACTGGCGCGTGGAGGCTCGACAGGGCCAGGGCTCTTACGGCGTCGTCTACCGCGCCGTCCGGGTGGGCCTGGAAGACTCAGGCCCTGTGGCCCTCAAGCTGGCTGTGTACCCGGGGGATCCTCGCTTCGCGCGGGAGGTGGGACTGCTCGCTCGTACCCGCCACCCGAGCGTCCCGCGCTTGCTGGGCCAAGGGCTCTGGCGCCACGCCTCCGGAGCGGAGCACCCTTTCTTCGTCATGGAGTGGGTGGAGGGCACTCCGCTCTACACCTGGGCCGAGCAGCATTCCGCCTCCTGCAGGCAGGTGCTCCGACTGCTGGCCCAGGTGGCTCGCGCGCTTGCCGCCACCCATGCCGCCAATGCCGTCCACCGCGACGTCAAGGGCGCCAACGTCTTGGTGCGTCGCTCGGACGGCCGGGCAGTGCTCATCGACTTCGGCGCGGGCCACTTCCAGGAAGCCCACCGCCTCACGTGGCAATCCCTGCCTCCGGGCACTGTCGCCTACCGCTCTCCCCAGGCCAGCCTGTTCCTGCTGGCCTCCGTTCGTGCCCGCGATTCCTACTACCCGGCCACTCCGGCCGATGACTTGTTCTCCCTGGGCGTCACGGCCTTCCGCCTCGTCACGGGCGAGTACCTCCCGGACATGGCGCCCTATCAGGATGAGGCGGAGTCCTGGCACCTGCTGTGCCCGGATCCGCGGCCCTTCCTGGAGCGCACTCCCCAAGTACACCCACGGCTGCGGGAGGGGATCCTCCGCCTCCTCTCGGAGTCTCCCGAGGCCCGTGGCACGGCGGCGGAGTTCGCCGACGCTCTGGAAGCCGCCGTGGAGCAAGCGGGCCCGGAGGCCGATCTCCCTCTGCGCACCGAGCAGGCACCGCAGCCTTCGCCCTTGCCCCGTGAGCAACCCCTTGCCCCCGCACCAACCCCGACGCGAGTCCTGGCGTGGAGACCCTGGCTGGCCCTGGCCACGCTGGGGATGCTCGGGATCCTCGTGGGGGCCTTGCAGGCAGTGCATGCACGACTCGAGCGGCTGGCCGTGCGCGGGCAGCAGTCCTCTGCTTCCGAGGTGCCCGATGCGGGCACTGCCGCCGTGGGGGACTCCGCGCCAACCGCTCCCCTGGCCTCCATCCATCTCCCCTCCAAGACGGAGGCCATGGCCCGGGACATGCCTCCCAAGCCTCTTCCCGGGCAGACCCGACCCGACGAGAAGGGCCACTGCCCAGGCCGCAAGCAGGTGGCCATCAACGGAGCCTGCTGGGGGGAGACCCTCCCGATGACTGCCGAGGAGTGCGCGGAGAACGGCTGGGTGTACAGCCAAGGCCGGTGCTACGCCCCTGCCCTCACTCCGCCCAGCAAGCCTCCGCCCACATCGAGCCCGCCGGACTTCCGCTGAGTCCCGGTCTCATCCGCCTGGCTGCCTCTGGCGGCTTCAGGGGAAAAAGAAAACCCCGGCTCGCCTGATGGCGGCCAGAGCATTGCTACAACTCTCGCTGCTCTGTGGAGGCGGCGGGAATCGAACCCGCGCCGGGCGGTGCGAAACTCCTAGCAGAATCGCGTCCTTACCTCGTAACCGCCCAGCATGCTTGGGAGTCGATATCCCGCCGCGTCCCGTCTCGTCCCGTCCTGTTCCAGCCCATTCCGCACGTTCCTGCGACATACGTGCAACATGACGGAGGACCCGACCGCACAGCGGGTGCTCCCCCGGGCTTCAGGATTGGCCCGCTGCAGTCCATGCCGTGAAGAGTTCGCGGAGATCCCGCACCCGCATCTCCACGTTCGCGCCGATGGTGGCCAGCGTCGCTTGTTCCTCCGTCGTCATGGCGGCCCTGTCGTCGAGCTGGCTGATCAGCACCACGTTAAGGCACTCGGCCACAGTCACCGCCGCTCCCAGCTTGTCCGCAACGGCGGCGCGGCCCTCTCGCGTGAACGCCAGGGAAGGATGGTCCAAGAGCCGCGCGCGGAGTTCGCCAGCTCGCTGCACGAGCGGCCCCATCTTGTCGGCGCTCACAGGCTCGCGCTTGCACTCTGGAAAGCCGATGCAGCCGCCCTCGGGGCCGCGAAGATGGCCGCAGGGGTTCAGCGGGTAGAACATCGTGGGGGCGTCTTGGTGCGCGGGCGTGTTCATCCCTGTTTCCTCGGTCGCGGTAGGGACGGCCCTTCGCCGTACAGGCTCGGGCCGCCCCCCGCACAGATCCCAGCGAGCAGAGTTACCGCACTGGGCTCTTGCCTCGGATGCTGACGTCAAAGCGCACTGCTGCGTCGCGTAGGCAGGCGAGCGCACTGGGCACGCTGTGTCCGGTGCTGGGTCCGGGGCGTGTTTTGCTCTCCCACCTTCTCTTTGGCCAGGCTCCTTCCCTCCACCACCTCCGCAGCCGTACCGCTGGCCTTGTTCGGCAGCTTCGTCGGTACTACGAGCCTGTCCGACCTCCTCTGCCCGTTCATCATCGGCGTACGGCCTTCCGGCCTTCCCGCGAGCTGGGCGCAGCGATGGCCGCTGCCCCGGAGCGCCACCGGGCCGGGCCGGAGCGCCAACCATGGCGCCGCGCCGCCATTCGCGGCGCCGTTCTGAAAGGCGCCGCGCTGCCAATTCCGCCGCCGTTCTGAAAGCGCCGTTCTGAAAAGCGCTGCCCGAGCTGAGCGCGGCGATGGCTGCTGTCCTGGTGTGCCCCCGGGGCTGAGCTGGAGCCGCAACGATGGCGCCGCGCTGCCAATTCCGCCGACGTGTTCGCCTGCGTGAGGTGTGGAGGCAGGCGGCGGGTCTTGGCGTACGTGAAGGCAGGCAGGGGAGTGCGAGCGATACTGGAGCACTTGGGCTTGCCCACGGCAGGTGCGAGGCGAGCCCCGGCGCGCGGGCCCCCTCAGGCCGCGTGCTGTTGAGGCTCAAGCTGCCAGGGCCAGGAGAGCCAAGCCCCTGCCGCGCACCTCATAGGAGGGCAGCCAGGGCCGGCGTGTACTCCAAGGGGCTGCGCGGCCTGTCAACCCGCTTGGCTCACTGCTCGGGCGACCCCAGTCAGCGGCCCTTCACGTCACCTCCGCTCCTGCCCTCACCCTCCACATCGCCTCTATCCTGCCTATACTCCTATCCTGTCTATACGCCTCGGAAGTCCGGTCAATGGCTTCTCCACCCTCTCCGCCAACTCACCCCAGGTGAGACCGGCCTGGGCGCGCACCACGCGGCAGACGGGATCGACCCGGGCGCCCTTCATGGGGCGCATGTCGAGAACGATGCCATCATCGATCAAGCATTCAGGAAAGCCCAGTATAACACAAAAGACTGCCTTTCTGGGCGGCTGGCTGGTGTGCGGACCGGGTACGAGATTCCGCTACGAACTGGACAACAACCCCAACACCAGTTCACGCCCCTCTCTCAAAGGAAACATTCATGAAAACTGGACTCAACCGCGCGTGCTTGTTCGTCCTCGGAGTCATCCTTGTCGCTGGGTGCGGCCCTGCCCCAGAAGACATGAAGCCCGAGGCGCCTGAGACCACCGATCCAGACGCGAGGGAGGCCAAGCCGCAGGATACGGGAGAGGCTCTGCCGATTGAGTCCGTGTCGCCCACTCCGGACGAGGAGGTGATCGACCTGGGGGATATGCTCCATGCCAGTGACGTCAGGCCCCTCTCCGCCGTGTACAGCTACACTACCACTAACACCAACAATGCGTTGCAGAACACGAAGAATTGGTCCTTCTCCCTCCAAGCCGGTCAGCTTCTTACGGTGGGCACTTGCGGCGTGTCGGGGGCCTCAACCAGGAGATCCCCTTATGATGACACTTTCTTGCGACTCTATGGCCCAAGTGGCCTGCGGGTGGCATACAGCGATGACGCCTGCGGCGGCTATGGCTCGAAGATTGCCTACAGGGCCCCCGCGGCCGGGACGTACAAACTGCATGCTGGCTGCTACACCTCTGCGGAGTGTGGAGGCACGGTGGGCGCTACCATCAGTCGGTAGTCTCTTGTGTACAGTATTGCCCGAGCAGCTGAGCGCGGACTCGGGCTACCTGTACAAGGAAGATACTCCTGGCCGATTCTCCGACAAGCTTCTACTACTACTACTGTGTCATAAACGTCTGCCTTCTCCTTGGGAAAGCTCTGCCCCGGAGTCCCAACTGCTTGAGGAAGTTTCACGCGAGCACTTCCCGTATCCGCCCGCAACGGCTGCCGAGATCGCTGAGTTCGAGCAACGCGTGGGCTGGCGACTGGATCCCGATCTGCGGGCTTTCTATCTGCACTGCAATGGCGGCCTTGCTCACCCGTCGTCCTTCCTACTGGCTCAAGCGGTGAGCGCTGGGGCACGCCACCGAGCGCTACGCCCACCTCAGCCCCGACACGCGGCGAGAGGCGGTCTCGGATGAAAAGAAAACCCCGTGGCACCTTGCTGGCGCCACGGGGTTTCGTGCTGCATGGAGGCGGCGGGAATCGAACCCGCCGCTGGCGGAGGCTAGCGAAGTGGGGCGTGGCCTGCCCCGGTACACAGTGCCCCTGTCCCTCCTATGCGTTCGGCCGCTTCATCCCATCTATGCGTCCCCACACAGTCCCCCCGCGGCATGTCACAGGCGTGTGGTACTCGGGGGCCTCACTTGGAGACCGCCCCATGCAACTACGTACCCTCGCCCTCGCGAGCCTCGCCGCGCTTTCGGCCTGTACCAACGAGATTCCCGAAACCGAGGAGGAGACCGGCGTCAGCACCGCTGCGGTGACGGCCACCCGCCTCTACGCCTCGGTGGGCGACAACGAGCTCAGCTTCGAGACGCTCGGTACTTTCGAGGAACGTGAGGGTGGCCGCGCCCTCATCATCCGCGCCACCGCGAACCGCTTCCTCTCGGGCGTCTTGAGCTTCGTCCCCGACGACGCCTTCGGGGACGCGCACATCATCAGCGAGCGCCGGTTCGAGATCGTCCTCCACGAGGGCCACGAGCTCAACACCGTGCTCTCCGGCCTGCCGCTCTTCGTCCGCGTCGACACCTTCACGGGCACGCCGCGCTCGTACACCGCGCGCATCGTGATTGCCCCGCGGTTCTTCGACTTCCGCGGCGACAGCGGCATCTGGATCGACGAGGCGGTGAACCCCCGCTACGTCGTTCAGGGCAACACGAACCTGCTCTATCGCGGCCACGCCTCGGTGTCCGGGTACGTGGACTGGCTCTCCGTCACGGCGCCCGACGACATCCCGCAGGTCTACGGCCGGCCCAGCTACCGCCTCGACTGGTCGTACTCGGGGCTGTACCAGGCCATCGACCCGCACACCGTCCCGCTCACCTTCAGCGCGGGCGCCGATGACGGCGTGGCCATGCAGAAGACAGCGCGCCTCGTCGCTCGCGTGACGGAGTTCGCGGTCACCGATGGCGACGCCTACGACGTCTGGCCCAGCCCCGACTGCGACCCCACCGTCTACAGCTGCTACCACTCGCAGCCCGCGGGCACGACGGACTTCGGCCACTGCGGCACCTACCGCCAGGTCCTGCGCTGCACGTACTAGCGTGCCGTCGCAGCGCGCTCGACAGGCACCCCATGAAAAGCCCCGCGTCCCTGGCTTGAGGAACGCGGGCACGGCGAGCTGTTACCGTACCGCGCGCCCGCCGATCTCCGGGAAGCGCTCGTAGGTCCGCTTCAGCGCGTCCAGGTGGGCGGGGTTGTCGAGGTCGAGCGGCGCATCGGTGAGCTGCACCACCCACCCGCCCGATTCCGTGCGCCGCGCCCGCGAGAGCAGCTCAGCGTCGCGAGCAGGATCCGGGAACCCGATGGCTCGTGCGGCAGCGGCAGACCAGTAGTTCAGCCACCCAAGGTAATAGGGAATCTCCGGCGAACGCATGGCACTCGGGGACTTGATTACAGGCAGCCTGCGGGGAGGCGGCTCTAAATCGTCCGGTAGATTCTTCGTCTGGCGTGCGATGTCCACAGCCGCGCTGACCGGCGTCGCGTGCCCCCAGAACGCGCTTCCATTCTCCCCTACGGCTTCCAGCAAAACCTCCGCGGCAGCGCTGCCTTCAGCGGACAGCGGCAGCGCCACATGGAATTCAAACTGAGCCCGGCCGCCAGGGCAAAGCCCCGCCGGAATTCCCCATCCCGTTACGCTCACTCGGAAGTTATCATCGGTACTGCGCAGCGGCGGCATTTCCCCACGACGGCCCTCTCGGGCGACGAAGGCATCGCGATCCGGCAACCGGATAAGTTGCCCCTCATCGGAAATCATCAACCCGATGCGCAAGCCAGGCCGTGCGCGCTCCATCCCACGAACTACAGCCAAGGTGCGGCTATCATCCCCCACGAGCGCGGGCGCATAGACGATCATACCGATTTGGTTCCTCTGCGTGGCAGGCATTTCAGCACCAATCCATGAGGACGATAAGGCCCTGGAGTCGCCGTTCGGCGGTTTCCAGCATGGCTTTATGCGTGGCGCTTCGCACGCCAACCCGGAAGTTGAATCCGCATGCCCTCGCAAGCTCTAGCTCGGTCAAGAAGTCACGCACATTCTTTCTGATCACGATGTCTTGAAGCTCTTGTGGGTACGAGTCGAAGTTGTCTGTCTTGACTTTCCAAAGCACGCCCGCGACGACTTGCCACCCGTCGAATGCCTTACCATTGACAAGCGCATTAGCGCCAGGGACGGCATTGAAGGGGATTCTGTCAGCGCACCTGTTATGCGTGTTATTTCCACCCTTGGGAGGAACCCGCTTGGGCGTGCATTCGGGGCGGCGTTCGCGCGGCTCCAGGTCTGACGGATCTGGGGGAACCCAATCCCGGCCCAAGCCTCTCGGCATGGGCTCGCCGTTCGCCACGGGTTCCTCCGCATTGGATGGCCGCGCCTGAGTCTCGGGCTTCGCACGCTCACGGGATGCGCTCCGTTCATAGGCATCCAGGCCCTCCTTGATGACAACCGCCACCACCACGGTCCCAATCACAATCACTGCCCCAGTGACGACGACCGGCGACGCAAAAAGGCAGAGCCCGACGCCCCCCAGAGTCGCGGCAACCGCAGGCGCAGAGGCAACTGCGCATCTTCCGGTCACATCGCGAAACCTGACTCTGTTGCGATCGAGCGCGTGAAAGCACCTCTCCGCCAGGACAGGCCATTCATTGGAGGCCTCGCTCACCACGCACGTCCCGGGCAGTGGGAACTACAAGGGGGTAGTACAGTCGACCCACTGGGGACTATGGACGCAGAAGTGCGCCGTGGTGCAAAACATCGTCGCGCTGTGCGCAACGCAGTCCGCGGTCGTGGTGCAGCTATAGGGCGAGCCTGTACATTGGAAATTCCCCGACGCGTTCTCGCAGCACAGGTTCTGACTGCCGCTACAGGTCTGGGTACCGCAATTGGCGAAGGCCTCTCGCACCGTGTCCTCCACTGGAGGAGCAGCCGGGACATTCTCCATGTCTCCACCTCCTCCACATCCAGCCAGAATGAAAGCGCTCGCGAGAGCTGAAGTGACAATCCATGCCTTCATCAACCGGTGCATATCCCCTCAATCGTTCTGGCCATGGGTAACGAGTGCCCCAAAGCCAGAATCAATCTTAGCGAGAGAGAATTTTTCCGCATCATTTGCCTCTTCGTTGGCTCGTCGGGCCAGGCCCCAGCGCGCGCAGCGGAGCGTCCCGGCCCAGTGCGATGAAGGGTGCCCAGTAGTGCGGATGGGGCCTGGTGCCACGCTGCCAGCGCATTGCCTCGCGCAGAGCGCTGGCTCGCCCCTGCCCCTCCAGCAGATTGCGGTAGTAGGCCTCCATCAACGTGCTCGTCGTCTTGTCGTCCACCTTCCACAGGCTCATCACCACCGTCTCCGCTCCGGCCACCACGAAGGCTCGGCGCAGCCCGTACACTCCCTGGCCCAGGTTCACCTCGCCTCGCCCGGTGTCACAGGCCGACAGGACCACCAGCTGGGTTCCCCACAGGTTCAGGCCCGCCAGCTCCAGCGCCGTCGCCAGCGCACTCTCCGGCGGAAGCTGGGCGGCGTTGGAGGCGGCGGGCGGCCGCGCACCTGCCCCAGCGAAGAGCAAGCCCGAGCGCAGCAGCGGGTCCGGCGGGCTCGAGGCCAGAGGGTCCTCTCCCAGCGCACCGAAGTGGCCGACGCCACGCTTGCGAGGCGCAGCCGAGGCGTCCTTCAAGAAGAAGCCATGGGTGGCCAGGTGCAAGATGCCGGGGGATGGCAGGCTCAACAGCCGCTCCTTGGTGGCCTCTGGGCCCAGGAAGAGCTGGGCCTGTGGCAGCAGGCGCTGGATGGCCTCGGCCTCCTGGCGCGTGCCGGGCAATGAAGCCGTGGCCCAGGCTCGCTGCGCTGGGGCCTCGCTCAGCGTGGAGAAGAAGCGCTCGACCGAGGCGGAGCGCTCGGCACGCGTTGAGGGCTCTTGCTGGGGGGGAGCGGGTGCCTGAAGCGGACCGCTGAAGTCCGGGTCGGCCAGGACGACCACGGAGGCCGCGGGGACCGTCTCCTGGGGGCGAGGCAGCAGGTCCTTGCCGGAGGTGAGGTAGCTGAAGTCAAAGGTCTCCACGAGGAATTGGCGGCCGTCGTGCAGGGCCGCGAAGGGCACCAGTGCCAGCTGCCCATCCGCCGAGAGAAAGAGGCGGCGAGTCGTTCCCAACAACGGAAGCAGGGGTTGGAACGCCAGCTGGTAAAGCGCCTGAGCGTGGGGTTGGAAGGCGAAGTCCTGGTTGGCCAGCGCGTCTCGCAGCCGAGTGGCGGCCACGTCCATCGGCTCGGCAGGGCCCAGATCTCGGACACGGATGGTCGCGTCAGGCAGGAGCACCAGCGCCAGGTAGCGCAGCTGTCCCCCGAACTGTGACTCGGGTGTGCCGGGTTTGGGCTCCAGCGGGCGGTCCTCATAGGCGATGAACTCAATGAGGGCGCCATCCCTGGGCAGGGCCTTGGCGACACGCTCGACAATCTCGGCTGGAGGCGGCAGCGCGGACAGCGCGCGCAGAGGTGCGGAGCGTCTGGCCAGGCCCGCTTCGAGGGCGTCACCCTGCTTGGCGAGTTCCTTGAGCTGCCGTTGGTAGGCAGCCGATGAGAGCGCACCAGGGCCCTGAAGCGACAGCTTGGCCCGTTGGGTGCGCAGCCCGCGCAACCGCTCGAAGGTCTCGCGCTCCTCAGGGCCCAGGCTCCGGTAGACAGCACGGGAGATGTCGGTCGTCTCCTCCAGGGAGCGGCCTTTGAGCAGCAGGGCGGCGCTCAGGGCCAGCCGCCTCACACGGGTGTTGTCGGGGTGAGCCCGCACCAGCGCATAGAGGCGCTCCTCGTCGGTGCGCACAAGGTGGAGAAAGCTGGCCAGGCGCTCCTCTGAGAAGTCGAGCGCCTCCTGGCGTAGGCGCTGCTCGGAGATGGCGAAGGCACGCGTCAACAGCGGAATGGCCTCGCCGAGGCGATGCTGGGCCAGCTTGTGTATGGCGAGGTTGTTGAGCGCCTTGGCAACCTCGGGATGGTTCGGGCCCAGGGTCGCCTCCCGAATGGCGAGCGCGCGCAGATGGAGCGGCGCGGCCCGCTCGTACATCCCCTGCACCCCGTAGAGGAGGGCGAGGCTGTTGAGCGAGGTAGCAACGGTGGGGTGGTGCTTGCCCAGGGCTGTTTCCTTGATGGCGAGAGCGCGCTCGTAGAGCGGCTGGGCCCGCGCGTACATCCCCTGATCCGCGTAGACGATGGCGAGGTTGTTAAGCGATTGGGCGACGTCGGGATGGTTCTTGCCCAAGGCTGCTTCCCGAATGGCGAGTGCGCGCTGGTAGAGCGGCTCGGCCTGGCCGTACATCCCCTGCGTCCAGTAGAGGATCGCGAGGTTGTTGAGCAAGGCGGCGACTTCGGGATGGTTCGGGCCCAGGGCTGCTTCCCGAATGGCGAGCGCGCGCTCGTAGAGCGGTTGGGCCCGCTCATACATCCCCTGCTCCACGTAGATGAGGGCCAGGTTGTTCACCAAGGTGGCGATGCTGGGGTGGTCCTTGCCGAAAACCGTTTCATTGATGGTGAGCGCGCGCTCGTAGAGCGGCTCGGCCTGCCCGTACAACCCCTGCTTCTGGTACAGAGCGGCAAGGTTGTTGAGCGAGGCGGCGACCAAGGGATGGTGCTTGCCCAAGGCCGCCTCCCGAATGGCGAGCGCGCGCTCGTAGAGCGGCTTGACCTGGCTGTCCAATCCCTGGTCCTCGTAAAGAAGAGCGAGGTTGTTGAGGGACTGGGCAACGTCGGGATGGTTCGGGCCCAGGGCCGCCTCCCGAATGGCGAGCGCGCGCAGATGGAGCGGCTCAGCCCGTTCATACATCCCCTGGTACGCGTAAAGGAGAGCGAAGTTGTTGAGGGACTGGGCGACATCGGGATGGTTCGGGCCCAGGGCCGCCTCCCGAATGGCGAGCCCGCGTTGGATCAATGGCTCGGCCCGGTCAAAGTGTAAGACCTCGCCGTGCCCCGTCGTGACGGGCTCCGGCCTCTCATGAGACCTCCCTTGGCCACACGCCAGGGAGGTGGTCCATGGAGTTGGAGAAGGAATTGGAGCAGTTCCGTCAGGAAGCGCAGC